>CAVGSO010000016.1:0-28836 GCA_963631875.1 Firmicutes bacterium CAG:341 | reverse complement strand
ATATCATCGTCTCTGACGGTGAATTCACCTCGCTGGCCAAAAGCGGAGGAATGCCCTTTGAGTGCTGATAAAAAGCGGAAAAAGAGAACGGCTTGCGCAGGCCACGCCTGTCTGCGGCTGCCCTGACACCGCAATCTTCGCTGTAAAAGCCTCGGAAATAGCGCAGGAGCGCCGCGAAAACATGGCCAAGGAAGCCGCCGCAGTCGCAGCCTTACCCAAAACTCCCAATGACCGCTACAAAGCCACCGATGTCTCCCGCCGCTGCACTCTGACGCTGCAATACGCCGCCTGCAGGCGGCAAACTCTGGGAGACTTTTTTGACACACCGAAACGGAGGCGGGCAAGGCCCGCCTCCGTTTATTATGTGCTCTTCCTATGTGCTTTTCACTCACTCCAAGCGCTGACGGGCGACGAGGCGGGAGAAGAAGCCGCCCTGCGCGATGAGCTGGTCATACGTGCCGTCCTCGATGATTTTTCCCTTGTCCAGCACGATGATACGGTCGCACTGGCGGATGGTGGACAGGCGGTGCGCGATGACGATACGGGTGCATTTGAGCGACTCCAGCGAGTCGGAGACGATCTTCTGCGTCACGTTGTCGAGCGCAGAGGTGGCCTCGTCGAACATCAGAATGCGCGGCTTGGCCGCGATGGCGCGGGCGATCATGAGCCGCTGCCGCTGGCCGCCGGAGATACCGCCCGCACCCTCGGCGATGAGGGTGTGCATCCCCATCGGCATGGCGCGGATATCGTCGGCAATACCCGCCAACTCGGCGGCCTCCCACGCCTCGTTCATGGTGAGCTGCGGCGCGGAGATGACGATATTGGAGTAGATGTCGCCCTGAAAGAGCTTGCCGTTCTGCATGACCGTGCCGATGTTGCGGCGCAGGGATTTGAGGTCGAGGGAGGCGAGATCCTTGCCGTCGTAGTAGATGGCGCCCTTTTGCGGCGTTTCAAAGCCCAGCATGAGGCGCATGAGCGTGGACTTGCCGCACCCGGTCGAGCCGACGATGGCGACATACTGGCCGGGGCGGATCTTGAGACTCAGGTCGTCCACGATGAGCGGCCCTGTGTCCGTATAGCGGAAGGAGACGTTGTTCAGCTCGATGCTCCCGGTGAGGCGGGTGACGACCTTCTTGTTCTCGGCGATCTCGGGGACGGTCTCCAAAATGGGACGAACCATGTCCAGCACCGGGCGTATCATGGCGAACGTGCTGACCATGCCCGTGAGTGCAGTGAACGCGCCCATGACCATGCCGTAGGCACTGTTGAAGGCGTAGTAATCCGCCAGCGGCACCTGCGTGCGGATGGTGTAGTAGTAGATGACGATCGTCCCCACGAGGGAGATGCAGCTTGAGATGACGCCGGAGAGCTTCAAAAAGGCGGGCGGGTCGTACTCCAACTTGGCGTGGCGGGCGTAGGAGCGCGCCCATTTGGAAAACGCGCGCTTTTCCGCGCCCGCGAGGCGTATTTTCTGCACGCCCGTCACGAGGGCGTACTCAAGCCCCGCCTCCTCTGCGGCGTAGGTGAGCTGCTTTTCCGACACGCGAAGCTGCGCCAGCGTGGCGGCGATGGAGACAATGACCGTGCAGAGGATGACGATGAGGCCGGGAATCACAAGCCCCGGGCCGTAGGCCAGCATCTGCGTGATGTAGATGAGGGAGAAGAGACTGGTAAGTCCCGTCGAGAGGAACGCATCGGCCAGCATGGTGCAGAGGGAATTGACGTACTCCATACGGCTGGCGAGGTCGCCGGAGGCGTACTCCTTGAAAAACGAGGCGGGCAGCGACAAAAGCCGCATCATACTCGCTGCTTGCACCTGAAGATTCATCTTCGTCTGCACGCGGCTCAAGATGAGCTGCCGCGCCGCGTCGATGAAAAGCCGCGATAGGCTCAGGCAGATGAGGAAGCCGAAGACGGCGAAGAGAAGCTGCGCACTCGTGCTTTCAATAACCGGGCCGTAGATAAGCCGCTGGATCGCGGGCATCAGCAGTCCCAGCAGCGCGGCCGCGAGCGTCGCCGCGCCCACGAGGACGAAGTCCGCTGCCGAGAGGCACTGCACGATATAGCGCAGGAGGTCCCTGACGGTGAGCTTTTTCAACGGCAGCGGCTTATAAAAGCAGATGGCCTCGCGGTCGATACGCCCGGCGGTGCGGCGGTCGATACGCACCCACTTGCCCGCCTCGGCGTCGTAAAAGCGATAGCCCGTGAGGGCGCAGGGCAGCAGCGCCACGGGTGTGCCGTTGTCGAGAACACCGAGCATCGCGCCGACGGCGTCCTTGTACCACGCGCCCTCCAAATGCACCGTGCGGCGCATGATCCCGGCGGGACGCAGGAGGTACTCCAGCTGGTCGTTGATGTCGCGGATGTCCTCCGGCAGCTCCGTGGGCTTGACATGGTAGAATTTCAGGATCTCATCAATGGCGTTTTTCGTGCGCCGACGGTCGTCCTCCAGGGCGCGGATGATCCGCTCGCCCATGACCGCGGCGGACATGGCGGCACACGCCGAAGCAAAGTCGTCGTCATCGTGCTGGATACGCTGGCGTATCTGTTCATCAAACCAACCCATATAAGCGCACCCCCTTATTCGTTGGAAACGAGGCGCGTGTACGCGCCGCCGTTGGCCATAAGCTGTTCGTGTGTGCCGCGCTCGACCACGTGGCCGCGGTCTAAGACGATGATCTCGTCGCAGTCACGGATGGTACTCAGGCGGTGCGCCACCACAATACAGGTGATACCGCGGTTCTGGATGGAGCGCACCACCTCGTACTCCGTCTGTGCGTCGAGGGCGGAGGTAGCCTCATCCATGATGATGATGGTGGGATCCTCGGCCAGCACGCGGGCGATCTCGAGCCGCTGCCGCTGGCCGCCGGAGAGGTCCTTGCCGCCCTCGGTGAGCTTGCCCTGATAGCCGCCGTCACGCTGCATGATGTCGTTATGGATCTGCGCGTCACGCGCCGCGAGAATCATTTCAAAGTCCTCGATGGACGTGTCCCACATCTTGATGTTGTTGGCGATGGTGTCCTCGAAGAGAATAATGTCCTGATCGACCACCGACAGCGAGCCGGTGAAGACGTTGCGGTCAATCTCGCGCAGGGGCTTGCCGTCAAACAATATCTCACCCGACCACGGCTCGTAGAGGCCGGAGATGAGCTTGGAGAGGGTGGACTTGCCGCACCCGGACGCGCCGACGAAGGCGACGCGCTGGCCGGGCAGGAGCGTCATGGAGAAGTCCTCGATGAGCGGCTCGGCAAGGCGGGAGTAGCCGAACGTCACGTGCTTGAGCTCAATTTTGCCGGAGAGCTTATCGTAGGACGTCTCCGGCGCGGCCGGCTGCACCGCGCAGTGCGGGTCGATGGGATATTCCAGCACGTCCTCAATGCGCTCCATGCTCGTGCGCAGCTCCTGAAACGTCTGCGAGGCAGACACGAGCTGCATGGCGGGCGAGAGGAACGAAGCGAGGAAGCCGGAAAAGGCGGTGATCATACCGACCGTCCACTCGCCGCGCTGGCAGAGGTAGACGCTGCCCATCAGCACCACCGTGTTCGTGAGCATGGAGATCACGGAGGGAATCAGTCCTAAGTAGGCGTTCAGGCGGGTGAACTGCACCGTTCCGGCGTTGGCACTGGCCTGATAGCCCGACCATTTCTCGAAATAGCCGTTCTCCGCGCCGGAGGACTTGATGGACTCAATCATCTCGATGCCCGCCACGGTCGCCCCAACCAGCTTGCCGCTGTCGCGGCTCGTCACGCGGGTGAGGTTGACGCGCTTTTTGGAGATATAGCGCCCCATGATGCTGTTGAGCAGGACGGAGACGATCCCGATGAGTGAGAGCTGCCAGCTGTAGCGCAGCATGACCACGAGGTAAAAGACCATCATGAACGACTGGATAACCAGCGGCGCAATGGTCGAGATAAGCGAGGAGGCAATCGTCGCGTTCTGCGCGCGGCGTGAGGTCACGTCACCCGCCATGCGCTGGGAGAAGAACTCCATCGGCAAGCGCAGCACGTGCCACATATACTCACTGTTGGCCACGATGGCCAGCTTGCCGTTGACCTTGAGGGAGTAGGTCGCCTGAATCCACGAGACGATGATCTGCACCACGGCAAGGCCGGAGATACCGTACATGAAGGGCGCGAACCACTCCGGGTTCGTGCCGGAGAGAAGACGGTCGGCAAAGACGTTGGAAAAGCCCGGCGTGATAATACCGATGAGTGAGGTGGTGACGGTCGTGGTGACCACGAGGGCGAAGGCGCTGCCCGCGCCGGCGAGGCGCTTTTTGGCAAAGGCTGCCACGCTCTTGGGCTTGCCGGAGGGCTGAAAAGCCTCCCCCGGCGCGAACATCAGGCAGATGCCCGTAAAGGCGCTGTCAAAGGCGTCCATCGAGACGCTGTACGTCCCCTTAGCAGGGTCGTTTAAGACGGCCTTGTTGCCCTTGAAGCCGCATAAAACGACGAAGTGGTTGAAGTTCCAGTGGATGATGCACGGAAACGTGCCGTTTTCGCGCAGTGCCTCCGGCTCGTAGCGGCAGCCCTTGGCCGTCAGGCCGTAGCTGCGCGCCGCCTTGAGGATGTTCTTGGCGTTCGAGCCGTCCCGAGATACGCCGCAGTCGGCGCGCACCTGCTCGAGCGGTATCCACTTGCCGTAGTACGCCAGCACCATCGTCAGGCTCGCCGCGCCGCACTCCAGTGCTTCCATCTGAATGACGACCGGGACATTGGCCACGCCCTGCTGCACGGGGGCGGTATGTGATTTTCTCCTGTTCATACGTCCACCTCTCAGTGTGTGACGAAGGAGATGGGATGGAGGCTCTCGACCGTGACGGTCGCGGCGTAGACCCCCGGCGCAAGGCCGGGCAGCTCTACGGCCACGGCGCAGCAGAAGTCACCGCGCGAAAGCCCCGTGAGGTAGAGAAGATAGTCGTCAACCCCGTCCCCTACCTGTGTCGGCGCGGAGGCCACGGAAAGCACCGTGCCTGTCACGCCGTTTGCCGTGACGGTCATGCCGCTTTGAAGCCGCGCGGCGTCCTGCGCCGAGACGTACAGCACCGCGCCGTCGCCGCTGACGGAGACGGCGGTCTCCACCGTTGTCTCCACCGTGCCGAACACGCCCCAAATCACCACGCCGAGCAGCAGTGCGACCACCGCCGCCAGCACGAGCCATACGCCGGGGTTGGAGACGCGGATGTATTCGTTGAGCTGCTCCGGGGAGTTGACGCGGTCAATGCTTGCGCTGCGGAAAAGCTTTTCGTTCATGCGTTCACCTTCTCTTCTTCAATGTCAGAATGTTCAGTCCGTCCGTGTATTCGTAGTGCATTTCGTCCATCGACTTTTTCACTATGAAGATCCCTAGGCCGCCCGGCTCCCGCTCCTCGGCGGAGAGCGTCGTGTCGGGGTCAGGTGTTTCGGTGGGGTCGTAGGGCCGCCCGTTGTCGGAAAAGCGCAGGGTGATCTCGTTGTCCGTGAATTGGCAGCCGAGCGTAGCCAGCGTCGCGCCGCTATACCGGGCGATGTTGGAAAAGACCTCGTCCACCGCGACGGATATCTGCGCGGAGAGCTTTGGCGAGACGTCTGCCGCAGCGAGCTGCGCTTCAAAGAACGCCAGTGCCGTGGGAACGGCCTCCGGCGAGGGGACAAGACTGAGCTTTTTCATCTCCGTGGCCGTGTCGCGTATCTCGATACACAGCATGGTGATGTCGTCGAACTGGTCGGCCTCGCCCACGAATTCATCCACGCGGCGGTGGACAAGCTCAAGGAGCTGCCGGCAGGGCAGTGTTTTTCCTTCATTGAGGGCTTCGAGCATTCGGTCCGTGCCGTAGAGAACGTGGTTTTTGTCCGTGGCCTCCGGCACGCCGTCGGTGTAGACAAACAGGCGGTCGCCCGCTTGCAGCGTCAGCTCGTACTCGCGGTAGCGGGAGTTCTCCATCCCCGCCAGCACGAAGCCGTGCCTATCCTTCAGCAGCTCAAATTCGCCGCCTCGGTGCATGGTGGCGGGGTATTCGTGACCTGCGTTGGCGCACTTGAGCTTCCCGGTCGAGATTTCCAAAATGCCCAGCCACACGGTGACGAACATCTCCGCATCGTTGTTCTCGCAGAGCTGGTTATTCACCTTTTCCAGCACCGCCTTGGGCGAAAGACCGCTCTGCGCCGCCGATTTGATGAGCGTCTTCGAAATCATCATGAACAGCGCGGCGGGGACACCCTTGCCGGACACGTCCGCCATGACGAGCGCCAGATGGTCATCGTCCACGAGGAAGAAATCGTAGAAATCGCCGCCGACCTCCTTGGCCGGGGTCATGGAGGCGTAAATGTCAAATTCATGCCGCTCCGGGAACGCCGGGAAGATACACGGCAGCATGGATGCCTGAATGTGGCGCGCCACGTCCAGCTCCGCGCCGATACGCTCCTTCTCCGCCGTAATGCATCTGAGGTCGTGGATGTACTCGTTCAGCTCGCCGACCATGTACCGGAACGAATCGGCCAGCTCCTGCACCTCGTCGTCGGTATGTACCTCAACGCGGAACGTCTCCAAATGCTCCATCTTGCTCTCCACGAGGCCGATAGCCGCGCGGTGCAGCTCGCCCAAGGGGCGGATGAGAATTTTCCGGATGTAGAAGTAATAGGCAAAGATAGACACAGCCAGCACCGCAAGCGTGATGCACAGCGTGGTGACGAGGAAGACCTCAATCTGCTCGTTGATCATGTCCATGGAGATGTCCACGCTGGCCAGTGCCACGGGTGTGCCGCTGCTGTCGAGAATGGCGACGTAGGCGGAGGCGAGGTAGCCGTACTCGTCGTTGTCCGTGATGAGGATGGTCTGCTCGGCATCGGCGGCAAAGGCTTTGTGCATCAGCTCGTCGCCGCCGCCGTAGTAGGCGTCGGTGTCGCCGAGGTCGCAGACGCCCTCGTCACCGTCTGCACCTACGTCCCAGATGTAGTACATGACCTCGTCCTCCGGGACGACCACGTAGAAATATTTCAAGTCCATCTGATCCTTGATGGTGCGCAGGTAGGCGCGGACAGCCTCGTAGTACTCGTCCTTTTCCCCGGTGAGGTAGTACTGCTCCACGCGGTCGCCGTCGATGAAGTCCGCGGCGATGGACGCCTGTGAAAAGGCCAGCTTGGAGTAGTATTCCTCCATCCGCGCCCGGTAGAGCTGGGCGATGGAGGGGGCGAGTGCCGCCAGCAGCACCGCCGCCATGACGACGAGGCCGAGCAGGAGCTTTGCCTGCAAGTGCCGCTTGTGATGAGCCTTGTCCATAGTCCTTATCCCTCCTTCGATCGGATGTGCAGCCGCAGGTGGCCGTCACGTACACGGTAGAGCAGCAGCGTCGGCGAGAGGCGGCGCAGCGGCGCGTCCAGCGGGGCTGTCCCGGCAGTCAGGCCGGAGACGTAGTACCGCGCCCCATCCGCCGCCACCTCCGTCATGCTGTTGAAGCGGCGGAAGACGGCGAGCGCCTCCGCACACGTCATCTCGTGCGTCAGCGTCAAGAGCGCGTCGGCGGGGCGTTTCCAGTAGGGCAGCTTCTCGCGCTGCACGGCGGCGCGCTGCCAGCAGCCCTCCAGATCGCCGACGATCTCCTCGATCATCTCGCGGGCGTGGGCGGCGCAGCGGAGGTAGACGTCCACGCTGTCCGTCTCCGGTGTGATCTCCACCGTGCGCTGCGCGAGAATATCCCCTTGGTCGAGGTGCGGCGAGAGCTTGTGCATCGTCACGCCCGAATGCGTCAAATTACGCTCCATCGCCGCCTCGACAGGGTAGTAGCTGCGCCCCTGCGGCAGCAGTGAGCTGTGGGTGTTGATGCCGCGAAAGGCGGGCAAATCGTCCGGAAGCGCCACGATTCGGTCATATTCCGCAATAAAAAGCAGCTCACAGCCCTCCTCGGTGAAAAGGCGGGTGATCTCCTCCGGCGTAATGCGCTCGTAGTGAACGGGGATGTGCAGCGCCTGTGCCTGCTGCACGATGGCGTACTCCGTGAAGTAATCCTCGTCGTTATGGTAGGTGTAGAGGGCTAAGACCTCGTGCGAGTGCGTAAAATATTCAAAGCAGGAGAGAAACACATCGCTCCCGAAATAGACAATCTTCATGCGTCCACCCGCCTTACACCGCCGAAGTACCACGCGCCGAGGCCGTCACTCACCGCGCCGACCACACCCTCGCGGAGCTGGCAGGGCTGTGTGCGGCCGTAGAGCGGGATGACGTTCCCGCTGTCGAGCAAAAGCTGCTCCGCGTCCTTGAGATAGGCGTCCCGCGCCTCGCTGGAGCTGCTGGCCGCCGCCACGCGCATGAGAATATCATAGGCGTTCAGGTTCAGCAGCGCGTAGTTGCGGCTGTCGCCGCTGCGCCACGGGTCGAGGTAGGCGGCGGCATCGTTCAGGGCGGAGGTCATCTCCGTCAACGCCAGCGTGTATTCGCCGCTCATCAGAAGGCGGCGGTATGCTTCGTTTTCCTCGCCCTGAAGCGTGACCTGCACGCCGAGCGTGTCCATCCACGTCTTCCGGAGCTGCTGCGCCAGCGCGGCCTGCGTGCTGCCGCTGTCGTACAGCAGCGTCACCGTGCCGAGCTGCTCAAGCGCGGCGGAGCTGGTATACCCGGCCTGCCGCAGCTCCGTAATGGCCTGCGTGCAGCGGTCGTTGTACGCCTCCGGGTCGTTGTCGAGCAGCGCCCCGTTGACGGTGCGGAAGTCCTGCCCCTCGGCGGTGCGGATGCCCTCCGGGATCAGCCCCTCGGCGGCCACATAGCCGTCGCCCAGTGTCTCCGCCAGTGCGGCGCGGTCGATGCACAAACTCAGCGCGCGGCGCAGACCGTCGCGCTCCAGGCTCGTGGCCATACGGTTGATAAGCAGCAGTCCCACGGTCGGGTCGCCGCCGTAGGACGTGACTTCGTTCGCTGCGCCCACCACGACGTCCACGCGCCCGGCGTTGGAAAGCGCCTGCTCCTGCGTTTGCAGCACAAGCTCCACGCGGTCGAGGGAGATACGCGCGGCGGCGCTGTGTTCGGTCTGCTTTTGCAGCGTCAGGCGGCTGCTGTCGCTCCAGTCGCCGCCCCGGCGGAACGGGCCGTTGCCGACGAACGTATTGCGGTTCGTCGCCCAATCCTCGCCGCGCTCCACCGCCGACTGCTTAACGGGCATCGTAGCCGAGGCGGTGCAGACGCGCTCCAAGAAATAGCTGCACGGCGCACTGAGCGTCACCGTGAATGTGTGCGTGTCCTCGGCGGCGACCTGCAGGGCCGTGCCGTCGCCGGCGTGCGCGTCGTCGTACCCGGCAACCATCGTCAGAATGTCCGCATGGGGGCTGGCGGTGTCCGCCGCGACGAGCCGCTGCCAGCTATACACGAAATCGCCCGCCGTCACCGCACTGCCGTCCGACCACACCGCATCCGTGCGCAGGTGGAAGGTGTACGTCTGCGTGCCGTCCTCGTTCGTCGTCTCCTGCCACGACTGCGCCGCAGCGGAGACGGCCTCCTCGCCGTCCCAGCGCAGGAGGTTGTCAAATACGTGCAGCACGACGGTACGCTCGACCGCCGTCGTGGCGAGGGCGGGGTCCATCGTGCGGAAATCCCCGGTCATGACGA
The DNA here is from genome assembly GCA_963631875.1 of Firmicutes bacterium CAG:341. Taxonomy (GTDB): domain Bacteria; phylum Bacillota; class Clostridia; order Oscillospirales; family Oscillospiraceae; genus Vescimonas. The sequence goes on along the minus strand of CAVGSO010000016.1, from coordinate 19,263 downwards.
CCGAGAGCTTTTCCTCGTCGTTGGGGTCTTCGCCGCAGGCGGTCAGCAGCGCGGCGGCGAGGCACAGAGCCAAAAGCAAGGCCAAAAGGCGATATATCCGTTTCATACGGTCCTCCGAGGGAAGTTTTTCCTTTATTATACACACCGAACGCCGAAAAGTAAAGCCACAAGACTTTACGGGCGGGGATGAAAACTCAGGAGCTGCGGGCAGCTCCTGAGTTTTATCTGATCAAAACTCCGCGTTGCCGACGGTGCGGGGGTGCAGCTCCACGTCGCGGATGTTGCTCACGCCGGTGAGGTACATCACCATGCGCTCAAAGCCGAGGCCGAAGCCCGCGTGGCGGCAGCTCCCGTAGCGGCGCAGGTCGCAGTACCACCAGTAGTCCGCCGGGTTCATGCCCAGCTCCCGAATGCGGCGCTCCAGCAGCTCCAGCCGCTCCTCGCGCTGGCTGCCGCCGATGATCTCGCCGATACCGGGGACGAGGCAGTCCGCCGCGGCAACGGTCTTGCCGTCGTCGTTCAGGCGCATATAGAACGCCTTGATCTCCTTGGGGTAGTCGGTGACGAAGACGGGCTTTTTGTAGACCTGCTCGGTGAGGTAACGCTCATGCTCGGTCTGCAAGTCGGTACCCCAGTCCACCTTGTAGTCAAACTTGTCGTTGTTTTTCTTGAGAATTTCCACCGCGTCGGTGTAGCTGACGCGGCCGAAGTCGCTCGTCATCACGTGTTCGAGGCGCTCGCGCAGCCCCTTGTCCACGAAGCTGTTGAAGAAGTCGATCTCGTCGGGGCAGCGCTCCAGCACGCGGCGGATGATGTGCTTGATCATGGCCTCGGCCACGTCCATGTCACCCGCCAAGTCGCAGAACGCCATCTCCGGCTCGATCATCCAGAACTCGGCGGCGTGACGCTGGGTGTTGGAATTTTCGGCGCGGAACGTCGGGCCGAACGTGTAGACGTCGCCGAACGCCATGGCGAAGTTCTCCGCGTTGAGCTGGCCGGAGACGGTGAGGCTCGTCTTCTTGCCGAAGAAGTCCTGCGTATAGTCGATCTGCCCGTCCTCGGTCTTGGGGACGTTGTTCAGATCGAGCGTCGTGACCTGAAACATCTCGCCCGCGCCCTCGCAGTCCGAGCCGGTGATGATGGGCGTCTGCACGTAGACGAAGCCTCGGCTCTGGAAGAACTCATGCACGGCGTAGGCCGCCGCGGAGCGGACGCGGAACGTGGCGGAGAAGAGGTTGGTGCGCGGGCGCAGGTGCTGGATGGTGCGCAGGAATTCCACGCTGTGCCGCTTTTTTTGCAGGGGATAGTCGGGCGTGGACCTGCCCTCGACCTCGATGGTGTGTGCCTTGACCTCCAAGGGCTGCTTGGCGTTCGGCGTCAGCACGAGCGTACCGCGCACGATGAGCGCCGCGCCCACGTTCTGCGCGGCGATGTCCTTATAGTTGCTAAGCTCCTCAGCGGACATGACCACCTGCAAATTTTTGAAGCACGAGCCGTCGTTGAGCTCAATGAAGCCGAAGGTCTTCATGTCGCGGATGGTGCGCGCCCAGCCGCAGACCGTGACCTCCTGACCGCCGAGAGTGTCCTGATCGGCGAAGATCGCCGCGATTTTCGTATGTTCCATATGCTCACCTTTTCCTGTGTAATTTCACGCTGCACTATATTATAGACCATGCATTGAAAATTTACAAGGCTGACTTTTCCTCCGATTTTTTCGCGCCTTTTTCACACTTTTGCTGGAAAAGGCAGCGCGTGTGTGGTACAATAACCGGAAACAATCGACGTAAGGAGCGAAGCGGCTATGGACGAGACACGCAGCTTTGGATATATCTGCCCGCAGTGCGGCAAGGCGAATTTTCACACGCGGAGCGTGTTCGCGCTCTCCGCGGCGGCAGCGCGCATGGAGTGCGCGTGCGGCAAGGAGGCGTTGGAGGTACAGACGGACGGGACGAAGTTCCGCCTGTGGGTACCGTGCGGCGTGTGCGGCGGCCGCCATCAGGCGGAGTGCAGTGCGGATGTGCTGCTGCACGGCCGGGGGATCGGCCTTTCCTGCCCGGTAAAGCAGGACCTTTGCTGCTACGTGGGACAGGCGCAGGAGGTGCAGCGGGCGATGGAAAACCTCGCGCTGCGCGTGGAGAAGGACAAGGGCGCGGAGGATGCGCCGTTTACCGACCATGTCATCATGTACGAGATGCTCTCCGAGCTGAAGGACATTGCCGCACGCGGCGGCATCGCGTGTACCTGCGGCAGCAAGCGGTATCGCGTGCAGGTGCGGCGCGGCGCGGTGGATCTCATCTGCGCCGACTGCGGCGGACGGCTGCGTCTGCCCGCCGCCACCGACAGTGACCTCGACGACCTCTGCTGCCGGATGAAGCTGACCATCAAGGGAAAGTAAAATGGCGTGATGGTGGGATTTTCCTTGTGCTTCGCCGTGCTGCTGTATATGATCCCTCTGTGCTATGCGGCAACAAAAAACGGCTCTGCGAGCCGCGTGAAAGGAAAGAAACGCTATGATCGAGCTGCTGGCAAAATGGTTTATCCCGCGCGCCGGGGACGCGGAGGACGACGCGCTGCGCCGCGCCTACGGCACACTCTGCGGCGCTGTGGGCATCGGGCTGAACCTCCTGCTCTTTATCGGGAAATTCTTCGCCGGGCGGCTCTCCGGCTCAATCGCCGTGACGGCAGACGCCTTCAACAACCTCTCCGACGCCGGCTCGTCGGCGGTGACACTGCTGGGCTTCCGCCTTGCGGGCAGGAAGCCCGACACGGGACATCCGTTCGGCCACGGGCGCATCGAGTATATCTCCGGCCTCATCGTGGCGGGGCTGATACTGCTCATGGGCGTGGAGCTGGCGAAGTCGTCCTTTGAGAAGATCCTCCACCCGGAGGAGGTCACATTCTCCGCGCTGGCGCTGGCCATTTTGGCCGTGTCCGTGGCGGTGAAGCTCTATATGTGGTGCTATAACCGCCGTATCGGCAGGAAGATCCATTCCTCTGCGATGGAGGCCACGGCCGCGGACAGCCTCTCCGACGCACTGGCCACCTCCGCCGTGCTGCTGGCCATGCTCATCGGCAAGTGGACGGGGCTGGCGGTGGACGGCTACGTGGGCATGGTGGTGGCACTGTTCATCCTGTTTTCCGCCTACAAGGCCGCCAAGGACACGCTCTCGCCCCTGCTCGGGCAGGCGCCCGACCCGGAGCTGGTACACCGCATACGCGACATCGTCTCCGCGCACGACGCGGTGGTCGGGCTGCACGATCTGGTGGTGCATGACTACGGCCCGGGGCGGCAGATGATCTCGCTCCACGCGGAGGTGCCGGCCAGCGGCGACATTTTGGAGCTGCATGACGTCATCGACAACATCGAGCGCGAGCTGCACGAGAAGCTGCACATTCAGGCGGTCATCCACATGGACCCCATCGCCACCGACGATGAGACGGTGGCAGCGCTGCGCCATCAGCTCTCGGAGCTGGTGAAGACGGTCGAGCCGCGCATGACCGTCCACGACCTGCGCGTGGTACACGGCACGACGCACACCAACCTCATCTTCGACGCGGTGCTGCCGCTGGACGCGGCCATCACGCCCACGGAGGCGGGACGGCGCATCCGCGAGAAGGTCGCCGAGCTGGACGGGGACTATTACGCCGTCGTGACGGTGGAGCATAGCTACACGGAGTAAGCGTCACGCCCACGTCTGCCATATTTCGGGGTGATAGCCCACGGTGGCCTGCTTGCCGTTGCGGACGATGGGCGCGTTGAAAAGCTCCGGGTACGCCAGCAGCTTTTCCTCCGCCGCCTGCGGCGTGATGTAGGCCATGTAGAGCTCCTCGTAGGCGCGGCAGCGCTTGTTCACCAGCGCGTCGAAGCCGCCCACGGCGGCCTTGATGGCGCGGTACTCGCCGGGGGAGACGCCCTTGCTCACAAGGTCGATGTACTGGTACTTGATGCGCCGCTCCTTGAACCAGCGCTCCGCTTTTTTGGTGTCGAACGACTTGGACATCCCGAAGATTTGAATATTCATAGGTACTCCTTTATGTATGATGAGAATGGAGGGAACGATATGGACGAAAACATCCGCAAACTGAAGAAACTCATCGACGGCAGCGGCAACATCGTGTTTTTCGGCGGCGCAGGCGTGTCCACCGAGTCCGGCATTCCGGACTTCCGCAGTGTGGACGGCCTGTACCATCAGACGTTCCAATACCCGCCGGAGACGATGCTCAGCCACACGTTTTATGAGCGGCACACTGAGGAATTTTACCAATTCTACCGCGCGAAGATGCTCGCCCCGGACGCCCGGCCCAACGCCGCGCACTACAAGCTGGCGCAGTGGGAGCGGGAGGGGCGGCTCAAGGCCGTCATCACGCAGAACATCGACGGTCTGCACCAAAAGGCGGGCAGCCGTGAGGTGCTGGAGCTGCACGGCAGCGTCCTGCGAAACTACTGCACGCGCTGCGGAAGGCTGTACGGCCTTGATTTTATCCTGCACACCACGGGCGTGCCGCACTGCGCGTGCGGCGGTGTGGTGAAGCCGGATGTGGTGCTGTACGAGGAGTCGCTGAACGAGGAGGTGATGGCGAGGGCCATCGACTACATCCGCAAGGCGGATGTGCTGCTCATCGGCGGCACGTCGCTGGTGGTCTACCCGGCGGCGGGACTGGTGCAGTATTACCGGGGCAGCAAGCTGGCGGTCGTCAACAAGGGCAGCACCGGTGCGCCGCTCCGCGCCGCGGTGACGGTGGACGGCCCAATCGGCCAAACACTGGCGCAGCTATAACAACATAGACGGAACGGGTCACGGAGATGTTGTGCGGCGAGAGGGGCAGCTGCGGTGGGACGTCCCGCCGCAGCAGGCATTGTCCTCTGCGCCCTGGTTTACATAATCCATGCATTCTGTCCCCAACCCCTTGACATTTCTCCTTCGGTGTGGTAGAAAAATAAGGACGTGTAGCGCACGGAGTGTCTGCAAAGCGTATCGCCCTCGGGCGGTGCGCTTTTATTTTTTTACGGAGGAATACCACCATGCCAAAGAACAAAACACAGGGACTTATCTTCGGGGTCGTCATGTCCTACATGATGGCGCTCGGGATGGAGATCTACAACAGCGCCATTCAGCAGGGCGTACCGTTGCAGCCCGGCGGCTTCACCAACCTGACCTACGCCGTCGTGGGCGCGGCGCTGCGGGAAACGCTGTTCATGGGGTTCGTCGCTCTCGCCGTCTCGGAGCTGTGGGGCAACCGACTGGGCGGGAAGCTGGCCGCCCGCCTTTGCGACCCATCGCGGGACAGCCCCTTTTTCTGCCGCCTCGTGCGGCAGGGCTGCACGGTCCTCGTCATGTGTCCGTCCATGAGCCTGCTCGCCACGCTCTTCTTCACCGTCATCATGGGCGGCACACCGCTCCTTGAGCTGCCCGTCAAATGGCTCGGCACGGTGATGAAGAACATCCCGATGGCCTTTTTCTGGAATATGTTCGCCGCCGGGCCGTTCACCCACGGCCTCTGCCGCCGCCTGTTCGGATAATCAATTCTCACCCGCGCCGCACCGTCCCAGCAGCCGCAAGGAGCAGATAGACCCCGAACGGACGGCGCAGCGCCTCCGCGTCTATCGCCGTCGAGAGCCACGCCGCCGCCACCGCCGCCAGCACGCCGCAGGGGACGGCGGCGCGCAGGACTTCCCCGTCCAACAGCCCGTTTTTTCGGTGCTGCACCAGTCCCATCCCCGCCGTAGGCAGGAAATAGAGCAGGTTCACCGCCATTGCGTCCCCGGGCGGAACGCCCAGCAGCAGCGTCATGATGAGAAGCAGCAGCGTCCCGCCGCCCACGCCCCAGCTCGACAGGATCCCCGTGCCGCACCCCACGAGCAGCGGGATGACCCACGCCGTCACAGCAGATACCGCACGCCGCCGTAGGTCAGGAAGGCGGCAAAGAGATACCTCAGCCAGCGGACACGCAGCTTCGGGAAGACGCGCCCGCCGATGAAGCCGCCCACCAGTCCGCCCAGCAGGTACGGTGCGCTCGTCAGCAGCTCCGCGCCGCGCCGCAGGACGTACACCGCCGCCGACACCACACACAGCGGCAATATCACCGCCACGCAGGTGGCGAACGCGCGCCGCTCCTCCATGCCGCACCACCGCCGCAGCAGCGGCACAAGCACCATCCCGCCGCCACCGCCGAACAGTCCGTTCACCGCCCCGGCCAGCGCGCCGGAGACGGCGCAGCGCGTCCTTTTCTTCATGCGCCCACCTCCCTATGTACGTGCGCCCGAGGGCGCACACGCTCACTGACGCTTCTGGAAGCTCTGGCAGTCGGTACACTGGTCCATCGAGGGGTGCCGCTCGTGCGTGCCGACCTGAATGGAGGTCAGGCCGCAGTTGTCCACGTCCTGACAGTGGTGGGTGCAGCTCGTGACGCTGCATTTGATGGAAGCATTGGGCGTGCAGGCACACCCGTCGTTGGTGCAGGCTCTGTTCATAGCAAGTCCTCCCGAAAAAATAGAAGTCAGGCCATCGGCCTGACTTTATTCTTGCCCGCCCCGTGAGTGTCTATGCAACGTATATATTCAAAATTTTCATATCCCCAGCAGCGACGAGGCGAACGTGAAGTAGATGAGCAGGCTGGTCGCGTCCACGATGGTCGAGATGAACGGGCTGGCCATGACCGCCGGGTCGAGACCGAACTTCTCCGCCAGTATCGGCAGTGAGCAGCCGACGCACTTGGCGAAGATCACGACGAACAAAATCGTCAGGCACACCACGAGACACACCATCGGCGTGACGGCGTCGTTTCCTAAGAGCCAGCGATCCACGAGCAGCATCTTCACGAAGTTGGCCCCGGCGAGGCACACGCCGCACAGCAGTGACACGCGCAGCTCCTTCCACAGCACCTTCAGCACATCCGAGAAGTCGATCTCGTCCAAGCTCAGAGCGCGGATGACCGCCGTGCTGGCCTGCGTGCCGGAGTTGCCGCCCGTGCCGGAGAGCATGGGAATATAAGAGTTCAGCACGAGGCAGGCTGCCAGCGCGCTTTCGTAGTGGTTGAGGATCATCCCGGTAAAGGTGGCCGAGAGCATCAGCACCATCAGCCACGGCAGACGCGCCTTCCACGTCGCCAGCACCCCGGTGCGGAGGTACGGCTTGTCCGACGGCAGCATAGCCGCCATGCGCTCGAAGTCCTCCGTCGTCGCCTCCTCAATGACGTCCATCGCGTCATCGACCGTGACGATGCCCACGAGCCGCTTTTCAAGGTCTACGACGGGGATGGCCAGAAAGTCGTACTTGCTCAGCGCCTGCGCCACATCCTCCTTGTCGTCCGTGGTCTTTGCCCACACGACGTTGGGGTCCATGATGTCTTCAATGAGGTCGTCCTCGTTGGCCAGCAGCAAATCGCGGACGGACAGCACACCCAGCAAATGCCGCGTCGGGTCGGTGACGTACAGAATGTTGATCGTCTCCAGCTCGCCGCCGATACGGCGGATGCGCTTAAAGGCGTCCTCCACGGTCATGTCCTTCTTCAGCGACAAAAACTCCATGTTCATGATCGACCCCGCGCTGTCCTCGGGGTATTTCAGGATCTCGTTGATGGATTTTCGCATTTCCGGTGTGGCCTTGTCCAAAATTCGGATGACCACGCTGGCGGGCATCTCCTCCACGATGTCCACGGCATCGTCGAGGTACAGCTCGTCCAGCACCTCGGTCAGCTCCGTGTTGGAAAAGCCGTTGATGAGCAGCTCCTGACTCTCCGGCTCAAGCTCCACGAACACCTCCGCCGCCGTCTCCTTGGGCAGCAGACGGTACAGAAGCGGCATCAGCTCCTGACGCCCCTCCTCCAGCAGCAGCGCAATATCCGCCGGCTCCATCGGCAGGAACAGGTCGCGCAGCTCGGCGTACCGCTTCTGCTCCGCCAGCTCCTCGATCTCCCTTTTGTACTGCTCGAGATCCTCCTGATAGTCGATCATACCCGTTCCCTCCTCTCCGGAACAACTCAAAATAAAGCATCGGTATTTTCGCAGGGGGCGGCGTCCCCCGACGCCCCGCACATTGCACTCCCGGTAAACCGTTCGTAGGGGCGGACGACTCTGTCCGCCCGCCGTATCATCCCCGTGAGTATCAGCATAATGTTATGCCAAAACCCGCCCTGCTGTCAAGCGCTTTTTCCGCATTTTTCGGATTTTCCCGCCCCGCCGCGCCACTTTACAACCCACACTTTTTCTGCTATCATGTTCGTTGCCCGCGAGACGGGCGAGGGGAGGACAACTCATGGATTTCCAGCTATACTTTGAGCTCATCGGCGTCGTGGCGTTCGCCGTCTCCGGTGCGGCGCTCGGCGCACACAAGGGGATGGATCTCTTCGGCGTGGCCATCATGGGCATGACCACCGCCGTCGGCGGCGGTATCCTGCGCGATGTCCTGCTGGGACTGACACCGCCCGCCGCCCTGCGCGACCCGCTGCAAGCCCTCATGGGTATCGCCGTCTCCGTCCTCGTCTTCATCGTCTGGCAGCATACGCACACCACCCGCCCGCACCCGTGGCGCGAGGCCGTGCTGCTCGTCGCCGACTCCATCGGCCTCGGCATTTTCACCGCACACGGCGTGGCCGTGGCACTTCAGGCCGGGTACGAGGAAAGCGTCTTCCTGGCCCTCTTCGTCGGCGTCCTTACGGGCGTCGGCGGCGGCGTCCTGCGCGACGTCTGCTGCATGGAGCGGCCGTATATCTTCACCAAGCACATCTACGCGCTGGCCTCGCTCGCCGGCGCGGCGGCGTGTATGCTCCTTTGGCCGTTCGGGCAAAGTGCCGCCATGCTCATAAGCTGCGCCGTAACGACCGCTCTCCGTATCTGCGCCGCCACCTTCCGCTGGAGTCTCCCCAAAGCCCGACAATGATCATTGATGTAAAGGGAAGCGGAGTCAAAAGCAAAAAATAATGAGCGGGCGGGGATACCCCGCCCGCTTCAATTACTTTATTATTTTAGATGATGCTCTGCTCACATCTCCGTGCCGCTGAACGGGTCATGGGGATGGAACGTGCCGTCGTCCTCCGGCTGCTCCGGGAGATACCCCGCGCTCTTGGCGTTCTTGATCTGCTGGAAGTAGCCGATCTCGGTCTGCATCACATACGGCGTCAGCCAAATGAGCAGCAGCCCCGCCGTCAGCGAGCTGAGGATATACCAGCCGAGGAAGCTCAGATCCAGCACGAAGAGCTTCCATTTGTAGCCCTTGGTCTGCGCCTTGCTCATGTTGATGGCCTCCATAATGCCGATCTCCGGGTTCTCGCACAGGTTGATGATGGCAAAGCGGTAGCGGTACGCGGCGATGATGCCCGGCACGACGAACAGCAGCGACCACAGGAAGATGAAAATATCCCGCACCACGTTGAGCAGAATGATCTTCCCCGCAAACGAGAAGCCGTCAAAGAGCGACTTGAGCGGCATCGTCTCGCCGCGGCGAATGCCGAGCGTATACAGCACCATGCCGACATCCAGCACCAGCCCCGTCAGGGAGGCCACCAGCGCCACGAACACCGCCAGTGCCGAGGGGGATGTCGATTGCAGCAAGAGGACGCTCAGATCAAAGCCTGACTTCACAAACTGCGTCAACAGTGCCTGCGTGCCGCCCGTTGTCACGTAGCTGCTGATTGCCCTCAGCAGCAGCGACAGCAGCAAATAGACCAGCGCAAACTGATACGCGGACACCTTGCCCGTGCGCATCAGCCCCTTGGCCTCCAACTTTAGTTGCTTGCGATCTATCATTATACGATCATTCCTTTCTTTTTTTACCTATGATCTGTCCTCCTTCGCCGAGGGCGGCATTAGTCTACCATACAACGCTCGGAAATACAAGTGTCACTGCGCATTTGGCGCAAAAATCGGAGGAAATGGACAGATATCGGAAATTGTACAGTTAAGTATGCGCCAAAAACAACAAAAAAGCAAGAGAAAATTGAGAAAAAAGAAAAGATAATTCCATATCAGGGCTGGACAAAAGCGAAGTTTTGTTGTAATATTTAAGGCAGTATGCGGTGGCACAGCGCCACCCGGTAGTAAGATGAGGTGAAGACAATGGCACAAGCATTCTTTGGCGGCGTTCATCCCAACGACATGAAAGCCGCGACCAATGAAAAGGCCATCGAAAAGCTGGCAGCCCCGGCTGAGGTGGTCATTCCCATGTCTATGCACATCGGTGCGCCTTGCAAACCCATCGTCGCGGTGGGCGACAAGGTAAAAATTGGACAGAGGATCGGCGAACCCGGCGGATTTGTGTCCGCCCCCATCCACGCCAGCATCTCCGGCACGGTGAAGGCCGTTGAGCCGCGGCCCTACTCCATGGGCGGCAAGATGATGTCCGTGGTCATCGAAAACGACTTTCAGGATACGGTATCCGAGGAAGTCAAGCCCGCCTCCGACCCCGACAGCCTGACACCCGAGCAGCTCGTGGAGATCGTCAAAAACGCAGGCATCGTCGGTCAGGGCGGCGCGACGTTCCCCACCCACGTCAAGATCTCTTCCGGACTTGGCAAGGTGGACTACGTCATCATCAACGCGGCGGAGTGCGAGCCGTACATCACAGGCGACCACCGCACCTGCCTTGAGCGTCCCGAGCAGGTCATCAAGGGCGCGACACTGCTGGCCAAGTGCTTCGGCGTGGACAAGGTCTACATCGGCATCGAGGCCAACAAGCAGAACGCCGCCGATGTCCTGAACAAGACCATCGCCGAGCTGAACGCGCCCGTGGTCGTCGAGGTGCTGCACACCCGCTACCCGCAGGGCGCAGAAAAGCAGCTCGTTCAGGCCGTCTCCGGCCGTCAGGTCCCCAGCGGCAAGCTCCCCGCCGACGCGGGCTGCTGCATCTTCAACCTGAACACGACCTGCGCCATCTACCGCGCCGTCTATGACGGTATGCCCGTCGTCAGCAAGATCGTCACCGTCTCCGGCTCTGGCGTCATCGAGCCGAAGAACCTCGAGTGTCCCATCGGCACACCCATCTGCAAGCTCTTCGACGCCTGCGGCGGCCTCAAGGACGAGACCTACAAGCTCATCATGGGCGGCCCGATGATGGGTCTTGCCCAGTACGACGTGGATGTCTCCGTCGGCAAGGGCACCGGCGCCATGCTGGCCTTTGCCGACAAGGAGGAGCAGTACGTCGAGGATCCCCAGTGCATCCGCTGCGGCAAGTGCGTAGGCGTCTGTCCCATCCGCCTCGAGCCCGTCTTCATGTATAAGTATCTGATGAAGGGCGACGTGGATACATGGCAGAACGTGCTGCACGGTATGGACTGCATCGAGTGCGGCGCCTGCACGTACACCTGTCCCGCCCGCCTGCCGCTGACCCATGCATTCCGTCTGGGCAAGCAGGAGGTCAACAACGCAAGAATGGCCGCCAAGGCCAAGGCGGAGGCCGAGGCAAAGGCCGCCGCTGAAAAAAAGGAGGCGTAAACCATGACTGATTACAAAAATCTGAAGCTGATCGCGTCCTCCTCCCCTCATATCCGCTCGAACGAGGATACCCGCTCCATCATGCTGGACGTGATCATCGCGCTGCTGCCCGCGCTGGCGTGGAGCGTCTACTGCTTCGGCCTTCAGGCCCTGCTGCTGACCGCCGTATCCGTCGTCTCCTGCGTGTTCTTTGAGTGGGCGTACCGCAAGCTCATGCACAAGTCCTGCATGGTCGGCGACCTTTCCGCCGTCGTCACGGGTCTTCTCCTGAGCTTCGTGTGTCCCCCCGAGCTGCCCTGCTGGATCATCATCATCGGCGCGTTCTTCTCCATCGTGGTGGTCAAGCAGCTCTACGGCGGCATCGGCTGCAACTTCCTCAACCCCGCGCTGGCGGGCCGTGCGTTCCTGCTGGCCAGCTACGCCACGCTGATGACCACCTGGTCGATTCCCAACATCCGCCCCGACGTCACCTCTGCGGCGACCCCGATGGCGATCATGAAAGAGGGTACGGCGGAGGCGTTCACCACCCTCACGAGCAACTACACCATTGCTGATATGTTCATCGGCAAGGTCGGCGGCTCTTTGGGCGAGGTCTCCGCGCTGTGCCTGCTCGTGGGCGGACTGTACCTGCTCATCCGCAAGGTCATCTCCTGGCAGATCCCCGTCGCCTACATCGGCACGGTGGCCATCCTGACCCTCATTGCCGCACCCGCCGACATCAGCGCGGTGCAGTATATGCTCTACAACGTCTTCGGCGGCGGCCTCATGCTCGGTGCCATCTTCATGGCCACCGACTATGCCACCTCCCCCGTCACCAAGCCCGGCCAGCTCATCTTCGGTATCGGCTGCGGCCTCCTGACCTGCTTCATCCGCCGTTTCGGCTCTTATCCCGAGGGCGTTTGCTATTCCATCCTGATCATGAACTGCACCACGTGGCTGCTGGATAAGTACATCCGTCCCACCATCTACGGTGCTGCGAAGAAAGAAAAGAAGGAGGCGGCGAAATAATGAAGATCTCCGGTAAGTTTATTCTCAAGGTCGCCGGAACTCTGACCGTCATTTCTCTGGTCGTGGCCGCCCTGCTGGGTCTGGTCAACAATGTTACCGCCGACAAGATCGCCGCGCTGGACGCAGAGACGACGCGCCTCGCCATGAGCGCCGTCGCTCCCGAGGGCAGCGAGTTTGGCGACAAGCTCGAAATCACCGCTGAGATGTCCGACGCAGCCGCCTCTCAGAGCGGCAAGCTCATTGAAATCTACCCCGTCACCAACGGCGGTGTGGACGCGGGCTACGTCATGAAGGTCTCCGCCTCCGGCTCTCAGGGTACGATCACCATGATGGTCGGTGTGGACGCCGACAAGGCCGTCACGGGTATCTCCGTGACCAGCCACTCCGAGACATCCGGCATCGGCACGAAGGTCGTCGGCAACGAGCCGAACGCCAACGGTGAACCCGTCCTCGACCAGTTCATCGGCAAGACGGGCGCAGGCTCGCTGGTGGTCGGCAAGAACATCACGCCTATCTCCGGCGCGACCGTTTCCACCAAGGGCATCAACATGGGCGTGAATGCCGCGCTTGCGGTTGCCGAAGTGATGGGCTAAGAAAGGAGGAGCATGAATTATGAATGTAGGTAAGCAATTCAAAGAGGGTCTGATCACCCAAAACCCCGTGCTGGTGCAGCTTCTGGGTATGTGCTCCACGATGGCCATCACCACGTCGTTCTTCAACGGCCTCGGCATGGGCGTCAGCGTGCTGATCATCCTGACCCTTTCCAACATCTTCATCGCCATGCTGCGTAAGATCATCCCCGACGAGGTGCGTATCGCCTGCTTCGTGGTGGTCATCGCGGGCTTCGTGACGTGCGTGGATCTGCTGATCAAGGCGTTCCTGCCCGCACTGTCCTCCTCGCTCGGCGTGTTCATCCCCCTGATCGTCGTCAACTGCATCATCCTTGGCCGTGCCGAGGCGTTTGCCTCCAAGAACAGCATCGGTGCCTCCGCACTCGACGGCATCTTCCAGGGCATCGGCTACACCATCGTGCTGATCATCATGTGCGTCATCCGTGAGTTCCTCGGCTACGGCAAGTTCGGCGGCGGCCTGCTGGGCGGCGGCGAGCTGGGCAGCGCCCCCGGCGTGGTCATCTTCCCCGAGGAATACGGCATCAGCGTGCTGACGCTGCCCGTGGGCGGCTTCCTGACGCTGGGCTGCCTCATCGCCCTCATGCAGTGGGCGCTGGCTCGGAACGAGAAGAAAAAGGAGGCCAAGTAAGCTATGTCTGTCACTTCTTTGCTCGCCATCTCTCTTGGCGCAATTCTGACCAATAACTTCATCTTCGCGCAGTTCCTTGGCTGCTGTCCCTTCCTCGGCGTGTCCAAGAAGATCGACACCGCCGTCGGCATGGGCGCCGCCGTGACGTTCGTCATGGGGCTTGCCTCCGCGCTGTGCTACCCGGTCAACACCCTGCTGAACAACCTCGATCTTGAGTTCATGCAGACCGTGACGTTCATCCTCGTCATCGCCGGCCTCGTGCAGTTCGTGGAAATGTTCCTCAAGAAGAACATCCCCACCCTGTATACCGCGCTGGGCGTGTACCTGCCCCTCATCACCACCAACTGCGCCGTGCTGGGCGTGGTGCTGCTGAACGTGCAGAGCGAGTACAACTTCATTGAGTCCGTGGTCTACGGCATCACGGGCGGCTTGGGCTTCCTGCTGGCCATCTTCCTGTTCGCGGCTGTCCGTGAGCAGCTCGAGGTCTCCAGCGAAAACCCCAAGGCCTTTGACGGCTTCCCCATCGCGCTGGTCACAGCCGGCCTGATGGCGCTGGCCTTCATGGGCTTCAGCGGCCTGAAGGTCTGGTAAGGAGGTAGAGGCACATGACAACTATCATTTACGCGGTCGTCCTGCTGGGCGTACTCGCTATCATCTTCGGTCTGATCCTCGCCGTGGCCGCGAAGGTCTTCGAGGTGCAGGTCGATCCCCGTCTGCCTGAGATTCAGGCGTGCCTGGCCGGCGCCAACTGCGGCGGCTGCGGCTATCCCGGCTGCGGCGGCTGCGCCGAGGCCATTCTGGCCGGCAAGGCTCCCATCAACGCCTGCGCGCCCGCCGGCGCGGAGGGTGCGGCCAAGATCGCTGCCATCATGGGCATGGAAGCCCCCAGCGGCGAGAAGATGGTCGCCCACGTCCTGTGCAACGGCGGCTGCAACGCCAAGGACAGCTTCGAGTACCGCGGCGTGAAGGACTGTCTCGCCGCCACCAAGGTCTGCGGCGGCGACGCCAAGGCGTGCCATTACGGCTGCTTCGGCTTCGGCTCCTGTGTCGCAGCCTGTAAGTTCGACGCCATCCATGTCGAAAACGGTGTGGCCGTCGTCGATAAGGAAAAATGCACGAACTGCGGCGCCTGCCGCGCCGCCTGCCCGCACCACCTGATCGTCGAGGTGCCCTACAAGCAGAAGGTGTTCGTCAACTGCTCCAACAAGGACAAGGGCCCCGCCGTCACCAAGGTCTGCGAGGTGTCCTGCATCGCCTGCGGTATGTGCGAGCGCACCTGTAAGTTCGACGCCATCCACGTCGTCAACAACGTGGCCGTCATCGACTACAGCAAGTGCAAGAACTGCACCATGTGCGCCAAGGCTTGCCCGCGCAACGCCATCGAGCCGATCCCGACCCCCGAGGAGAAGGAGAAGTTCAAGGCCGCGCAGAAGGCTGCTGCCGAGAAGAAGGCCGCTGCCGCCAAGGCGGAGGCCGAGGCCGCCGCTCCCAAGGCAGAGTAATTCCCGCAAAATCGCATCGCACCGTGCCCGCCCCTGCACCGCAGGGGCGGGCGCTTTTCTATTCCGTCAGCCAAAGAATGAAACCGTAGACGACACTGGCCGCCGTCCCGAACACGATGACCGGCCCGGCCACGGTGAACATCTTCACCGCCGTCCCGGTGATCAGCCCCTCCGCGCGAAAGTCGATGGCCGGGGAGGCCACGGCGTTGGCGAACCCCGTGATGGGGACGAGCGTCCCCGCGCCCGCGTAACGCGCCAGCCGATGATAGAGTCCCAGCGACGTGGCCAGCACAGAGAGGAACACCAGCGTCACGGAGGTCGCGGTCGCCGCGTCCTCCGCCGTCAGCCCCGCCGATTGCCAGCCGTTCAAGATCCCCTGCCCCGCCGCGCAGATCGCACCGCCGATGAAAAACGCCAGCAGCGTGTCCTTGCCGAGCGGTGAGCGCGGGGAAAGCTGCCGCACCAGCGCGTCATACTCCTTGGGTGTCATGCCGTCAACTCCTTTCGGAGATAGTCTGCCCGCCGATCGCGCGGTTATACTTGTCAATGCGTCAAATATGGACTATAATAGGTCACAAATGGCACATGAGCGCGCACAAAGCGAGCATAAACGCGCGCAAAACGAACACAAAATGTCAAAGAAAGGAAGTGGCGCGCATGAAAAATACCGTCGATCCGGCACATCCGTTCGGCCGAAAGGCCGTCCAGCTCGCGTTGATCGACCCCGTCAGCTGCACGGGCTGCGGCTGGTGCGCGATGTTCTGCGTGATGAAATGCATCGTCCAGCGAAGCGACGGCATCTACGAGGTGCGGCAGGACGAATGCATCGGCTGCCGCAGCTGCAAGGTCAACTGCTTCAACGACGCGGTGACGCTCCTGCCGCCGCAGATACGGCCATGAAAGTTGAGAAAAAACCATTGGGATTGTATATTCACATCCCTTTTTGCCGCCAAAAGTGCAGCTATTGTGACTTCTATTCCCTGCCGAAAAGTGAGGAAAAGATGGACGCTTACACCGCCGCGCTCGTGCGTCATCTCTCGGAGGTCGCACCCCATGCCGCCGCGCACCGCGTGGACACGGTCTATCTCGGTGGCGGCACGCCGAGCTATTTGGGCGCGCCGAGGCTGAAAGCCATCCTCCAGACCGTCCGCAAAAAATACGACCTCGACCGCGCCGCAGAGATCACCGTCGAGGCCAACCCTGACACCGCCTGCGACGTAAAAATGCTCCGCACCCTCCGCCGTCTCGGCGTGAACCGCATCTCCCTCGGCGTGCAGTCCGCCGACGACGAACTCCTGCGCCGTATCGGCCGCATCCACACGTTTGCGCAGGTCAAGCAGGCGGCAGAGGCCGTGCGCAAGGCGGGCATTCACAACCTGAGCATGGACCTCATCTACGGCCTGCCGGGGCAGACGATGGCGCAGTGGCGCGACACGCTGGCCGCGGTGCTGGCTCTCGCGCCGGAGCATTTGAGCTGCTACGGGCTGAAGCTGGAGGAGGGGACGCCGCTCTGGCTGCGCCGCGCGCAGGAGACGTTCCCGGACGACGACGCGCAGGCGGAGATGTACCTCTGCGCCGTGGAGACGCTGGGGCAGCACGGCTACGAGCAGTACGAAATCTCAAATTTTGCAAAGCCCGGCTTCGCCTCCCGCCACAATCTGAAATACTGGCACATGGACGAGTACGCGGGCTTCGGCCCGGGCGCCCACTCTGACATGGGCGGTGTGCGCTTCGCCTACGTCCGCGACCTTGACCGCTACATCCGCGGCGACCTCGTCCTCTCCGAGTCGGAGACGGGGGAGACGCTGGCGCGTGATTTTGAATACGTCATGCTGTCGCTGCGCACGGCGGAGGGCATGGATCGCGCCCACTTCGAGCGCACCTACCGCCAACGGTTTGCGCCGATGGAGACGCTGTTTCGGCGCTACGAGGCGGCGGGACTGGCCACCCCCACGGAGAACGGCTGGCGGCTGACGCCGCAGGGCTTTTTGGTGTCCAACCGTATTATCGTCGCGCTGGAGGACGCCCTCGCCGAGCAGAAGCAGCGCCGCGAAGCCGCCGCCGCGCAGGGCGATTACCGGGTGGTGTGAGGCGTAAAAGATACAGAAAGAGAACAGTTCTTCCGTTCTCTTCAGCGTGTCAAAAAAGCCTCACAGCGTTTGCCGCCCACAGGGCGCGAAGCGACGGAGCAATCCGTGTCCCGTGTCCCGTCTCTCCCGCAAGCCCATGATGCCTCAACAATCCTCGTCAAAACTGCCAAATACAACCCGCGAAAAATATGCAAGGCGACGAAAAGTAAAAATCTTCCGAAAATCGCGTGACAATTCGGGCAAATATGCTATAATGACCTTACTCCCTCTCCTGTGAGAGAGGGAGTAAACGGGCGTTTCGGGCGAAGCCCGAAACAAATCGGCTCTGTGAGCCAAAAAATTTTATCTTTTTGGAGGGATTGCACATGAAGAAATTGTTGGCAACCGTCATGGCGTTGGTTATGGCGTTGACATTATTGCCGTCTGCTGTGTGGGCGACAACGACCGCTGCCAATGCTGACGGCCCCGTTGCAAAGGTCGCCAAGGCCAATGGCACAGAGGAAAATTGCACCGACCTGTCCAAAGCACTTATTTATGCGACAGATGGCGATACCATCACACTGCTTGAGAATGTCACCATTGATCCGACGGACTATAATGTTAACAAACGATTATATGTTGATGCAGACAATGTTATAATCGACCTGAACGACAAGACATTTACCGCTCAGAACTGCACGCTGACTATCACCGGAAGCAATGTTACATTGAGAAACGGCACCATGATTGCTACAACAACCAACAAAGACCAAACAAACGGCAGCTATGTAGCTATGCTCAAGGGCAAGAATGTGGTGGTCGACGGTATCACCGCCACCGGGGGCTTCAATGTATGCGGAACAGACTCGGCAGACACCGAAAAGCCGGACGCTACCGTGACGATTACCAACTGTCATATCACAGCTACCAACTATTACACCGTCTGCGCGCAGGACAATTCGGCTGTCACCATCAAGAATTCTACGCTTACCAAAGGTAGCGGCGCATTCTTCTGGGCGGAGAAAATTGGCTATTCCGAAGGCGACAGTGATAAGGCCAGTGTTAGTGCCAAAATTTCGTATGAGAAGTCCACAGTGACTCTCGACGGAACGGGTGACCTTTACAATACTGTGGGCGTTGCACCTACCGAGCTGTATATCGTGACGTTCAACAGCAACGGCGGCAGCACGGTTGATCCCGTGGATGTGGAGAAAGACAGCACCGTCACCCTGCCCGAAAACCCAACCATGACCGGGTACGACTTCCTTGGTTGGTTCACTGATAAAGACGTCCAGTGGACGGACACCAGCCAAGTGACGGCTGACATCACCCTGTACGCACACTGGCAGTCTGAAAATGCTGAATCTTCCGAAACAAAAACCACTGTCAATGAAGAAAAAGGAACAACGACCGTGACGACAAATGAGACGGCCAAAAACGGAACGACCACCAAAACCGAGACGGTCATCGACACGGAAACAAACACTCTCAAGGAGCAAACCGTCACCAAAACCGAGAAGAACGGAACGGCCACAAGTGAAGTGGTAACAAAGACAACCGTAAATGAGGACGGCAAAGTCAGCGTCACCGAGGTGAAAACCGCTACGGACAGCACCAACAACGTAGCCACCACAACAAAAGTAGAAAATGGTGTGGCAAAGGTGACCGCTGAAGTTAAGGAAGACGAAGCTGTAAAAGCCAATGCCAAGACCGTGAATTTGGACGCCACCACTGCCGGGGACACGGTGGTCGAAACGACCAAGGTAACGCTGGCCGCTGCCGACGCAACGAAAATGAACACCGCCGCCACGAACGGGACGGTCGAAACTGTGGCGATTAAAACCGACGTCGGCACGCTGACCATCAACAGCACCGCACTCAAGACCATCACCGGCAAGGTGAGTGCTAATCACAGCTTGGAGCTAGTCGTGAAAAAGACGGACGAGGGTACCACCTCCACGCAGACAACCACCACGACCACGGCAACCTACGAGCT
>CAVGSO010000015.1:860-29692 GCA_963631875.1 Firmicutes bacterium CAG:341 | reverse complement strand
TCGATTCCGGGGCAAAATCTGCAACAGCAGAGATTAAACTTACATCGAAAACACCGCTTACCATGCTGACGGCATTGGTTTATAATCTTCCGAATGCTGCAACAAGCGTGTCCGAAGACATTCTTTCTTCGGAAGACAGCCTTAACAAGTTTATCGGCGAGCAGCTGGTTGAAGCGGCTAAGAATGCGGAAACAGACCAAACGACATTGACGGTGACTTGTTCTAAAACGGATGACACGTGGACGTTGGATGATTTCGGAACACAGATATATAAGGCTCTTGGCCTTGACGAAATAAATCTTGAAGGCATTTATTCGCAGCTTGGCGTGAAAGACTTCAACGAGCTTTCATCGTTGATTAGCAAATATCTTGGTTGATTGATTGCTTTTGGGAATAAAAGTAGTCCGGTGGGCGTCAAGTAAGGGGTTAACATCATAACTACCGGTACACGGGTGGTTTGAGCCGTCCCTGAAAGGGACATTAGAGGCTTGATACCGCATCACTGTTTCAGGCAGCCGCTTCAAGCGGCTGCCTTCAGTTTGTCGAAAAAGCTCAGCGAGTGCCAATGTCATTAAGTTAAGCAAAAACGGCGCATACAAAAAATACTCACCCCGAAAAATGCTGAGATGCCGCAACGAAGGTTTTGAAAACAAGTGGTAAAGACTATCGGAACGGTATATTGCAGAAAATCTAAAAATATTTGGAGGAAACTGCAATGAAATCATTATTTGAACAATTTGGCGGAACTTATCGTGAGGAAAACGGGTATCTTATTCCTAATTTGAGTTTGCCCGATGAAGAACAGCATACGGTTGGAATATGGGGACAGCGGCACAGGCGGTATCTGAGGGAAAATCGCAAGGTGCTTTATGCCGACCTGCTGACGAGCGGAAGGCTGAACGGCTATCTTGCGGATATTGACCAGCAGGCGGAGGCGATGTTCTCCCGGCTGGTAAAGCAGATAGCAGAATCCGAAGGTATAACCGAAAAGCTGAAAGCCGACGATATGCTGTCGTGGGTCGGTCGAATGAACGGCGTGAGAATCCGTGTGGCGGAAATCGTAAACGCCGAAATTATCTACACATAATAAATGTTGAGGTCGAGAGCTGCATCGTAACACCGATACAGCTCTCGATTTTTAATTCAGATATTGACTTTTCGATTTAGTTAAGCTATAATAATTACATTGGCTTAACACAGGAGGGCAAAATATGAATTTAAGAAAAGCCTTGGACACCTTTTATTACAGCACAGCCTTATGTGATCTGAGACTGATGAGTAAACAATTTGTAGACGAGAACATCACCTACAACAGTCTGCTGTATATTGAACTGATTTACACGATGAACGGCACATGTACGGCATCCAAGCTGGCAGAGCTACTGAATGTTTCAAAGCCGGGAGTCACATTAAAACTCAACGAACTATTGAGGCAGGGACTGATCACGAAAACGCCAGACCCGAACGACAAACGCAAGAACTATCTGACCGTCAACGAAGAAGCCATTCCGCAGTATAAAGTGTTTCGCCGTCAGGACAGCGAAGCGATCAAACGAATCACAGACCGTTATACGATGGAGGAAATCGGGAAATTTTGCGAAATGCTGGATATTATTTCGGAGATCAATTTCGAGGAAATAAATGGAGCGTAAGACAATTCTATGAAACAAAGACGAAACAACTTTTTAGAGGGTGCTATCCTGCCCTCGCTTTTGAAATTTGCCGTGCCGGTGCTGTTGGCATTGGTGCTGCAAGCACTCTATGGAGCCGTCGATCTGTGGGCAGTCGGGAAATTCGGAACGACCGCTGACATTTCCGCTGTATCCACAGGAAGCCAGACAATGCAGATCGTTACAGGTATTGTGACAGGTCTTTCAATGGGAACAACTGTGCTGCTGGGGCAACGCATAGGTCATAAAGACGATGAGGGATCGGCACTGACAGTCGGTACAAGCATTAAGGTTTTCAGTATTCTCGGTATTACACTGAGTTTTGTGATGGTGCTAGCCGCAAAGCCGATTGCCCATTGGATGAACGCCCCCGAAGAAGCCTTTACACAGACCGTTCATTACATACAGATCTGCGGTGGTGGAAGTCTTTGTATCGTCGCTTATAATCTGCTCAGTGCCGTTTTTAGAGGAATGGGAGACTCCAAATCGCCGCTCATTTTTGTGTCCATCGCCTGCGTGACCAACATTGTCGGGGATATAACACTAATTGACGGATTCAAAATGGGAGCGGCAGGAGCTGCCATCGCAACTGTAGCGGCACAGGCGGTCAGTGTGGTTCTTTCCCTTATCTTGATTAAGAAAAAAGGCTTGCCTTTTCATTTTGCAAAGAAACATCTTGCCTTTCATAAAAAAACAGCGACAAGCATTATCAGGTTGGGTTCGCCGATCGCTTTGCAGGATATGTGCAACGAGGTTTCATATCTTATCATTATCGGTCTTGTCAATGCGCTGGGTGTTACGGCATCTGCCGGAGTCGGTATTGCGGAAAAACTCGTTATTTTTATTTTACTGATTCCAATGGCTTATATGCAGTCTATTTCCGCTTTTGTGGCACAGAATACAGGTGCTGGAAAACTTGACCGTGCAAGAAGATCAATGTGGATAGGGATGGGAACGGCAGTGATTCTCGGCGGCATTATGGCATATGTGGCTTATTTCCACGGTGACGCACTTTCTATGATATTTGTAAGTAATGCCGCAGAAGGTCAGGCGGCAGTGATACAGGATTCGGCTGAATTTTTGCGTGCGACATCTATCGAGTGCTTTGTCCTTTCCATTGCCTATTGTTTGACGGGTTATTTCAACGGACTTGGAAGGACTACCTTTGTGATGTTGCAAGGGTTGTGTGCTATTTTCCTTGTGAAGCTCCCCTATGCATATTTTGCGAGCCAAAAGCCGACTCCGAAACTGTTCGACATAGGTTTATCCACGGCGTATGCCGCTGTATTCACTCTGACGATCTGCTTGATCTATTATTTATATTCGCGCAGGAACGTTACGATTTCTGAAAAACAGAAGGAGGCTTAATGTGGGAACGATTATTATCGGGACAATTACGGGATTGTTTATTCTTGCATTGATTATCTTTACGATCAAGTATTGGGGAAAGTATACTTCCCATATTCTCAAAATATTCAAAAAATGCATGCGCCAACTACCGAAGCAACACAGGAAGCTGTACAATCCACTATATCCGTGCGGTCACACTGAACAGACTTGTGCTAAAGCATATCCAAAGCGTTTTGTCCTATATCCAGCAGTTTGAAGCATCTTTTGTTAGGAAAGAACGGGAAAAAGCGGATATACAGCACAGAATGTCCGTGGATAAGGCGAAAGTGGATATTGTGACCTTGAAAAGGCGTGATGAGGATTTAGATATCCTTTTCAAGCGTATTTATGAGGATATGGTATCAGGCAGGCTTACAGCAGAACGGTTTGACAAGTTATCTTCTGAATATGAGGAAGAACAAAAACAGGTAAAGCAGGCTATTGACCGACTGCAAACGATTATCGAGGACGGCGAGCAAAACGAGGTTGATTTGCAGAAATTCCTCAAAAATGTCCGCAAGTACACAGACCCCGCTGAACTTACTGCAGAATTACTTAATGACTTGGTTGACAAGATTGTGGTACACGCTCCGGATAAGAGCAGTGGTCACAGAAAGCAAAAGATTGAAATTTACTATAAGGCTGTCGGAATCATCAACATAGCCGATGAGGATTGCGTTGCCCTCGACGGCAGACTCGGCATGCAAAACCGAAAGAAGAAAACAGCCTGATAACGCAAAACGGCGGCACAGCTTTCGCTGTACCGCCACCTTACATAAATACTTCGTTATCGCACCTCGGCTAATCGAGGTGGGTATTTTTTAATGCAATGTAGGATAAGTACCGTACTCATAAAGCTGATACCTCACGATATAGTCGAGAGCAATTTATATGATCGCTCCATCAACCGCAAAATGCATCCATCTGCAATCCCCTCTTGAATTAGACTTCCCTCGCAGAAATGGTCACGCCGGAAATGATACGCAAGGCAGGCGGCGGCTCCCTCAATAGATAGTTGTTCTACCCATTCCTTTTCAGCGCGCATTACATCCCTTTCATCAAGCCCAAGCTCACTCATCTTTTCCCAGTAGTCAACAATTACAAGCCCGTTATGATAGGTCTCTTCTGCAAGTTTTCCCTCAAATTTTCTTATACCATATTCATCTTCGCGTGCGGAATAGACAGAATATGCCCTTGTGATGGTGCGGGAGAAGCTGCGAACGGCGTAGTAAGAACGCTTGCTGCCTCGGCACACCGGAACGGCACTCTGGAATGATCTTAATTATCGCTCTCAATACGTTTACCGCAGCACAGGCCGCCATCAAGGACGCGCAGTAACCACCCCTTAGCGGCGTAAACGCAAAAATCCAAACACGGTCACACAGCTCTTTTGACATGGGCGACCGTGTTTTTGCTTGCTTTCGGCGAACCCCACCGAAAATTTCAAAAATCGGCCATAAAATTGATTTCCATGCGAGACAAAACCTGCCCCGTGGGTGTATAATAAGCAGGAAGCTGCAAACCCCGGAAATTTACCGACAAAGGAGCAATGTACGATGCCGCGTGTTACTGATGTTTATTACAACCTGCTGCTCAAGGCACTGACGAACGGCCAATACGGCCCTGTGGAGCTGACCGAGGAAGCGATAGAGGCCGCCCTGAAGAATGTGAATGATCAGATACAGGCCATGAGTCCGAACCCCGACGATTTGAACGGCTCGTTCAACGCCTTCGCCCAACGCCAGCGGCGGCCCGAGATCTATGGCAGGCTGCGCCCCGACAGCGACACGATCGGGCCGGATAACGAAAGCCGCTTCAACTATGCCCAACGCTGCCGCACGGAGGTCATGAAATCCGTGAAGCAGCGCGTGCTGCAGGAGCTGGAATGGCGCAACGCCGCCGCCCGGCTCGGACTTTACGACGAAAACCATCAGCTCAAGCAGATCAACCCGAATCGCTTCTTAGACCGCTTGATGAAAACGGGCAGCACGGCGGAGGACAGGCAGTTCAACGATGCCGTCGTGGCGTTGACCGCGCTGGCCAACGGCGATATCACCGAGGACAAGTACCTTGCGCTGCGCCGGGAACACTACATCACCTCTGCCAACAAATCAGCGGAGGATGCGGCGGATTTGGCGCAGCGCGACCGGAAAAACGGCGCGGAGCTTATTCTCCGCGAGGTGGAGCGGGAGATCAGAGACGGCTCTGAGAGTCAGCACCGCTACCAATCCGCCGTCGCCGCCATTCAGAGCGGTAACTATTCCGGCTTCCAAAACGGCATGGAGGAGGCCTTCGACATCCTCAACAACAATGCCGTGGAGCTGCAAATGGTGGGAACGGAGATCTTCGGCTTCCTGAACAAGCTGGGGCTGGAGCATCCCTCTAAGGCTCGGCAGGAGGAGCTGCGGAAGGACTGGCTGAACAGGGCGTTTGATGTTCTTCAGATCAGGGAGGCCGCCGAGCAGGTGGCGAACCCCTACTTTGCGCTGCTCGACCCGTTCAAGCTCTACCGCGCCTTTAACGCACAGAACGGCGGCGGGTTCCTTCCGCTTGATAAGGATCGGCAGCCGCAGGACGCCCTTGCCTATGCACTGCTGGAGACCGGGCCGGAGTATCAGGTCACGGCGGGGCGCGCACTCTCGCGCCTCGGGTTGAGGCGCTGCGCACTTGAGGCAGGCGATGAGGTTTTGGAGGAACGTCTGCCGGGGTTCAGCGTCTTTCACAAGGACGACCGCACCCTGATCCTCAAGCTCGGCCACGCCAATGACAACGGTATCGTTTCCGCCGAGATAGATACCTCCGGCGAGTTCTTCCGTCAGGGACTGCACGAGGAAGCGCAGGCGCTGGCGGAACGCTGCAACGGATGGAGCAAAAAAAGGCGCACCTCCCCACCGTTTGAGGATATGCGCGATGCGTTGGATAATGTGGCGGGTATGCATCTCGGTGAAAAGCCCTCCGCAGAGGAAATGATCCTTGCCGGAGAGCGTTTCGGCGAGCTGCTGTGGAGCGCGAAGGCGTATCTTGCCCACAAGCTGGAGCAGCACCCCGACCAGAACTGGAGCGGCACCTACGAGCGTGAGCGTGTGGAGTTTGCCAACCGTGTGCTGGAGTTTGCGCAGAAAAAGCTGCGCCATTTGGACTACCTCGGCGAGCAGAAAAACACGCTGGCCATGCGTGATGCGGCGGAGCGGGATATGCCCGGACCCCTCGCCCCGGAGCGGAATGTCCCAAAGTACGCCGGCATGAGTTCGCTGGAGTACAAGCTGGCAAAGGACAAGGAAAAGGTACAGGCACAGGCACAACAGCAGCAACAGCCGCCGGTGGAGCAGCAACAGCAGCAGGCGCAGCAGCCGCAGGTGCAGCAGGTGCAGCCGCAGGTTCACGCCGCGAAAAAGGATATTGCCAAGGACTTCGGTGCGCTGATGCAGAATCTTGCCGGCGCGTCGAAGGACAGTGCCGCCGCAAAGGAGAAGATAGAGGTAAGCATCAAAGGCAACGATGGCTTTTGCGTCAGCTTTAAGCGCACGATAGATACGGGTAAAACGCTCACCGGGGCGAAGGTGACACAGGCGGATAAGGACAATCTGCTTCAAAAGGTCAGGCAGAATGCAGCCCGCCGCGTCGTGTCGGAGCTGGTGAGTGCGGAGCAGGAAAAGCAGAAGCAGAATCCCAAGGCCGCCGTGCAGGTACCGTTCACGCAGATCGTCAACGCCGGAAAAGCGGATCAGCTCGCCGAGCGGATTGCTGAGAGCGACGCCTTTAAGCGGCTGCTTGGAGAGTATCTTCACGACGACAACATCGAGATTATGCCGGAGTTCGGCAACACCAAGGAATTCCGTGCGGTGTGCGCCCAAGCGGGACAGGCGTTCTTCACCGGCGTCATGATGGACAAGCTGGCGCAGGAGCATAAAGCGAAGCAGGAACACAAGGAAGACGTCGTCGGGCAGAACGCGCCGAAGGACGAAATGCAAAAGGACGAGGAGAAAAATGAAGCAAAGCCTGCCGCCCATGCGCCGGAAAATCAGAACCGCATCAACATCATCAATGAGGACGAGGACGATGAGCTTGAGGAGGATTTCAAGGAGATGCTCAGGGGTGTCCTGAGCGAGGCGCGTGAGGTGCAGAGCAGAATCAGCACGACGGCCGGCGCAGCCATGAAAAAACACTGCATCCATGCGCACACGAGCTTCGAGTATATCAAGGAAATACGCGCGAAGGAGGATACCTTCGGATTCAAGCCGAAGGCGGCGAAGACTGTGCTGGCCACCGAGACCCTGCAGTATATGCTGACGCGGGAGGGCGCGGGCGGCGTGCTGGCGAATGCCGTGGAGAAGGGGCAGCTGTCCGATCTACAGGATGCCATCATGTCCAGCGATGCGTTCACGGAGAGCTTTAAAAAGTTCGACTGGGAAAAGAAGATTGGCAAGGACTGGGCGGCGGAAAATCAGTTCTGCAAGCAGGTCGGCGACGCGCTGCTGCGCAGTGCCATGCCCACGCTGCGGAAGGAAGCCCCGCTGGTGGCCAAGCAGAAGGCCGGTGAAAAGAATACGATCGCAGACAGCCGCCATTTCAAAGACAGCCTGAATAAGATGTTCGACAGTCTTGAAAGAAGGAAGAAGGAGGACTGGGCACTGGAGGCCGCCGAGAACGGCGAGGAGCACCCGGCACGGGACTATCTGGACCGGCAGATAGAGAACGAGAGCGAGAAGTATGAGCAGCTGGGCGAGAAGGGCGGCGAGCATCTGCAAGCATCACTGGCAGGGCTGATTTTGGCCGGAATGATGGCCGATGAGCGCACGCACGGCGTTTTTGAGGCTGCCGTCGAATACGGTATGTACCCCCAGCTGATAGAGATGATCCGCACTTCTCCGCTGTTCAGGGCGACCCTCGGAAAGCTCGACCCTGCGGACACGGAGCGAGCCGAGAAGTATGTGAGAAAATCGGAGAACTACATCCTCCCCTTGGGCGAGCGCATTATGCAGATGAGCGACGAGGCGCTCAAGCACGCCCGGTTCCAAGTGCTGGATAAGGAGAGCGCCCGCTTGTACAAGGAGGCGTTTACGGAGGCGGAGGCCGCAAGAAAGGCCGGTACACAGCCGTCGGAGAAGGTGGTGGAGCGTGCGAGAGAATCCGTCGCGCTGTCTGCGGTATTCGGCCTGCTGAGCTATGACTATGACACGAATGAGCACCTGTCCAACGAGGAGCTGAGGAAGATCGCCTACGACTCCAAGGAGTTCAAGGAGACGCTGGCAAACCGCGATCTGCACGACCCCACGCAGATAAAGGAGGTCTGCGATTGGCGTCCGGGACATCAGTTCCCCAAGGGCTTTGTCATCGGAGGGGATATCGTCAGCCGCATGGATAAGGAAAAAAGACTGGCGGAGCAGCAGAAGCGGAACGAAGCGCAGAAAGAGGGAAAGGCGAAAAATAACGCCCAACCCCAAGTCGGCGGCGGCCGCTGAACGCCCCAAAACGAACAGAGACGAACGAACGCAGGAAGCTTGCGAAGGAGGCAATGAGCATGATTCGGGTCGATTTGAACAATATCCGTACCTTTATCCCCCTGCCCTACGAGGCGGCGCTCTCGCCGCGTCTGCATATCGCCCACAACCACCTGCAAAACGGTGACGGCGCGGGCGGCGAGTTCACCGGGTGGGTGCATCTGCCGGAGCAGTACGACCGCGCGGAGCTATCGCGTATCAAGGCCGCCGCCGCGCGTATTCAGACGGACTCGCAGGCGTTGGTGGTCATCGGCATCGGCGGCTCGTATCTGGGCGCGCGGGGCGTGATCGAGTGCCTCTGCTCACCAAACTACAACCTGAAAAAGAAGGCGACGCCCAACGTCTACTTCATCGGCAATGGCCTGAGCAGTGACGCGCTCGCGGAGGTCATGGAGCTGGTGGACGGCGTGGACTTCTCCGTCAACGTCATCTCCAAATCCGGCACGACCACCGAACCCGCCGTAGCGTTCCGCTTCTTCCGGGAGCTGCTGGAGAAAAAATACGGCGCGGAGGGCGCGGCGCGACGCATTTACGCCACCACCGACGCGCACAGGGGCGCGCTGAAGGCACTGGCTGACGCGAAGGGGTACGAGGAATTTGTCGTCCCCGACGACATCGGCGGGCGGTACAGCGTCCTCACCGCCGTGGGGCTGCTGCCCATCGCCGTGGCAGGCGTTGACGTGGACGCGCTGCTCGGCGGCGCGTCGGAGATGATGCGCACCTGCGCCCTGCCGGACATGAATGAAAACCCCGCGTGGCAGTACGCCGGGGCGCGGTATGAGCTCTACCGCACGGGGAAGAAGATCGAGCTGCTGGCGGCCTACGAACCCGGCTTCCGCTTCATGGCGGAGTGGTGGAAGCAGCTCTACGGCGAGAGCGAGGGCAAGGAGAACAAGGGCATTTTCCCCGCCAGCGTGGAGTTTACCGCCGATCTGCACTCGATGGGGCAGTATATCCAGCAGGGCGAGCGGCATCTCTTCGAGACGGTGGTGCGCTTCGGCGCTTCGCATCGCGAGTGCCTCGTCCCCTATGACGAGACGGACGGCGACGGGCTGAATTTCTTGGCCGGGAAGAGTATGGACTTTATCGCCCGTCAGGCGATGGACGGCACGCTGCTGGCGCACGTGGAGGGCGGTGTTCCCAACGTGACGCTCCACACCGATACGCTCGGCGCGGCCACGCTGGGCGGACTGATCTACTTCTTCGAGTATGCCTGCGGCCTCAGCGGCTACCTGCTGGACGTGAACCCGTTTGACCAGCCCGGTGTGGAGGCATACAAGAAAAATATGTTCGCCCTGCTGGGTAAGCCCGGCTACGACGAGCTGCGGCAGACGCTGCTGAGAAAGCTGGGTCGCTGAGCTTTCGGTATTTTCACCAAAAAACTGTTTACTTTTTCTTCATTGCTATTTTCCGCCGGATATGGTATGCTGTGTATGGAGGGAAACCCTCTACCAAAGATGAAGGAGTGATTTCTTATGGTTAGACTGATCATGGGTGCGAACGGTGCCGGCAAGACCAAGCAGCTCATCGAGCTGATCCACAGCAGTGTGGAGGCTGAGAACGGCAGTGTCGTCTGCATCGAACCCAACCGCGACATGACCTACGACATCAGCTATAATGTGCGACTGGTCACCGCCGGGGAATATAATGTGAATTCCTTTGAGTGTCTGCGCGGCTTTCTCTGCGGCCTCTACGCGGGCAATTACGATATTTCCCACGTCTTTGTGGACAACCTCTGCAAGATCGCCGGCAGCACCGACCTGCACGCGGTGGAGACGTTCCTGTACTGGCTCGACCGTTTCAGCGAGCAGAACGGCGTGAAGTTCACCGTCACCATCAGCGCCTCGGAGGACACTGCCACCGAGGGCATGAGGCAGTACATCTGATACGCCGAAAAGGCAATAGCGGGCGATATAAGACGATAAAAAGAGAACGGCAGCGCCGTTCTCTTTTTTGCGCTTATGCGGCAGTGAGTTTTCTTGTTATTGCCATACCGCCAATAAACCGTTTGTAGGGGTGCGGGTGTTCAACGACGGGACGTCGAGGACACCGCTCCCTACGGAGTGCGCTTTCTCGCGTTGGGCAAAACTTGGAAATTGCCTGATTTTTATGGGTTGCAAAATGTGTCGGAAAGAGGTATTCTTTGCCTGTAAGAGAAAATATGGCTACATAGTTTCGAAAGAGAAACTATAAAGAAGGAGGCAGACATGGCACTCACCGTGAAGAAGCAGGCCGATTACGGCGCGGTGGAGCTGCTGTCCCACCGTCGGGGCGCGGAGGTACTCTCGGCGTTGGGCGGCGGGACGCTGCGCTTCGGCGAGCTGAAGGACGCCGTCCCCGGCATCACGCAGAAGACGCTGACGGCGGCACTGCGCTCACTGGAGGAGCAGCAGCTTTTGACGCGCAAGGTCTACGCCGTCATCCCGCCCAAGGTCGAGTACACGCTGACGACGGCGGGGCGCGAGCTTTTGGTCATTTTGGAGGCACTGAGCCGCTGGCAGGAGAAATACCGCACGAGCGACACGAAGGAGGAATAAACCGTGGCACAAAGCACAAAAAACGTCATCCGCAAGGGCTTTCTCGAGATGCTGGAGCAGCGGCCTCTCGACAAGATCTCCGTGGTGGACATCGCCGAGCATTGCGGCGTGAACCGCAACACCTTTTACTATTATTACTGCGACGTTTACGCGCTCATCCGCGAGATATTGGAGGACGAGGCGCAGCGCGTGCTGACCGCCGACCCGCCCTGTAAGGATTGGACGGAGGTGGTCATGCGCGTCACGGCCTTCATCCGCGCCAACCGCCGCGCCGTCTATCACCTCTACCACTCCAGCCAGCGCGATCTGCTGGAGGACCACTACTATCAGGTGGCCTACACCTGCATGGAGTCGCTCGTTCGCCGCACCGCCGGGGAGCTGCCCGTGGCGGAGGAGGACGTGCAGACCGTCGCCAGCCTGTATACGGCAACGGTCATCGGCCTGTTGGACCGCTGGCTGCGCTACGGCATGAAGCCCGACGCGGAGCGGTACATCGAGCGCGTGGGACGGCTGACGGAGGGGACGCTGCGGCATATTTTAGAGCGCAGCTGTCCGGGCGAGGCAACTCTGTGAGCGGCTTTTGGTGCTGCGTCATCTACCTGATCGCGCTGGCACTGCTGGCGCACCCCATCGGCCAGCGCCTGCCGTGTACCTTTCGGCCGGAGCGATTCCCCTTTCGCCCTTGGAAATGGGAGCGCGGCGGGAAGTGCTACGCCGGACTGCACATCGAGCGGTGGAAGACGCTCGTCCCCGACATGAGCCGCTGCCTGCCGGATATGGTGCGCAAGGCGCTGCCCGGCGGCAGCGCCGTCACCGCCGCGCAGGCGGAGGCGTTGGTGCAGGAGACGTGCCGCGCCGAGACGGTACACGGTGCGTCGTGCCTTTTCGGGCTTGCGTGTCTGTGGCTGTGGCCGGGCATCGGCGGCGTGGCCGTGGTGCTGGTGTGGGTGCTGCTGGCCAACCTGCCCTTTATCCTCATTCAACGATATAACCGCCCGCGCCTCGTGCGTCTGGCGGCCTTGCTGCACAGGAGAGAGCAGCGGAAAGGAAACCATGAACGTTCTGATTCTGACCTGTAACACCGGCGGCGGCCACAACGCCGTGGCGGCCGCGCTGGCGGAGAGCTTCCGCCGCCTCGGCGTGTCCTCCGATACGCTGGACGGCCTGAGCTTCATCTCGCGGGAGGCCTCCCGCTTCGTCTGCAAGTGGCACACGCGCTTTTACCGCCGCTACCCCAAGCTCTACAAGGCCGGGTACATGAGTGCGGAGAGTGACACCGAGAGCAACGACCGCGACAACGTGGTCTACCGCTATATGTCCCGCGCGGCGGGACGGCTTGGCCGCGCCATTCGGGACGGCGGCTACGACGCTGTGGTCTGTGTCCACGTTATCCCCGCCATGA
Source organism: Firmicutes bacterium CAG:341 (assembly GCA_963631875.1). Taxonomy (GTDB): domain Bacteria; phylum Bacillota; class Clostridia; order Oscillospirales; family Oscillospiraceae; genus Vescimonas. Next base: position 17,193 of record CAVGSO010000015.1, on the reverse strand, counting down.
TGATGACGGAGCTGCGCCGCAAAAAAGAGGACGGCACGCTCTTTTGCTTCGTGGCCACCGATTATACGTGCAGTCCCACCGTGGGCGGCTGCACGCCGGACATCTGCGTCATCCCCCACGAGGAGCTGACGGAGGAATTCGTCTCCTGCGGTATCGCACGGGAGACGCTGCTCGCGGCGGGTATCCCCGTCCGCGCCGTGTTCCGTGAGCGGGGCGACCGCGCTTCCGCCCGAGGTGACCTGCTGCTGCCGCCGGAGGGACGGCACATCGTCCTCATGTCGGGCAGCATCGGCTGCGGGCCGATGGCCGAGATTGCTGCCGAGCTGGAGGAACACATGGCACACGGCGACTTCGCCTCCGTCCTGTGCGGCAGCAATCGGCAGATGCTCTTCTCCCTGCGCCGCAGGGGCTTTCGCCGCGTGGAGGCCGTGGGCTTCACGAACCGCGTGGCGCAGTATATGGACAGTGCCGACGTGCTGGTCTCCAAGCCCGGCGGAATCAGCATCACCGAGGCCGGGACGCGGGGAACGCCGCTGCTGCTGGCGGACATGGTGGGCGGCTGTGAGACGCGCAATCAGGAGTTCTTTCAAGCACACGGTTGGGCGGAGACCTGCCCGCCGAAGGCGATGGCCGCCGCGGCGATGACGCTGCTCGACCACCCAGACCGCCGCCGCGCCTTGGTCGAGGCGCAGCACCGCGATTTCGACGGTCTCGCCGCCGACCGCACCGCCCGCGCCGTCTGTGACGCGGTGAGGGAAAGGCAAGAAAAATCGGCGGAGTAGTATGCCATCAATAAACATTCGCAAGGGAGGGGTAAAACCCCTCCCTTGCGGGCGTTCTTTTCATTTTCTCTCACGGCGGATCTTTTCCTCCGTCTCTTGGCGGATGGCGGCACGGAGGGCGGTGAGGTAGGGCGAAAAGGCGACGTTTTCGTCACCGTAGGTGCGGTTCAGCGCGTACTCGCGGGGCAGCCATGTGGCAATATCGGCCTCGTTGTGCTGGATCACCGCCTCCAATCGGTCGAGCGCCTTGTAGAGCTTCGCCTCCTCCGTCTCCTGCGCGTTCATCTCGGCATAGAGATCGGCCAGCTCCGTGTTGTACGGCGCGGGCAGCGTGGCCACCCACCCGGCGAGGAGTGTATCCTCACGTGCGGTGTCCTCGGCGGTTTTGAGGAACGTGGGGATGTCCCCGGTGAAGCACTCGCCGAGGTCGTGGATCAGGCACATCTGCACCACGCGCTCCATGTTCAGGTGCGGAAATTCGCTGCGCAGGAAGAACGCCGTCAGTGCCGCGCGCCAGCTATGCTCGGCCACGCTCTCCCTCCGGCCGCCGGAGGTGTCGCAGTGGCGGAGGGTGTCCTTCAGCTTTTCCGCGGTGTGCAGCACGCGCAGCAGCTCGTCGGGTGTCATGCGGTCTACCTCCTGATGTGAGATATTATTTCCCCACGCAGAAGCGGGAGAAGATGGTGTCCACCAGATCGTCGCGGATATGGCGGCCGTTCAGCTCGCCCAGCGCCTCCAGCGCGGCCTCGCAGTCCGTCAGGACGACGTCGGGCGTCATGCCGATGCGCAGGGCGGTGCGTGCCTCGCCGACGGCACTGAGAGCGCGGGAGACGGCCTCCGCCTGCCGTGCGTTCGTCAGGAGCGTCCCCTCGCTGCTCGCGGCAGGGAAGAGGGCGGTGATGGCCTCGGTCAACGTGTCGAGGCCGCTGCCGTCCTTGGCGGAGACGGAGAGGACGTTGTCAAAGCGGTCGGCGAGCGTGCCGATGTCGAGCGCGTGGGGCAGGTCGGACTTGTTGACCGCCACGAGCAGATTCGGCACCTCCTGCGCCACGGCGATGGCCTCCTCGTCCTCCGCGGTGAGCGGCGCGGAGCCGTCCAGCACCAAAATGGCGAGGGACGACCGCTTGGCGGCGGCGCGGCTGCGCTCTATGCCCAGCGCCTCCACCGTGTCGCCGCCCTGCCGAATGCCCGCCGTGTCCGTCAGGCGCAGGAGGACGCCGCCGATGGTGACCTTTTCCTCCACGGTGTCGCGCGTCGTCCCGGCGATGTCGGTGACGATGGCGCGGTCGTAGCCCAGCAGGGCGTTGAGCAGCGAGGATTTCCCGGCGTTGGGCTTGCCCAGCAGGACGGCGGGAACGCCGAGCTTCATCAGTCGGCCTCGTGAAAAGCCGGAGAGCAGACCGTCCAGTGCCTGCTGCGCGGTGCGCAGGGTGTCGAGCATCGTCTCGCGCGTCAGCTCCTCGATGTCCTCGTCGGGATAATCCACGATGGCGTAGAAGCGGGCGGCCATCTCCGTGAGCGCGTCGTAGATACGCGCCACGGTGCGGCTGAGTGTGCCGGAGAGCTGGGAGGCGGCGTTGTGCGCCTGCTCCGCCGTCTCGGCGTCAATGAGGTCGGCGACGGCCTCGGCTTGCAGGAGGTCGAGCCTGCCGGAGAGAAACGCCCGCTTCGTGAACTCGCCGCCCTTGGCCTGACGGCACCCGGCGGCGAAGAGAGCACGGAGTACAGCGTCCAGCACCACGGGGCTGCCGTGGCAGTGCAGCTCGGCGCAGTCCTCACCGGTGTAGCTGTGGGGTGCGGGGAACGTGACGCACAGCGCGTGGTCGAGAACGCGCCCCTGTTCATCCGTCACGTCGCCCAGCACCATCGTGCGCGCTGGCCGGGCCGCGGCGGGGAGGCCGCTTTTCGCGTGAAAGACCGCGTCCAGCGCGTGAAACGCCTCCGGCCCGGAGAGACGGAGAATGCCGATGGCGCACGGGCTGTGACCCGTGGCAGCGGCGGCGATGGTATCAGACATGGGGCGTGCCTCCTTGCGGTGGTTTTTCCACAGTATAGCACAAAAACCGCAGGAGGGAAACAGAAATTTCTGCGTCCCGCCTGCGGCGGGGGTGGGGTGGAGGAAATATCAACGCTGTCATTCCCGCGCCAACGGCGCGGCAGCACGGAGTGCTGACGGAGGGATTGTCGTGCGGGATGTCGAGGACGCCGTCCCCTACGGATTTACGACGAGAAAACTTTAACAACAGCCAAGCCCTCCGGCGAGGCCGGAGGGCTTGGTGCGTTTTCTTATGCGTCTGCGATTACTTTTGCGCTATTTACTTTTTTCTTGCCGAGGTAGGCTTCCTTGATGGACTCGTCGGCGAGGAGCTCTGCACCTGTGCCGGATTTGGTAATAAGCCCGGTTTCCAGCACGTAGGCGTGGTCGGCGATTTTCAGCGCCATGTTGGCGTTCTGCTCGATGAGCAGCACCGTCACGCCCTCTTTATTCACCGCGCGGATGATGTCGAAAATCCCCTGCACGACCAGCGGGGCGAGGCCGAGGGACGGCTCATCGAGCATCAGCAGCTTTGGGCGGCTCATGAGGGCGCGTCCGACGGCCAGCATCTGCTGCTCGCCGCCGGAGAGCGTTCCGGCGAGCTGCCAGTGCCGCTCCTCGAGGCGGGGGAACAGCTCGTAGACCCACTTGAGGTCCTTTTCGATGCCGTCCTTATCCTTGCGCAGATACGCGCCGGCCTTCAGGTTTTCCAGCACCGTCAGGTTGGCGAAGACGCGCCGACCCTCCGGGGACTGGGCGATACCTGCCTCCAAAATTTTGTTGATGGGCTTGCCCAGCAGCTCCTGCCCGTCGTAGGAGATGGAGCCGCTGTCGGCCTTGACAAGACCGGAAATGGTGCGCAGCGTGGTGGATTTGCCCGCGCCGTTCGCGCCGATGAGGGTGACGATCTTGCCGTCAGGCACCTCGAGGCTGATCCCGCGCAGGGCGCGGATGCCGCCGTAGGAAACGTGCAGGTTCTCAATCTTCAGCATCGTCTGCCACCCCCAAATATGCGTCGATAACGCGCTCGTTGTTCTGAATTTCATCCGGCGTACCGTTGGCGATGAGTTTGCCGAAGTCGAGGACGTAGATACGGTCGGCAATGCCCATGACCAGATCCATGTGATGCTCGATGAGCAGCACCGTCTTGTGGAACTTCGCGCGGATCTCCTTGATGAAGTCCGCCAGCTCCAGTGTCTCCTGCGGGTTCATGCCCGCCGCCGGCTCGTCCAGCAGCAGCAGCTCCGGCTCGGTGGCCAGTGCGCGGGCAATTTCCAGCCGACGCTGCTTGCCGTAGGGCAGGCTCGTGGCCAGCTCGTCCTTCACATCCTCCAGCCCGACGACCCGCAGCAGCTCCATGACCTCCTCGCGCTGCTTGCCCTCCTCCTTGGCGTTCAGGTGGAACGTGGCGGTGAAGAGGTTGCTGGTGCGGCGCATATGCTTGGCGATGAGGACGTTGTCAAACACCGTCTGTGTCTTCCACAGGCGGATGTTTTGGAAGGTACGCGCCATGCCAAGTGCCGTGATCTTGTCCGGCGTGGGCGCTAAGATATGCTCGGAGACGTACATTTCCGCGTTCTCGCCCTTGTACTGCTTCTGCATTTTCCCCGTGGGGTGGTTGCAGACGATACACTTCTCACCGAAGGACACGCGGCCGTTCGTGGGCGCGTACACGCCCGTGATGACGTTGAACGCGGTGGTCTTGCCTGCGCCGTTCGGGCCGATGAGCGCGACGATCTCGCCCTCGTTGACCTCCAAATTCAGATTGTCCACGGCGACGACGCCGCCGAACTGCATGGTGACATTCTCGACAGACAGAACGTTCTTACTCATTTGGAGACCACCTCCTTGGCCTTATCCTTTTTCCGAAAGAGCTTTCCGAAGAAGTCGATGATGGCTTGCCACGAGAACTCGCGGTCGCCCATGATGCCCTTGCGGAAGAACAGCACGACGATCATGATGACCACGGAGAACACCAGCATACGGAAGCCACCGCGCATGAACGGGATGTTCACGCCCAGATAGGGCATGGGGTCATCGAGGAAGCGCAGCCACCACTCGGAGCAGGCGATGTAAAGGAAGGACGCGAGGATAGAGCCGGTGACGGAGCCGATACCGCCGATGACGACGATGAGCAGTATTTCATACGTCATCGTGGAGGTAAAGGCGTTGGCCTGTACGCTCGACTGGAACATGGCCAGCAGTGCACCGCCGACCCCGGCGAAGAAGGAGCTGATGAGGAACGCCTCCATTTTGTGCTTGGCGAGGTTGATACCCATGGCCTCGGCGGCGATTTCGTCGTCGCGGATGGCCTTAAAGGCGCGGCCATAGGTGGAGTTGATGATCAGGACGATGATGGCAATGCAGATGCCGGAGACGACGAACGGGAAGATGACGCTGTCGAAGTTGGCGAACTTCTTCAGCAGGTTCGAGCCGTTTGTCAGCGGGCCGGCCACCTTCCACTGAATAATGGCACGCATGATCTCGGCGAAGCCGAGCGTGGCAATGGCCAAATAGTCGCTCTTGAGCTTCAGCACGGGCAGACCGATGAGCCACGCGAAGATCATCGGGACGATACCCGCCAGAATGAGGCCGACGATCATCGGCACACAGAACTGAACGATGCCGCCGTCAAAATACTGGTACACGGAGGCGCGGGAGGCCACGGGAATGGTCAGTATGGCGTAGGTATACGCGCCGATCATCATGAAGCCCGCCTGGCCCAAGGAGAACAGTCCGGTAAAGCCGTTGAGCAGGTTCAGCGACACCGCCACGAGGGAGTAGATCGCGCCCTTTTTCAGCACGGAGGCCAGCATGGAATAGTGCTGGTACTTGTCCACGTACAGCAGCAGGGCGAGGCAGACGGCGGCGAGGATCAAAGACAGCAGCAGATCTCTTTTCTTATGATTCTTCATATCTCACACCTTCTCCGTCAGTTTTTCGCCGAACAGGCCGTTGGGCTTGCACAGCAGGATCACGATCAGCAGCGCGAACGTGAAGGCGTTGCTGAACACGGCGATATTCTCACTGGACTTGATGAAGGACTCGCAGACACCGATGATGAACGCGCCGATGACCGCACCGGGGATCGAGCCGATACCGCCGAACACCGCCGCCACGAACGCCTTCAGACCGGGCATTGCGCCAATCATGGGGCTGACCTGCCCGTAGTTGGAGAAGTACAGGATGGAGGCCACCGCCGCGAGGAACGAGCCGATGACGAAGGCCATGGAGATCACGGAGTTGATTTTGATACCCATGAGCTGCGCCGTCTCAAAGTCCACGGACACGGCGCGCATGGCCATGCCGATTTTCGTCTTTTGGATGAGGATGACCAGCACCACCACCAGTGCGATGGTCAGAATCGGGGTGATGATGGTGATACGCTTCATGCTCAAATCGCCCACCTGCACCACATTCGTCAGGAAAGGAATGTCGGGGTAGGCGCGGGCGATACCGCCCGTGATGTAGTTGGCCAAGTTTTGCAGCAGGTAGCTCACGCCGATGGCGGAGATCATGACCGACATACGGGGCGCGGTACGCAGGGGACTGTACGCCGCCTTTTCAATCAGCACGCCGAGGATGACCGTGAGAATCAGCACCAGCGGGATGGACACGGTGACGGGCAGCTCGGCGGCCATGTAGACCATGAAGAAGCCGGCCATCATGAAGATGTCGCCGTGGGCGAAGTTGATCAGGCGCAGGATACCGTAGACCATCGTGTAGCCGATGGCGATAAGCGCATACAGACTGCCCACCGTGATGCCGGAGAGCAGCAGTTGGATATAATACGCTGCGTCATGCATAAGCAGTGTTCCCTCCTTTTTTATTATGAACCTTGCGCTTTCAGAAGCCGAAGCGGGCGGGCTTTGGCTTCTCAAAACGCAAGAGTCATGTCAGCTATAGCACCGTATTGTGAGGGGAGCTGTGCTCCCCTCACAATACGGATAGTTCGTGAAATCGGGAAACTCCCGATGACAGGGTCAATTACTCGTCGATACCGTTGAAGGTGCTGTAATACACGATCTGGCCGTCCTTGATGGTCTTGATAACGGCGTAGTTCTTGATGGCGTCGCCGTTCTCGTCGAACTTCAGGTCGCCCGTGACAAGACCCTCGACCTCGAGGGAGGCCAGTGCGTCACGGATGGCGGGACCCTCGGTGGAGTTGGCAGCCTCGATGGCGTACACGGCGGCCATGTAAGCGTCATAACCGCAGGGAGTCACGCTGGAGATAGCGTCGGACACGCCGCCGTTGTTCTCCACGCGGGTGGCGTCCGCAGCAACCCACTTGGTGAAGCCGTCAACGAAGGCAGTACCGGCCTCGTTGGAGGTATCGGCCTGATCGAAGAACGCGGAGAAGTAGATGTCGGTGGCCTTGTCGCCGGTACGCTGTGCGATGGAGATATCATCCCACGTATCGCCGGCCATGATGGGGCAGGTGATGCCGCCATCGCGAGCCTGAGAGATAATCATAGCAGCCGTCTCGATGGACACGGGAGCAAAGATGCCGTCGTACCCGGCGGACTTGATGGAAGCCATAATGGTGGAGAAGTCCGTCTCACCCTTCTGGAACTCAAGGACAGTGGCCTTGCCGCCCAGACGCTCCATCTCCTGCTGGAAGTAGTTGCCGAAGCCTGCGGAGTAGTCGTCGCCGGACTCAATGATCAGAGCGCAGTTGGAGCTGCCCTTCTCCTTGTTGGCGAAGTTGGCCATCACCGCGCCTTGGAACGGATCGATGTAGCCTACGCGGAAGTAGTAGTCATTGTCCAGCGTGACCTGCGGGTTGGTGCAGGAGGTGCCGATGGCGGGAACCTGCGCATCCTTGAACAAGTCGCCGGCCGCGATAGCGCAGCCGGAGCCGTATGTACCGATGACCACGGACACGCCCTGAGAGATCAGAGTCTGCGCGGCGGTGGGCGCCTTGGAGGCGTCGGAAGCGTTATCCGCCGTGATCAGCTGCACGGTGTACTCCTCGCCGTTGATGGTGACGGTGGGCTTGATGGAGTTGGCATACTCGATGCCGAGGATCTCCTTCTTGCCGCCTGCACCGTTCTGGCCGGAGGTCGGCTCAAAGATACCGATCTTGACGACCTTGTCGCCGGAAGCGGTGTCGCTGTCCGTGGACGTGCCGCTGTCCGTGCTGCCGCAGGCGACGAGGGACAGAGCCATGACCAAAGCCAGCATCATTGCTAAAAACTTTTTCATGATATTTCCTCCTAAATTTTCCTTGAGGGAGACCGCTTCTCCAAACGACCTCCCACAGAATATTCGTATTTTATCAAAGAAACGTCCTAAGTACAACTGTAATAACCTCTAAAAATACACGGGAAAATCAGCCCTGCCGCCCCGCTGCCGCCCTGCCGATGCTCTGAATTGTCCGCGTATGGAAGACAAACGCTCTGCATATACGAACTGTCTCTCGCACAGCTGATTTCATAACGCGAAAATAGATTGGCGGTATTTCGCAAAGCTTGGTGTCCAAACCATCGTTTTATTACATTAAATCGCAACGTTTCCCGCAGATTGGTTGAATTTTTCCTCTGCCCGTTTTGCACTCCCGCCACCACCTCGCGCCGATGGCGGCAGAATTTCACCTGTTTTTCAGGTAGGGACATATTTTTCGTCAAAATGGACAATTGCTCCGCGTTTTCCAATAAAATTTCCCTGCTCAAGTGGCGCTTTTGCACAAAGAAAGCCGCTCCGCCGCCCCTGCGGCGTGAAAAAGAGACGGATTTCCCACATCGCTTCGTTCTCCGGAATGACAGGGGATGGCTTATTGACACGCTGAGCGGCCGCCACCCGTGGGTGACGGCCGCTGCGTTTTCCGTTCGGTTTCCGTTGAATTATCGCTCAAGTTCCGTTCAATTCGGTTTTGTCGGTGGGGTGCCGCCGCTCTGGCCGTTCTGCTGGGCGGGGTCGAAGGTAGTGTCCGTGCTGCCACCTTGGCCGCCGGGCTGCATTTGGCCTCCCATACCGCCTTGGCCGCCCATGCCCATGCCGCTGCCGTAGATCAGGCTGCCCATCGTGACGCTTTGGCTCTGCGTCCCGGCGGTGACGGTGTACGTCCCGCCCTCGACCACATCGGGCGTGCTGATGACCACGCAGGTGTACCGCTTGGCCGGGGTGAAGCTCGCCAGCACCGTGCCGCTCTCGTCGGTCAGCGTCACCTGCTCGGTGCTGCCGCCGCTGAACGTGACGAGCATACTGCCCTGCGTCGAGCTTGTGCCGAAGTTCTGCGCCATGCCCGTGCTGCCCGCCGCAAATACGATACCGCCCGTGATGGTGGCATTGCCGTCGCAGTCGATGGCGCTGTCGCCGTCCCCGGTCGAGCCGCTGATATATAGCTCGCCGCCGCTGACGACGATGTCGCCGTTGGAGTCGATGCCGTCGCCGCCCGCGTCCACGGTCGTCACGCCGCCGCTGACGTGGATCCAGTAGGTGCTGTCGCCCTGACCGAACATCGTCTCGCCGCCGTCGCCGCCCGCGGCGTTGATGCCGTCGTCACTGGCCACGATGGATATCTCGCCGCCGGAGATGTCCACGGTCGTACCCTCCAGCCCCTCGTAGCACTCGGTGATGGCCGCCGTGCCGCCGCTGACGGCCAGTGCGCCGTCGGCGTGGAAGCCGTCGTCCCCGGTGGCCACGGTGTAGCTGCCGCCGCTGACGGTCATGTCGCCGTTGGTGTGGAAGGCGTCATCCGCGCAGTTCATGACGAACGTCCCGCCGGAGAGCGTCATGCTCACGCCCGCCTTCAAGCCCTTGGCGCTCGCGTCGTCGCTCAAGGTCGTCCCTGCGCCGCCGCCGGAGGTGACGGTGATCGTGCCGGAGGTGACGGTCAAAGCCGTCTCCGCCTGAATGCCGTCCTCGCCCGTTGTCAGCGTGACGGTGCTGCCGCTGAGGGCGACCCAGCCGAGCGTCGCGTCGCTGTCGTTCGTGGCGCGCAGACCGTCGCCGCCCGATGTCACCGTGATCGACGCGCCCTGCACGGTGCAGCTATCCTTGCCGTTGATACCGTGGTTGACGGCGTTCACCGTCAGCGCCACGCCGTCGATGAGCAGCGTGTCCTTGCTCGTCACGCCGTTGTTGCAGTTGCCGTTCACCGTCAGCGCGCCGCCGCCCGCAATCACGAGGTCGGCCTTGGAGTAGAGACAGGCGTTCGGCTCTTCGTCCGCCTCGGACGACCACGAATCGTCATAGGTATAGCTGCCGCCGTCCGTCAGGCTGCTCGCGCTGTCCTTTTCTACCCACAGCAGCACGGAGGACGCCTTGTAGATGTAGAGCGGGCTGCTCGTGGTGCAGGTGATGTCCGCGTTCTCCAGCGCGATCGTCACGTCCTCGCCGGGCGCATTGACCACGATACGGCCATCGTTCAGCGTCCCCTTGACGAGATAGACGCCGCCGGAGGTGATGGTCACGGTGGTGGCCTCCGCCGCTGCACCCTCGCCCGTGACCTGCACGCTCTCGCCGCTGCACAGGATTACCGTGGCTTCCGTCAGGTCGGGGGCTTCCACCGAGACGGTCAGGAGGGCTGCCGTCTGAGCGGCGGCCGCGCTGCCGGAGGTGCTGTTTGCCGTAGTAGTAGTAGTATTATTGGTATTACCGCTCTGCCCTGATGCGCCGCAGGCCGTCATGGACAGTGCCATCGACAGTGCAAGCGTCACCGCGCACAGTCGTCTTGTAAATTTCATGAGTCTCAGCTCCTTTCTGCACATAGCATACCCGAGCAAGCTAAAGGGCAGCTAAAGAAAAAAACTTTTTTCCTTTAGCCATACTTTAGCCTCGGTGCGTATACTTTACCCAGCAACAGCGAAAGGAGTGCAACACCATGGCTACGATACAGTGCAGCTTTCAGCGCTGCGAGAAGAAATATTTTTTAACGCCCGCCCAGCAGCAAGCCCTGCTGGCCGTCATGGCATCCCATACCCGCCGCGACACCTACGGCGCGTACACCATCTGCAACACCTATTATGATACGGAGGACTGGCAGCTCATCCGCGCCTCCATCGAAAAGCCCGCTTATAAGGAGAAGCTCCGTATGCGCAGCTACGGCACACCCGGCGCAGGCGGTAAGGCTTTCGCCGAGCTGAAGAAGAAATGCGGCGGCGTGGTCTACAAGCGGCGCGTCACCACCACGGCGGAGAAGGCGGAGGCGCTGCTCTCCGGTCGCGTCGGCGGCGGTGAGTTCGGGCAGATCGGCAGCGAGCTGGAATGGTTCTGCCGCCGCTACCGTCCCCGTCCCCGGGTGTTCATCGCCTATGACCGGCTGGCCTACGCCGGCATCGACGATCCCGACCTGCGTATCACCTTCGACACCAACATCCGCTGGCGCACGGAAAGCCCCGAGCTGCGCCACGGCGACTGGGGCGCACCGTTGCTCCCCGATGACCGCGTGCTGCTGGAGCTGAAGCTCCCCGGGGTCTGTCCCTTGTGGCTCAGCCGCGCCCTGTCCGACATCGGCGCGTATCCCACGTCGTTTTCCAAATACGGCTGCTGCTACAAGCAGCACATCCTCCCCGCACTGCAAAACGAAAAAAAGGAGGCGCAGTACTGTGCTTAATTCGATTTTAGGGTCTTCTCTCACCGTTTCCTCGTTTCTCATCTGCACCGCTGTGTCGCTGGTGCTGGGCATTGCTACTGCGCTGGTGTGCATGTATAAATCCCCCTGCACCAAGAGCTTCGCCGTCACGCTGGCCATGCTGCCCGCCGTGGTGCAATGCGTCATCATGCTCGTCAACGGAAACATCGGCGCGGGCGTGGCTGTGGCGGGCGCGTTCAGCCTCGTGCGCTTCCGCTCCGTCCCCGGTACGGCGCGGGAGATCGGCGTGATCTTCCTTGCCATGGCGCTCGGCCTCGCCACGGGCATGGGCTATGTGACGCTGGCGGCACTGTTTTTCGTCATCATGGCGGCGGTGCTGCTGGGCCTGACGGCACTGAACTTCGGCGAGAAAAAAGAGGAGCAGCGCACGCTCAAGGTCACGATTCCCGAGGACCTCGACTATGACGGCCTGCTCGACGACCTCCTGACGCAGTACACCACGGGCTGGTCGCTCGAAAAGGTCAAGACCACCAACATGGGGACGCTGTACGAGCTGCACTATCGCGTGACGCTGCCGGGCGACATGGCCTCCAAGGAGTTCCTCGACGCCATCCGCTGCCGCAACGGCAACCTCCCTGTCGTCTGCTGCAAGGTCGCCGCACAGGGAGAGAATCTTTGAAAACGCACACCGCGCCCTCAATAAATCGTCGTAGGGGGGATGTCCTCATCCCGCCGCCGTTGAATGGGGGTACCATCTTGCCATGATAGCCGAAGAAGGGGCTGCCTCTTTGTGAGACAGCTCCTTCTTGCTTTATCACTCACGCCCGGCCGGCGTGCAGGGCGCGGATGGCGTTCAGCACCGCCAGTACCATCACGCCCACGTCGGCGAAGATGGCCGCCCACATATCCGCCGCGCCCACGGCCACGAGGACGAGGCAGGCGAACTTGACCGCCAGCGCGAAAACGATGTTCTGATAGACGATAGCGAGGCACTTGCGCGAGATACGGATGGCCTTGGCGATCTTCGCCGGGTCGTCGTCCATCAGCACCACGTCGGCGGCCTCGATGGCGGCGTCAGACCCCATCGCGCCCATCGCAATGCCGATGTCGGCGCGGCGCAGCACCGGCGCGTCGTTGATGCCGTCGCCCACGAAGGCCAGCTTCTCCCGGCCGCGCTGGCGAGAGAGCAGCGTCTCCACCTGCGCGACCTTGTCGGCGGGCAGCAGCTCGCTGTGGACCTCGTCCACGCCCAGCTCGGCGGCCACCGCGTCGGCGACCTTTTTCGCGTCCCCGGTGAGCATGACTGTCTTCGTGACCCCGGATTTTCGCAGCGCCTCGAGCGCGGCCTTTGCGCCGGGCTTGACAACGTCGGAGATCACGATATGCCCCGCGTACTGCCCATCGACCGCCATGTGGATGATCGTCCCCACGCTGTGGCAGGTCGGGCAGGGGAGACCGAGCTGCGCCATCAGCTTGTCGTTGCCCGCCGCGACAGTGTGACCGTCCACGATCGCCGTCACGCCGTGGCCGCCAAGCTCCTGAATGTCGCGCACGCGGCTGCGGTCGATGGTCTTGCCGTAGGCCGCGCGCAGGCTCTTGCTGATGGGGTGAGAGGACGCGCACTCGGCCAGTGCCGCGTACTCCAAGAGCTTCGCTTCGTCCATCGTGCTGTGGTGAACGGCCGTGACCTCAAAGACGCCGCGCGTCAGCGTCCCGGTCTTGTCGAAGACCACGGTCTTGACCTCGGAGAGCGTCTCCAAATAGTTCGACCCCTTGACCAGCACACCCTCTCGGCTCGCGCCGCCGATCCCGGCGAAGAACGTCAGCGGAATGCTGACCACGAGGGCGCAGGGACAGCTCGTGACGAGGAACGTCAGCGCGCGGTAGACCCACGATTCCCATTGGCCGTCCAAGCCGCACAGCAGCCGGATGAGCGGCGGCAGCACCGCCAGCGCGAGCGCACTGCAGCACACGGCGGGCGTGTAAATGCGGGCGAACTTGGCGATGAAGTCCTCGCTGCGGGACTTGCGGGAGCCGGACGTCTCCACCAGCTCCAAAATTTTCGACACGGTGGACTCGCCGAAGACCTTCGTGGTGCGTACCCGCAGAAGCCCGGTCATGTTGATGCACCCGCTGATGACCTCGTCGCCCTCACGTGCCTCACGCGGCAAACTCTCGCCCGTCAGTGCGCTGGTATTCAGCGTGGAGCTGCCCTCCGTCACGACGCCGTCGATGGGAATTTTCTCGCCGGGCTGGACGACGATGGCCGTCCCGACGCTTACCTCGTCCGGGTCAACGCGCACGAGCTGCCCGTCGCGCTCGACGTTGGCGTAGTCGGGACGGATGTCCATCAGCGCACTGATACTCCGGCGGCTCTTGCCCACGGCGTAGCTCTGGAACAGCTCGCCGACCTGATAGAAGAGCATAACGGCGATGGCCTCGTTGTAGTCGCCGCTTTTTTCGTAGATGGCCAGCGCGAACGCGCCCACGGTCGCCACGGCCATGAGGAAATTCTCATCGAACACGCGCCCGCTGCGAATGCCCTGCCCGGCCTTTTTCAGAATGTCGTACCCGATGAGCAGGTACGCCGCCAGATAGAGCGCGAGCCGCGCCCGGCCGGTCACGGGCAGGAGGTGCAGCGCGACGAGCAGGGCGGCGGTGAGGACGATGCGCGTGAGCATCTTTTTCTGCTTTTTCGTCATAAGGCCGACCCTCCCCGTGCGTTACAGCTCGATCTCGCAGTCCGGCTCGACCTTGCGGCAGGCCTTCAAAACGGCCTTCATCGTGGCCTTTTCCTCCGCGCCGTCAGCGAATTCCACGATCATCTTCTGCGTCATGAAGTTCACCACGGCGGAGGCCACGCCCTCGGTCTTGTTCGCGGCCTCCTCCATCAGATTGGCGCAGTTGGCGCAGTCTACCTCGATGCGGTACGTCTTTTTCATAGCGGCCTTCCTCTCCGTGCATGGATTTTACCATTAAGCACTTGTTTAATCGTTGTGACCGTAGTATACTGTACCCGTGCTTGAAAGTCAACCGCCCCGCGCCACTCTCTTCCAAAGGGGCGAAAACCGCTTCCGTTCGGGCGAAAAAGGAGGAAAACGACATGGAATCGCAGGCGCTGCCGCATTATCACGGGGAGGATCCCAACCACACGGACGCCATGCGTCAGCTTTTGGCGCGGGTGGACACGTTTCAGCGCTTGGCGGACATTTTCCGCCAGCTCGGGGACGCTACGCGCATACGGATTTTTTGGCTGCTCTGCCACGGCGAGGAGTGCGTGGTGAACATCGCCGCGATGATGGAGATGTCCAGCCCCGCCGTCTCGCACCATTTGCGGACGCTGCGCGAGAGCGGCCTCCTTATGGCGCGGCGCGAGGGGAAGGAGGTCTATTACCACGCCGCCGACACCGAGCAGGCGCGGCTGCTGCACGAGCTGATCGAGCAGGTGATGGACGTGGCCTGTCCGCAGTGGCGGTCACAGGCGGAGCAGGTGCGGCTCATCCGCACCATCCACGATGACCTCACGGAGCATTTGGATCAGCGCGTGACCATTGACGAGCTGGCGCACCGCTACCCCATCAACCCGACCACGCTCAAGGAGGTGTTCAAGTCGGTCTACGGCACATCCGTGGCCGCGCATTTGAAGGAGCATCGGCTGGAAAAGGCCGCGCACCTCCTGCATGAGACGGACCTGAGCGTGGCGGAGGTCGCCCGTCAGGTGGGCTACGAGAGCCAGAGCAAATTCACCGCCGCCTTCAAGGAACGCTACGGCCAACTGCCGAAGGCATATCGAAGGGATACGTGAGCAAGCGGGCAGCACAAGGCCTGTTACGGCACCGCCCGTACCGCACTCCCGATGAACGCCCGTAGGGCGCGGCGTCCTGAAACCGTTCTTTGGTACTTTCTTTCGGGAAAGAAAGTACAGAAAAACAAAAGAGAACGGATTGTCCCGCGAGGTGCGTTTCTCAACACGGTGTTAAAAATCGAAAAAATCTCAAAAAACGCTTGCATTTTTCTGTAAAATATGCTAACGTGATACTTGCCACATAACCAAATACAGCAGCCACCTTAAGCTACGGTTTTTGCCATCATGGTAAAAACGTTGGCTCTGTTTTTCGTACGCTTTTTGGTGGTTGAAAAATGGTTGTGTGGCGCAACTGGAGTCGTGCGTTTTTCGGTGCGCGGCTTCGGCTGCGCACTTTTTTGTTTTGTACCCCACCGCAGGGAGCTGCAGAAAAAATATTTTTGGTTACAGGAGGAAACACAATGAAGAAGCTATTAGCAACCATCCTTGCGCTGGTCATGACGTTGACGCTTGTGCCCGCTGCGTGGGCGACGGGGTCGGAAAAGACCATTAACGTCACGCCGGATAATGTGCAGGATGTGTTGGACGGCGTGTATGGCAACATCAACGATACGACCATCGTGCTGACTGCGGGCGACTACGGCACACTCTATTTGCGTCAATCCTTAAAAAAGGTTGCTAATACAGAAACAACTGCCAGCATAAGAAATGAAGAATTAGAGACTTCGACAACTGGCTGGGATAAAGCTTACTATCGTGCATTTGAAAATGTGACCATAAAAGCCGCCAATGGTGTAACTGTCACCTGCGACGGTATCATGGCCGAAGCTGGATATTATGCTACGCAAAGTAACTCTGCGTCTAACCAAGCCGAAATGGACAAAGAAATTAGTGCGAATACAGGGTCTGGCTTTGTGAGCTTTCTGCTGCTGAAAAATGTCACGATTGAGGGCATTACCTTTGATAAAACAGACGCATCTGCAATTTACCTCTGGAATATACCCTCCTCGGGTAAATTCAAAGGCGCTACACTTCTTGTGGACGGTCTCACAATAAAAAACTGTAAGGGTACAGGGAATGCAGAAAATGAATATGTCCATTTCTTGCGAACTGCTGACTCGTGTGAGGGAGCTTTTTGCAATAACGAAACCAAGTATCCGTCGAAAGATTATAAT
>CAVGSO010000015.1:0-850 GCA_963631875.1 Firmicutes bacterium CAG:341 | reverse complement strand
GATTGGCTACTATCAACCTATTTGCTGGAATAACGCAACGGTAAATCTGACAAATTTCACCGTTACCGAGAATACTTTCAAAAACTGCAAAAGTAACAACATCCAAATCAGCAACAAGGCAAACTGCGGAACATTTACCTTTACGGGGAATACGATTATCGGTCAGAATGGTAGATTTATCCGTTTGGCGAACGTGCAGGCTAACGCTGTAATAATGCTCGCGGAGAACAAAATCGTCAACCCGGTTGGATTTAACGCAGGGCTGTTGAGCGGTAGCAAAGAGGTAACAGATAGCTCGGGAAAAACAGAAAAGGAAATTGCCGAAATCGTGAAAATCAGTGGTACAGGTTTCAAGGTAGAAAAGAATGAAAATAACGATTGGACGGTTTACGAGGCTACAAGTAGTAAATGGATTGCGGTGGGCGATGTTACAAAAAATGATGACGACACCACCACTGTGAGCAAAACCGAGACTACGGGCAATACCACGAAAAAAACCGATGTGACGAAGAACGCCGACGGTAAAGTGACCAAGACCGTCGTGACCGAAACGACAACCATCAAGGATGAAACCAGCGGTATTACGACAGAGGTCGCAAAGCAGACCACGACAGAAAACGGCACAAGCAGCGTAACTGAAACGACCACAACGTCCAAGACCGTGAATAACAAAACGGTTTCCGCCGTGGTGGAAATAAAGGGCAATGCCGCGAAAGAGGTCGTGGGTGTGTATGACGCCGCTATGGCGGATGCCCCGAAAACGGGAGACGACGCCGGAAAGAACTTCAAACTGAAGCTGACCGTGGAGAAAGCGAAAGAAGAAAGCGCGAACGCAACGGAGATGATTACC
>CAVGSO010000014.1:0-34934 GCA_963631875.1 Firmicutes bacterium CAG:341 | reverse complement strand
CCAGCGTACCATCGGGATTCACGGCCACCTTACCGGAGGTATCGGGGACCTGCTTAACAGTAACAAGAATCTTCATCTCGTGCGCCTCCTTACAGACCCATATTCGCGGAAATGACGATACGCTGCACCTCGGACGTGCCCTCGTAGATTTCCGTGATCTTTGCGTCGCGCATCATGCGCTCGACGGGGTAGTCCTTCGTGTAGCCGTAGCCGCCGAACAGCTGCACCACCTTGGTGGTGGTCTTCATGGCGTGCTCGGAGGTGAACAGCTTGGCCATCGCCGCCAGCTTGGTGTACCGCTTGCCCTCGCCCTTGGCAACGGCGGCCTGATACGTCAGCAGGCGACCCGCCTCGCAGCCGAGCTCCATGTCCGCCAGCGTGAACTGGGTGTTCTGGAACTTGGCAATGGGCTTGCCGAACTGGACGCGCCCCTTGGTGTAGTTGATGGCCTCGGCCAGCGCACCCTCGGCGATACCGAGCGACTGCGCGGCGATACCGATACGGCCGCCGTCCAGCGTCGCCATGGCGATCGAGAAACCCTTGCCCTCGACGCCCAGCAGATTCTCCTTGGGGACGATGCAGTCCTGGAAGACGATTTCTGCCGTGGGACTGCCGTGCAGGCCGAGCTTTTCCTCGTGCTTGCCGACGGAGAAGCCGGGGAAGCTGCTCTCCACGATGAACGCGGAGATGCCCTTCGTGCCGCGGGTCTTATCCGTCATGGCGAAGACGACGAACACGTCTGCCACATAGCCGTTGGTGATGAAGATCTTGGAGCCGTTCATCACGTAGTGGTCGCCGTCCAGCTTGGCCTCGGTCTGACCCTTGGAGGCATCGCTGCCCGCGTTCGGCTCAGTCAGCGCAAACGCGCCGACATGGTGGCCGGTGGTCAGCATGGGCAGGTACTTCGCCTTCTGCTCGGGCGTGCCGTAGGTCAGAATGGGGTCGCAGCACAGGCCGTTGTGGGTCGCCACGATGTCGCCTGTGGAGGCGCACTGCTTGGAAAGCTCCTCAATGCAGATGGCGCTGGCCAGCGGGTCTGCGCCCGCGCCGCCGTACTCCTTGGGGACGCACATGCCCATCACACCCAGATTGAACAGCTTTTCGATGTTCTCACGGGGGTACTCGCAGGTACGGTCGGTTTCCGCCGCGATGGGCTTGACTTCCTTTTCCGTAAACTCCGCCATCATCTTGCGGATGAGCTGATGCTCACGGCTGAGATCAAAATTCATGGTATTCTTCTCCTTCACTCCGTAATCATGACTCCTTGATGCCCGCGATATTTTTCGCCAGCTTTTTCTTGCCCTGAATGTTCCCCTGACGGGCGATCATGATGCGCTGCGCCTGCGGCGAGCCTGCGCCGTGCATGGACTCCGTGCGGTAGCCGACGGCCGCCGCGCCGAGGCACATATTCTCGAGGAAGCGCATGACACGCTGGCGATCCTCGGTGCTGACGCCCTCACGGGCGGCGAAGTACTTGTTGCAGATCTCGCCGATGGTCTCGCCGTTGTTGCCGACGACGGTGTCGGACTTGAAGTCCGTCTCGCTGGGCATGGTGACCATCAATCCGCCCGCAATGTCCTCGGCCAGACGCACGATCTCGTAGGGGAAGCGGGTGACGTTCTGCTTGCAGACGTTCGCCAGCAGCAGGTCGATCTGATAGTTGCCCGCTTTCGTCGGGCAGCCCTCGCACGAGCAGGCGATACCGCAGGAGTAGAGCGTCTCGTTGAGGTGGGTCATCTCGATGAGCTTGTCCTTGACGGCGCTGGCCTTCTCCACGCCGTTATACTCGGCGGCGAGCGCGGCTGCGCCGATGACGACATCACCCACGCCGACCTTGCAGCCGCCGTAGCTCTGACGGTGGTAGCCGGCGAAGCGCTCCACGATCATGCCCGCGAACTCATACTCGCCGTTGAGGAAGATATACTCGTTGGGGATGAACACGTGGTCGAGGACGACCAGTGCCTCCTGCCCGCCGAACTTGCTGTTGCCGACGTCGATGCAGCCGTCCTCCATCTTGCGCGTGTCGCAGGACTGGCGGCCGTAGATCATGTACAGACCCTCGGCATCGGTGGGGCAGGCGAACGACACGGCGTAGTCCTTGTCGGCCTCGCCCATGGCGATGGTGGGCATGAAGATGTGCCAGTGGGAGTTGATGGAGCCCGTCTGGTGGCACTTCGCGCCGCAGACGACGATACCGTCCGGGCGGCGCTCGACGACGTGGACGTACATATCCGGGTCGGTTTGGTCGTGGGGCGCCTTGGAGCGGTCGCCCTTGGGGTCGGTCATGGCACCGTCCACGGTCAGGTCGTTATCCTGCACGTAGATGAGGAACTTCTTGAAGTTCTCGTGGTAGTGCGTGCCGCACTTCTCGTCAATTTCGTAGGTGCTGGAAAAGACGGCGTTGAAGGCATCCATGCCCACGCAGCGCTGGAAGCAGGAGGCGGTCTTCTGCCCCAAGAGACGCTGCATTTTCACCTTTTTCACCAAGTCCTCGGAGGACTGGTGCAGGTGGGTGAAGCGGTTGATTTTATGACCCGTGAGGCTGGAGGTTGCGGTCATGAGGTCCTCGTACTCCGGGTTCTGCGCCAGCGCATAGGTCATGGCGACGCAGTTGATGGAGGGACGGATCATGGGGTGATCCACCCAGTTGTCGATTTTTTCGCCGAACATGTACACGCGGGTGTTCAGCTTGCGCAGGGAGTCGATGTATTCCTTTGCGGTCATCAATGCCATTTTCGTTTCCTCCTGTCAGTCGTCGGATAAGCCCATCTTCTCCTCGCGGAAGATGCGGCTGTCCATCAGCTTGAGGTCGGGTGCAATGTGCGGCTTGAACTCCATCTGATCAAGCACCTGCGTCTGCAGGTCAATGCCGGGTGCGATCTCGATGAGCGTTACGCCGTCCGGACGCAGCTCGAACACGGCGCGCTCGGTGATATACAGCACGGGCTGGCCGACCTGCACGGCGTACTTGCCGGAGAAGGTGATATGCTCCACCTGCTGCACGAATTTCTTCTTCGCGCCCTCCTGCGTGATGACGAGCTTGCCGTCCACGCAGTCGGTCTTCAAGCCCTTGGCGGTAAACGTGCCGCAGTAGACGACCTTCTTGGCGTTCTGCGTGATGTCGATGAAGCCGCCCGCACCGGCAAGGCGCGTACCGAACTTGGAGACATTCAAATCGCCGTTCGGCGCGGTCTCGGCAAGGCCGAGGAACGCCACATCGAGGCCGCCGCCCTGATAGAAGTCGAACTGCACGTTGTGCGGAATGATGCACATGGCGTTGGCGGACGCACCGAACTGTGTGCCGCCCATGGGGACGCCTGCGATGGAGCCGGCCTCCACGGTCAGCGTCATCTTGTCGCTGATACCCTCCTCGGCGGCGACATTGGCAATCTTCTCAGGCGCACCCGTGCCGAGGTTGACGATGGCATCGGGCGGCAGCTCCATGGCGGCACGGCGGGCGATGATTTTCTTCGCGTCCAGCGGGATGGGCGGGATAGCGTCCATGGGGATACGGTATTCGCCCGTGAGGCTGCCGTCATAGGGTGTGCCGAGGCACTGCATATTGTCCTCGGCGGAGCCGACGACGATCCCGTCCACATAGATGCCGGGGATGGCGACGAGCTTGGGGTCAAGCGTGCCGCCCTGCACGACCTTCTCCACCTGCACGAAGACCTTGCCGCCGGAGTTCTTGCACGCCTGACACATGGCGGTCACGTCGATCGGCCCGATCTCGCGGTGGACGGTGCAGTTGCCGTACTCGTCGGCGTAGCTGCCGCGCACGAACACCACGTGGATGGGGAAGGACTTATAGAGCAGGCGCTCCTGTCCCTCGATGTTGACGACCTTGACGATGTCCTCCGTGGTGGCGGCGTTGAGCTTGCCGCCGCCGTTGCGGGGATCGACGAAGGTGTAGAGGCCGACGTGGGTAATCGTGCCGATTTTATGTGCGGCAATATCGCGGTACATATGGCTGATGACGCCCTGCGGGAGATTGTACGCCTCGATCTTATTCTCCAGTGCCAGCGCGCCCAGCGTGGCGGCACGGTCCCAGTGGCCGCCGATGACGCGCTTGACCATGCCCTCGTGACCGTAGTGGTCGCCGCCCGTGCCGTCGCGGTGTCCCTGTCCGGCAGCGAAGAAGAGCGTCAGGTCGCGGGGATGACCCGTCTCCAAAAAGCGCTTTTCCAGTGCCTTGCTCAGCGACTCCGGGCAGGCGGAGCTGACGAAGCCGCCCGTGGAGATGGTGTCGCCGTCGTTGACGAGCAGCGCGGCCTCCTCCGCGGAGATGATGCGAGCTTTTTTCATGCAGTTGCCCCCTTACTTGTTTTCAAAGGTGGCGGGACGCTTCTCCAAAAACGCGCCCATGCCCTCCTTTTGGTCGGCGGTGACAAAGCACATGGCAAAGAGCTCGTTCTCCACGGCGATACCGCTGTCAATATCCATCTGTACGCCGCGGTCGATGCACGCCTTGGCGTACTTCACGGCGATGGGTGCGTTCTTGACGAACGACTTCGCCATCTCCATCGCACCGCCCAGCAGCTCCTCCGGAGCATAGACGGCGTTGACAAGGCCGATCTCCTTGGCCTCATCTGCCTTGATCATCTTGCCGGAGAAGATCAGCTCCTTGGCCTTCGCCGTACCGACGCGGCGGGGCAGCCGCTGCGTGCCGGAGAAGCCCGGCGTAATGCCGAGGCCGACCTCAGGCTGACCAAACTTCGCCTTCTCGGAGGCGAGGATGATGTCGCAGGACATGGCCAGCTCGCAGCCGCCGCCGAGGGCGAAACCGTTCACCGCCGCAATGGTGGGGAACTCCAGCTTTTCAATACGGCGGAAGAGCGCGCTGCCGCGCTGACCCCAACGGCGGCCGCCGTCCACGTCCAGCGGGTATTGCTCACCGATGTCTGCGCCCGCGACGAACGAGCGTCCCTCGCCCGTGAGGATGAGGCAGCGGATGTCGCGGTCGTTCTCCAGCGCTGTCACCACCTGCTCCAGCTCCGCGATCACGGTGCTGTTCAGGGCATTCAGCGCCTCGGGGCGGCTGATGGTCACGAGGGCAATGCCGCCCTCTTTCTTTTCAAATAACACAGTGTTGGCCATTCTATTCTCTCCTATCAATAGCACTCACGGTAAATGGCCTCCTCGGAGGCGAGGTCAAACGGATAATAGGCGTTGGTCATCAGGCGCTGCTGGTTGGCCTCCACGCTGAGGGGGAACGCCTTGAAGTCCGCCTCGGTGAAGCCGCAGTCACGCAGCGGGCGCAGCGGCAGAATGCGCTGCAGGAGGTCGCAGAGGTAGGGGATGGCGTCGTCCGCCTTGCAGCCCGTGATGCTCGCCACGAGGTTCTTGAACTTCATGATCTCGCCCGTGGGGTTCATCTTGTCATAGTAGCGCAAAATCGCGCCGAAGAGCATATAGTTGCTCTCGCCGTGGGGCACATGATAGGTGCCGCCGAGCGGGAAGCTCATGCCGTGGACAGGGCCGCAGCCCGCCTTCAGGAAGGCGATGCCCGCGAAGAAGCTCGCGGTGACGAACTCGTCCAGATACTCGAAGCGGGCGTCCTGCCCCTTTTCGTCGATGAGCTTGAAGCCCTTGAGGATCATATCCATCGCCTTCTCGGAGAACATCTCGCTGGTGATGGTCTTGCGGTGCGGGCTTAAGAACGACTCGGTGGCGTGTACCAGCGCGTCGATGGCGGAGCAGGCAAAGGGCTTGTAGGGCAGTGTCTTGATAAGCTCCGGGATGAGGCAGACCTTGTTGGGGATGATGTCGTCGGACACCAGACCCAGCTTCGTCTCGCCGCCGGTGAGCTTGCCGTCGATCTCCGTCTTGACGATGGCGACGGAGATGTTGGTGCACTCACTGCCCGTGCCGCAGGTGGTGGGGATGGCGATGACGTCCTTTTCATGCACGACAGGGAAGCGCTTGTAGTACAGCTCGTGGACGGAGGTGGGACGCTTGCAGCCCAGCAGCTTGCACAGATCCATGATCGCGCCGCCGCCGACGGCGATCACGCGGTCATAGCTGTCGTAGGGGATGGCGTCGTACATGGTCTGGATCATGGCCTCGGACGGCTCGCCCGCGCCGAACTTCTCCTGAAACACGAAGCTGCTCTTGAGACCCAGCGCCTTCATGAACGGCGTGTAGATGAACTCGTTCGTCAGCACCACATCGCGCTCGCCCAGCTTGAACTCCTCCGCCATCTGCGCGAAGGTCTGGAACTTATACACGGTAGGCGCGAAGATGATCTCGCGCTTGTCCGCCATCAGAGAGGCGGAAAATGCATCCATTGCCATAATTTTTCTCCTTTATTTTTATTTGCGGTGTACGGCTTTTTTCACGGCGGCCACGATGTTCGCGGCGCGCAGGCCGTACTCGTCCATCAGGAAGGACTGCGGGCCGACCTGGCCGAACTTATCCTGCACGCCCACGAATTCCTGCACGGTCGGGCGGTTCTTGGCGAGGCAGTTGGCCACGGCGCTGCCGAGGCCGCAGGTGACGTTATGGTTCTCGGCGGTGACGATGGCGCCCGTCTCGGCGGCGCACTTGAGCACCAGCTCCTCGTCCAGCGGCTTCCATGTGAACATATCCACGACGCGGACGCTGATGCCCTCCGCCTTGAGCTGCTCATAGGCCTTGAGCGCCTCGTCCACCATGATGCCGGAGGTGATGATGGTCGCCACGTCCTGATCGCTCTCGTGGAGAACGATGCCCTTGCCGAGCCGGAACTCACTGCCGTCAGCATAGACCTTGATGATGTCCTTGCGGACAAAGCGGGTATAGGTGACGCAGTCGCAGCCCGCCACCTGCTCGGTGACGGCCTTGAGCTGGGCGTAGTCACAGGGGTCTGTGACCACCGTCTCCGGGATGGACAGGTACATGGCGGCGTCCTCCAGCGGCATATGCGTACCGCCGTTGAACGCGGCGCACACGCCCGCGTCGGAGCCGAACACGTGTACGGGCAGGCCGGCGTAGGCGGCGGACATATAAATTTGGTCGTAAATACGGCGGCTGGCGAACGTGCCGAACGTGTGCAGATACACCTTCTTCCCCGTGGCGGCCAGGCCGGCGCACACGCCGGCGGCGTTGCCCTCGGCAATGCCCGCCTCGAGCGCACGGTCGGGATAGGCGGCCATGAGCTGCTTGGTATTGACGCAGCCCATCAGGTCGCAGTCCACGTAGCAAACGCGCTTATCCGCGGCCATCATGTCTTTCAGTGTCAGGGCAAAAGCGTCGCGGCAGGCGCGGGTGTCCTTTTCATGCTTTCCGATCAGTTCGATTTTCATTTCTCCACCTCCTGCAATGCTTTCTCGGAGGCGGCGAGAGCCTCCTGCCACGCTTCCTCACTGGGCTGGGAGGAATGCTCCCGCTTCGGCTCGGCGAACGTCGCGCCCTTGCCCTTGATGGTGTCCAGCACGATGCAGGAGGGGACGCCCTTCTTGGCGTAGGCGTTCTGAATGGCCGCGTAGATGGCCTCCACGTCGTGGCCGTCGATCTCCTGCGTGTAGAGACCGAAGCCCTCCGCCTTCTTGGCGAGGCTGCCGTGGTCGAGGATGTCGGCGGTTTTGCCGTCTAACTGATAGCCGTTGTTGTCGAAAAAGTAGATGATGTTGTCGAGCTTATGCGCGTAGGCAAAGTGCAGCGCCTCCCAGACCTGCCCCTCGTCCGCCTCGCCGTCGCCGATGACGCAGAAGACATGGTTCGTGCGGCCGTCGATCTTATTGCCGAGTGCCGCGCCCGTGGCGGTGGAGACGCCCTGGCCGAGTGAGCCGGTGGTCAGATCGACACCGGGCGTGAGCTTGCGGTCGGTGTGGCTGGGGAACTTGGTGTGCGGCTGGTTGAGGGTGTAGGCATCCTCCATGGGATAGAAGCCCATGAGGCCGAAAGTAGCATAGGCTACCGGGCCTGCGTGACCCTTGGAAAGCACCAGCCAGTCACGCTTGGGGTCGCGGGGGTTCTTGGGGTCAAAGTGCATGACCTCGCCGTACAGCACGGCCATCAGGTCGGCCAGATCCATCGATCCACCGACGTGGCCGAACCCACGG
Organism: Firmicutes bacterium CAG:341; assembly: GCA_963631875.1. GTDB lineage: Bacteria > Bacillota > Clostridia > Oscillospirales > Oscillospiraceae > Vescimonas. The sequence continues at coordinate 26,892 of CAVGSO010000014.1, read as the reverse complement.
GAGTGGATGACCTTCAGCGTCTCGAGGCGAATTTTCGCCGCGAGGATCTCAATTTTCTTCTTATCCATGATACTTCCTCTGTTTTACTTGTAGATTTCGGGCTTCTCCATCGTCTCCACCTTGAGGAAGGAGGACGTGCCGCGGGAAGCGTTGAGCGCATCGCCCGCCACGCAGGCGACATAGCCGTCCCAAGCGGAGGGGCCTGTCAGCTTGCCGGCATGGACGGACTCCACCCACTTGCAGAACTCAATGTCATACGCCTCGATGAAGCGCTCCTTCCAGTCGGTCATGATGGGCATGGACTCGGCGGGCTTCAGGCTGTCCCACCCGGCGGGACGGGAGCGGCGCACCACGGCGTAGGGGTCGGGCAGCTTCACGGTGCCGTTTTCGCAGACGACCTCGCACTGGATGTCGTAGCCGTAGCCGTCCGCCACCTGCACCTCAACGTCGATGAAGCAGCCCTTCTTGGTGCGCATCAGCATGACCTGCGGGTTGTCGTAGCCCTTGTTGGAGTTCGCGCTCTGACGCACCTTGACGCACTGCACGTCCTCGTACTCGTCGTCGAGCAGCCAGCGGCAGATGTCCAGCTCGTGGATGGCGACGTTCGTCACGCCGTTCTCGGTCTTGAAGCCGGGACCCTGCGAGACGTTGCGGTGGCACGCCTTGATCATCAGCGGCGCGCCGATCTCGCCGGAGTCGATGATACGCTTCATCTCCGCGTAGCCGCGGTCATAGTGGCGCATAAAGCCGACCTGCACGAGACGCTTGCCAAGCGCCACCTCGGCGTTGAGGATGTCCTCGCAGTCCTTAGCGTTCTGGCTCAGGGGCTTTTCGCAGAAGCACCACTTCTTCGCCTTCAGCGTCTTCATCACGTAGTCGTGATGGGTGGGGTCGATGGAGGTGATGACCACCGCCTCGACCTCGGGGTCGAGGATCATAGCGTCGCAGTCGTTGCCAAAGGAGCGGATGCCGTACTTGGCGGCCGTCTCGTCTGCGGCGGCGGCGACATAGTCGGACACGGCGACGACCGTTGCGCCCGGAACCGTCTCGATAATACGGCGGCAGTGATCCTTGCCGATGGCACCGCAGCCGACGATGCCGATTTTCAAAACCTTATCCATGTGTATATTCTCCTTATCTTTCGATATTTATCAATACTTGCGGCAGTCCTTCAGGTGTTCCTGAAGGTCGTTCCACGCCTCAAGGTTGGCGGGCAGCTCGGACACCTCGGTGTCGCCCACGCGCCACCAAGAGCTGTATCCGTCGGTCATGGTCTTGGGCAGCACCTTGATGTCAAAGAGAACGGGGCGGTTCTTCACCTTCTTCGCGTCCTCCAGCGCGGCCATAAGCTCGTCCATCGTGCGGATGGTGTAGCTCTTGCAGCCGTAGGCCTTGGCGACGGCGGCATAGTCGATGTTCATGAAGTCGCCAAACAGCCCCTCGCGATTGCGGTGGCGCAGCTCGGTACACAGCACCTTGTTGCCGTGGCCGACCTGCAAATTGTTGATGCAGGCGAAGCTGGCGTTGTCGAACAGGCAGATGTTCACCTTTTTATGCTCCTGACAGGCGGTGATCAGCTCACTGTGGAGCATATTGAATGCGCCGTCGCCCACGAAGGAGTAGACCTCGTGTTCATTGCCGATGGCGAGCTTCACACCCAGCGCGCCCGCGACCTCGTAGCCCATGGTGGAGTAGCCGTACTCCATGTTGTAGGTGTCCACGCCCGTGGGACGCCACATCCGCTGCATATCGCCGGGCAGAGAGCCGGAGGCACCGATGGCCACGTCACCCTCGGACATGAAGGCGTTGATTGCGCCGAGAACGGTGGTCTGGCAGAGCTGCGTGTGCAGATCCTCGGAGAAGCGCTCCACACAGGCGCGGTTGGCATCGTTGACCTCAGGCTTCCAAGATTTCTTGGCAGAGTAGACGATGCCGTCCAGCCGCTCCAGCTCGGCGAGCCACTTATTCTTGGCCGTCTCGATCTCCTTGGTGTAGCCCGTCTTGTAGCCGCCAAGCAGCGCCTCAAGGCGCGGCAGGGTGTCCTTCGCGTCGCCCACGACGGGGACGGCGTCGAGCTTGAGGGCTTGGAAGTCGGAGACGTTGATGTTGACGAACTTGCAGGTGTCCTTGAAGAGCCAGCGAGAGGCGGTGGTGAAGTCGGTATAGCGTGTGCCGACGCCGATGATGAGGTCGGCCTTGCGCGCGATCTCGTTCGCGGCGGAGCAGCCCGTCGTGCCGATACCGCCGAGGTTCAGGGGGTGCTTCCAGTCGGTCGCGGACTTGCCGGACTGCGTCTCGCCGTAGGGAATGCCCAGTGTCTCGGCAAAGTGCAGGAACTCCTGATGTGCCTCGCTGTAACGCACGCCGCCGCCGCAGATGAGCATGGGGTGCTTGGCCTTGCGGATGGCCGCCGCCGCGTCCTGCAGGGACGCCTCGGTCGCCGGACGGCGCTCTAAACGCCAAACGCGCTTTTGGAAGAAGGAGACGGGGTAGTCATACGCCTCGCCCTCCACGTCCTGCGGCATGGCGATACACACGGCGCCCGTGTTGGCGGGGTCGGTCAGCACACGGAAAGCGTTGAGCATGGCGCTCATGAGCTGCTCGGGGCGGACGATACGGTCCCAATAGCGGCAGACCGCCTTGAAGGCGTCGTTGGTCGTGATGGCAAGGGAGTGCGTATGCTCCACCTGCTGCAGCACGGGGTCGGGCTGGCGGCAGGCGTAGGTGTCACCGGGCAGCACCAGCAGCGGCAGGTTGTTCGCCGTGGCCGTGCCGCAGGCGGTGACCATGTTCGCGGCGCCGGGGCCGACGGAGGAGGTCGCCACCATCATCTGCTTGCGCTTCGTCTGGGCAGCAAAGGCGACGGCGGCCTGCGCCATGCCCTGCTCGTTCTTGCCCTGATAGACCTCAAGGTGCTTTCCCTCCTGCGACAGCGCCTGACCAAGACCCACCACGTTGCCGTGGCCGGGGATGATGAACAGGCCCTTGACGAAGCGGCTTTGCACACCGTCGACATCGATGAACTGATTTTCCAAAAAGCGAACCAGTGCCTGTGCCATAGTTAAGCGGACGGTTTTCATTGTCATTCCTCCTAATCAGTGATTGGGGTAGATGTGATCGTTGGCATCCGGCTTCCAGAGCCACTCATGCTCCTTGTCGTCAATGCGCGTCTTCTGCCACGGGTCGTCCGGCAGGTGGCGGATGCCCCAAGCATAGCACATTGCGTAGCCCGGTGCAACCACCTGAGAGTGAAAACCGTGATTGATGACGGCGCAGCCGTTGTGTTCCGTCTTGTAGACATCGCCGTTGGCGAAGCCCGCACCGAAGCCGTGGGGATAGTCGAAACGGTAGAAGTACACCTCCGGCTGGGGATGGTGATGGGGCGGATAGCTGCTCCACTTGCCGGGGTGGTTGAGGACCTCGCCGAGTACCATGTTGGAAAACGGCGCGTTGTCATAGTCGAAGAAGGTCTTGATCTCGCGCTCCATCGCGCCCATCAGCTCGCCCTTGGAGCCGGCGTACTGCGTCTGCACCGTCTCGGGGGTGTACATGATCGGCTCGTAGTCACGCTCGTTCTCGGTGTCCTGCATATAGATCTCCGCGTGGCTGTGCGCCGTGAGGGTGATCTTCGTCTTTCTCGGGGCGAGGAGGCAGTACGCCTCGTGGTGGAAGCAGTCGGGACGATCCGCCTCGACCGTCTTGCCCGCGTAGGCGTAGGTCACCTGACCCTCGAAGAGCAGCATGGCCACCTCGCGCGTATCGCTCTCGTAGGTATAGGTGTCACCGCGCTCCAGCACGAGCAGTCCCACGTTCATCATCGTACCCATGCGGTTGGTCGTCTCGTCGATATAGCTGTTGTAGCCGCGGTGCAGCTCATTGTTCTTATTAAAGTAAGTCATGTTCTCTCCTTACAGCCCGGTATGCTCGCGAATGTAGCGGCGGCCCTTGATCGCGTACTCCAGCGGATTGGCCTTGGCGGGATCCTGCTCCGCCTCCACCAGCAGCCAGCCCTCGTAGTTCGCCTTGGCCAGCACCTCGAAGACGGGGTCGAAGTTCACGTCGCCGTCGCCGGGGACGGTGAACGCGCCGCTGCGGACGGCCTGCAAGAAGCTCATATTCTGCTCGCGCACCTGCTTGACGACGCTCAGGCGCATATCCTTCAGATGGACGTGACCCACGCGGTCCACGTACTTCTTCAGCATGGCCAGCGGGTCCTCGCCTGCGAAGGTGAAATGTCCGGTGTCGTAGCACAGGAAGACGTAGCGCGGGTCGGTGTGGCTCATCATGCGGTCGGTCTCCTCACTGGTCTGCACGACCGTACCCATGTGGTGATGGAAGCAGAGCTTGAAGCCGCGGTCGGCGGCGATCTTGCCGAGGTGGTTCAGCCCCTTGCACAGAAGCGCCCACTCCGCGTCGTTCATCACGTGCTTGTGGCCGCCCGTGAGAATGGGGACGTCGGCGCAGCCCTGAATGGAGTAGCTCTGCTCGCTGACGTTGATGCGGTTCGCGCCGACAGCCGTCAGGAAGTCGAGGTTGGCGATGAAGTCCTTCTCCTCCTCCTCGATGGGACGGGTCAGGAGGAACGAGGAATACCAGCGGCTTGCGATGCGCATTCCGCGCAGGTCGAGCGCCTTCTTCAGCTCCACGGGGTCCTTGGGGTACTTATTGCCGATCTCGCACCCGGTGAAGCCCGCCAGTGCCATCTCGCTGACGGTCTGCTGGAAGGTGTTCTCCGCGCCCAGCTCCGGCATATCGTCGTTGCACCAGCCGATGGGTGCAATGCCTACATGTACTTTGTTGACGTCAAACATTGATACAGCCTCCTATTTTTATCGGTTCTTGCCGGTATAAACAATGAATGCAGAAAAATAGGGAAGGCAAAGCTGCATTCCCTATTCTTCTTCGAAAATCCGACGGCTTATTGCGCCGCCATTTTACGTGCCTTTGCCTCCACCTTGTTGCGCATGACATCGATGGTCACGGCGAGGATGATTACGCCGCCGATGACGATGTACTGAATATCGTTCTGCGCACCGAGCAGGTTCAAGCCGTTGCGGATGACCGCCATCAGCAGTGCGCCGATCATCGTACCCCAAATGGTACCCTTGCCGCCCGTGAAGGACGCGCCGCCGACGATACAGGCCGCGATGGCGTCGTTATCGTAGGTCGCGCCGGAGTTGGCGTTCGCGGTGGCCAGACGGCCGACGGAGACGACGCCCGCCATACCGGCCATAAAGCCGGAGAGCGTATACACGAACGTCAGCACGTCCTTGGAGGGGATACCGCTCAGGCGTGCCGCCTCGGGGTTGCCGCCGCAGCAGTAGATCTGACGGCCGAGCGCCGTGCGGCGCAGGAAGATGTCAAACAGGACGAACACGATCAGCACCAGAATGAAGCTGGCGGGGATGCCGGGGAAGGTGACCTTGCCGGCGGCGTCCTTGACTTGGAAGAAGGAGTGGCTGCCGATCCACATCACGCTGTCCACGCCCGCGCCCGTAAAGGCGATGGATTTAGACCCCGTGATGACCAGCGCAAGTCCCAATAGCACGTTCTTCATACCCATGGTAGAAACGAAGGGGTGCGGCAGGTCGAGGCGGGTGAGCAGCGTGCCGTTCAAAAAGCCCATCAGGGTGCTGACGAGCAGACCGGCGATGATGAGAACGAAGGGATTCGTGATCCCGTAGTTCTGCACCAGAACGCCGATGGTGCAGGTACACAGCACGCAGTTCGAGCCGACGGACAGGTCGATACCGGCGGTGATCAGGGCGCACAGCATACCGCAGGAAATGAGACAGTTGATGGATGCCTGCTTGAGAATGTTCATCACATTGCCGATTTTCGGGAATGTGTCGGGACGCACGATGCAGAAGATGATGACGAGGATGACCAGCGCCAGCGCCGTCCCCAATTTTTGCAGAATGTCTTTGAAGTTTGTTTTCGTTTTCATATCAGTCTAACGATCCTCCCCATGCGGCTTTCATGATATCTTCAGAATTGAAGTGTTCGGAATCTCTCTCTATATTTGCCATCACGCGGCCACCCCGCATGACGATGACGTGGTCGCTCATGGCAAGCACCTCCGGAAGCTCGGAGGAGACCATGATTACGCACTTGCCCTCCTTGACCATTTGGTTCATCACGTTGTAGACCTCGATCTTCGCGCCCACGTCGATGCCGCGGGTCGGCTCATCAAAGATCAGAATATCCGCATTGGTGTTGATCCACTTGCCGATAACCACCTTCTGCTGGTTGCCGCCGGAGAGCTGCGCCGTCACCTCGTCGAGCGAGGGCGTCTTGATCTTCAGCCCGGCGACGTTCGCCTGTCCGGCCTCTTCGATTTTCTTGTCGTCGAACAGAAGTCCCTTGGTAAAGCCCTTCATGTTCGCCAAAATAAGGTTCGTTCTCACGCCGAGGGACAGCACCAGTCCCTGTCCCTTGCGGTCCTCCGTCAAGAAGCCGATACCGTGCTTGATGGCGTCTGCGGGCTTCTTGATGTTGACTTTCTGCCCCTTGATGTAAATTTCGCCGCTGTCCAAGGGGTCTGCGCCGAAGATGGCGCGCATGGTCTCCGTGCGCCCTGCGCCGACAAGTCCGGCAAAGCAGGTGATCTGTCCGGCGTGAGCCTTGAAGCTCACGTCATGCAGCACGCCCGCTTCGTTGAGGTTCCTGCCCTCGAGCCACACGTCGCCCTTGACGCCGAACTCCTTCGGGAAGAGGTTGTCCAGCGTGCGGCCGACCATGGCGGAGATCAGCTGATCCTCGTTGATGTTTCCAATATCTTCTGTAACGATATGCTCGCCGTCGCGCATGACCGTCACGCGGTCACACAGCTCGAACAGCTCTTCCAGTTTATGAGAAACAAACAGGATGGCGATGCCCTTCTTTTTCAGATTGCGGACGGTCTCCATCAACTGCTCGATTTCTTCCTTGCCCAAGGAGGACGTCGGCTCGTCCATAATGATCAGCTTCGCGTCCAGTGAGACCGCCTTGGCGATCTCCACCATCTGCTGCAGGCCGATACCCAGCTTGCCGCACTCGGCTCTGACATCGATCTCGGGATGTCCGAGCGTGGTAAGCGCCTCTTTTGCCACGGCCTCCATCTTTGCATAGTCCAGCAGGGGACCCTTCTTAATGGCTCGGCCCATAAATACATTGTCCACCACCGAAAGCTGGCTGACAATGTTCAGCTCCTGATACACACAGGCGATGCCTGCCTCACGCGCCTGCACGGGATTTTTAAATACTTTCTTTTCACCGTCCACATAGATGTCGCCCTCCTCGGGGATATGCACACCTGTGAGGACCTTGATCAGCGTGGATTTGCCTGCGCCGTTCTCACCGATCAGCCCGTGAATTTCACCGGGACGAATACCGATGGACATATTTCGCATGGCGACCACGCCCGGGAATCGCTTGGTGATGTTTTTCAGTTCAACTACATACTCACTCATTGAGGTACCTCGATTCTCCCTTATTCTGCGCCTTGATGCCGGGGGGTAGGAGTGCGCCTTGATAAAAAAGCATGAGGGAGCGACAGTTTCCTGCCGCCCCCTCCTATACTTAATGTATGTAACGCGGCGACTTTATGGTTTTGATTACTTCATATAGTCCTTCACGTTTTCGGCGGTCACGACCACGACATCGGCAGCGATGGTGGACTCAACCGTCTCGCCCTTGATGGCATTGTAAGCCGCCTTGACGACCTGATAACCCATCTCGACGGGCTGCTGAGCGACGGTAGCCTTCACATTGGAGGTGCCGGAGGCAATGGCCTCGTAGGCGGAGGCGTTGCCGTCGAAGCCGACGATGAGGATGTCGCTGTAGCCCTGCTCCTCGCAGACCTTAGCGGCGCCCAGCGCGGTATCGTCGTTGTGGCAGAACACGACGTCGATCGCATCACCGTGCTTGTTCAGCAGGTCTTCCATGGTCTTCACAGCACCGTCGGTGGTGTTCTGGCCGGACAGCTTGTCAAGGATCTCAATGCCCTTCTCCTCGCAAGCCTTGGTGTAGCCGGCCATGCGGAGGTTGGAGGTGTTGTCGCCTTCCTGACCGTAGATGATCACGGCCTTGGCACCGTCACCGAGCTGGCTGGCAGCCCAGATACCGCCCTGATAGGCAGCCTCGTCGTTCATCGTGCCGACGAAGGAGGTCTGACCCTCGATACCGCAGTTGGTGTCAACGGACAGAACGGGGATGCCCTTGTCGATGGCGGCCTTCAGCGCGCTGTTCGCGGCAGCGGCATCATTGGGGGCGCAGACGATCGCGTTGCAGCCGGAGCCGATCGCCGTCTCGATCATGTTGACCTGCTCGGCAACGTCGCTCTCAGCGTTGGGGCCGGTCACGGTGACCTTGATACCCAGCTCATCGGCGGCCTTCTCGCAGCCCTCCTGCACGTAGCCCCAATACTCGGAGGTGGTGCACTTGAGGACAACGGCGATGTTGATATCCTCGGTGGTCGCAGCGTCATCGCCGGTGGCGGCGTCGGTGCTGCCGGTGTCCGTGCTGCTGCTGCCGCAGGCGACCAGAGACAGCGCCATCAGCAGAGCAAGGATCAGAGCAAGAAACTTCTTCATTTGTAGCTCTCCTTTTCGAAATCAAAGTTTTTTCTCAGAGCAGAGTAAATACCCTGCTCCAATGATGGAAACATTATAGCACCACGTAAAGTTCCTGACAAGTTTTTTCGCCCGCCAAAAATGGATTTCTGCTTTTTCGCCATAAATGCCTCCTCGTTTATGGGCAAATTGCACAAAGGCGAAGCGAGTTTTTTCGTCATAATACACATTGAAACGGCGCATTCTCGGTCAAAATTTCCCGCTGATGTCCGGTATTCACCTGTCCCGCTCCTTGTTCAGATGCTTGTTGGCGAGGTCGATACCCATGATGGAGCGGCGGAATCCGTCCGCCAGCGTCGCAAAATCCGCCGTTTCGTAGCCGTTCTTCGGCCACTTCTCCCGCCATTTTTCACACAGCGCAAACGCCAGCTCGCGGCAGCGCGGTTCTTCCGATTGCAGCAGCATCGGCGTCAGGTAGCATACCGTGACCGTCTTCTGCTCCGCCGCGGCCGCGCCGCGGTTCCAGAAGCGCAGCCCGACGCGCTGCTGCACCAGCGCGTCGATGATCTCGCCCGCCAGCGCGGAGATGTCCTCCGAGTGCGCGGCGGCCTCAGCGTACCGCGGCGCGTAGCACCGCGAATATTCTTGAAACGCCTCCCGGTACTCGTAGCGCGTGAAGCGCACTACCCACGGGTGCGCCTGCACGATCGCCTCCAGCAGCGCCTGTGTCATGCTTCGTCCTCCTCGGCGCAAGCCTCGTTCTCGGTATAAGCCTCGTCCTCTGCCGTCTCCGTTTCCTCCGGCAGCGCGTCCTCGGTATCCGTCGGCGCGTTGCCTCCGCGGTAGATATGCCACTCGCGGAGAATGACCAGCCCGCCCAGCACCATGAACGCAATGCCCGCCAGCGTGCTCAGTACCATATTGCTGCTCTCGCCACGATAGCACATCCACAGCAGCTTGCCGCCCAGATACACCAAATAGCCGCCCGCCAGCGGCCACACGAAATTCACGCCGCGCCCGCTGCGGCCGTTTTTCTTGAACATCCTGCGCCTCCTCCTGTTCATATACACTATACATAATAGCACATAGCGGGTGAAAACACAATACCGCTGCTTTGGGACACGATACCCATCGTAGGCTCACCTGCCGCAAGCGTGGCCACATAGTCGGCATTCAGCGTGACAACTGTGCTGCCGGATTTTGCGGTGTAGCGGCTTTCGTTTACCGTTTTGCCGTCCAACTCTGCACGGAGGAAATCGTCAAATGCGGCGTCCGAGGTGAAAGACAGTGTCTTCTTTTCGCCCTTGGTCATAGAAATTATCCCGGCTTATGCAAAGCAGTCAGGATTCTTTTCCCCAGAGCGTATTATTTCCCTCTGAGCTACCACTACTCAGAGTGCATATCGCTGCCTCTAAGGCTGCCGTGATTTGTCCCATCGGCAGTGCGGGTATCATCTACATTGATCGCCATGCGTTCCACCGAAACGGCACTTCCAGACGAATCAGTTCCACATCCGAGTTTTCAATCCGGACGCTGCGCACCGCTTCCAACGAAGGATTGACGGATTCTCCACCAAAGGGAAGAAATCCGGTCAGCAGAATATGGATTCCAGCCGCCTGACGTACTACCGCACCTCCGCTGCCGGTGCCTACGCCGCTACATGTCTGGCAAGGAAGGACTCCACGGTCATGGCGATCATCGGCACCGGCGGGCTGGCTCGTATGCATGTGCGTGCCACAGCCGCGTTTTTTCCTCTGGAAACCGTGTATCTTGTATCTCCACTTCTGACTCTTTTGGGAGGATCATGTGGCGGATACATTGCGTTTGCCGGGGCGCATCGTCTGCTGGACGCGGGTGTGACCGGGGCCGATGTATTGACCGGTACGCGCCGCAGTGTGCTCCTTGGCACGCTGCTATCCGGCGGTGTGCGCATTCTTCTGTTTCTGACAACGCTGAGCGTCTGTGCTGGCGGCACATTTACCGCCGAAGATCTGGTACACAGCGCCAGCCCTGTGCTGAAGGTCTTTTCTGCTATCATGGGAGATCCGGGACGCTGGCTGTTCGGTGCGGTGCTCACCTGCACAGGTCTCACGACCTCTATGGGGGCTTCCTACACTTCGGTATCCTTCCTGAAAATATTTCACCCGGTCGTACAGCGCTTTGAACGCCTATGCACTGTCTGCTTTGCTCTGATTGCCGCCGGCGTGGCATATCTCTGGGGCACTCCTACAGACCTGATGCTGCTGGCCGGCTTGCTGAACGGTGCTGTCCTTCCGGTGATGCTGACCATTACGTTGCTGGCGGAACAAAAGCCTGCCATTGTGGGCGAGGACTTCCATATGCATCCGCTTTTGAGATTAGCCGGTATTCCCGTCACGCTTGTGGCTTCTTTTGCCTGTGTCTTGAAATTGGCGGTGCTGATACGTGGCTGACTGACGTAAAGCCTACAATACGGATGAGCTGATGCTCACGGCTGAGATCAAAATTCATGGTATTCTTCTCCTTCACTCCGTAATCATGACTCCTTGATGCCCGCGATATTTTTCGCCAGCTTTTTCTTGCCCTGAATGTTCCCCTGACGGGCGATCATGATGCGCTGCGCCTGCGGCGAGCCTGCGCCGTGCATGGACTCCGTGCGGTAGCCGACGGCCGCCGCGCCGAGGCACATATTCTCGAGGAAGCGCATGACACGCTGGCGATCCTCGGTGCTGACGCCCTCACGGGCGGCGAAGTACTTGTTGCAGATCTCGCCGATGGTCTCGCCGTTGTTGCCGACGACGGTGTCGGACTTGAAGTCCGTCTCGCTGGGCATGGTGACCATCAATCCGCCCGCAATGTCCTCGGCCAGACGCACGATCTCGTAGGGGAAGCGGGTGACGTTCTGCTTGCAGACGTTCGCCAGCAGCAGGTCGATCTGATAGTTGCCCGCTTTCGTCGGGCAGCCCTCGCACGAGCAGGCGATACCGCAGGAGTAGAGCGTCTCGTTGAGGTGGGTCATCTCGATGAGCTTGTCCTTGACGGCGCTGGCCTTCTCCACGCCGTTATACTCGGCGGCGAGCGCGGCTGCGCCGATGACGACATCACCCACGCCGACCTTGCAGCCGCCGTAGCTCTGACGGTGGTAGCCGGCGAAGCGCTCCACGATCATGCCCGCGAACTCATACTCGCCGTTGAGGAAGATATACTCGTTGGGGATGAACACGTGGTCGAGGACGACCAGTGCCTCCTGCCCGCCGAACTTGCTGTTGCCGACGTCGATGCAGCCGTCCTCCATCTTGCGCGTGTCGCAGGACTGGCGGCCGTAGATCATGTACAGACCCTCGGCATCGGTGGGGCAGGCGAACGACACGGCGTAGTCCTTGTCGGCCTCGCCCATGGCGATGGTGGGCATGAAGATGTGCCAGTGGGAGTTGATGGAGCCCGTCTGGTGGCACTTCGCGCCGCAGACGACGATACCGTCCGGGCGGCGCTCGACGACGTGGACGTACATATCCGGGTCGGTTTGGTCGTGGGGCGCCTTGGAGCGGTCGCCCTTGGGGTCGGTCATGGCACCGTCCACGGTCAGGTCGTTATCCTGCACGTAGATGAGGAACTTCTTGAAGTTCTCGTGGTAGTGCGTGCCGCACTTCTCGTCAATTTCGTAGGTGCTGGAAAAGACGGCGTTGAAGGCATCCATGCCCACGCAGCGCTGGAAGCAGGAGGCGGTCTTCTGCCCCAAGAGACGCTGCATTTTCACCTTTTTCACCAAGTCCTCGGAGGACTGGTGCAGGTGGGTGAAGCGGTTGATTTTATGACCCGTGAGGCTGGAGGTTGCGGTCATGAGGTCCTCGTACTCCGGGTTCTGCGCCAGCGCATAGGTCATGGCGACGCAGTTGATGGAGGGACGGATCATGGGGTGATCCACCCAGTTGTCGATTTTTTCGCCGAACATGTACACGCGGGTGTTCAGCTTGCGCAGGGAGTCGATGTATTCCTTTGCGGTCATCAATGCCATTTTCGTTTCCTCCTTAAATTTACCGCATAGCTATCGTTATATCGCCGTGGGCCGCCCGTTCCTGATGAACGTATACTTCGGCAGCGCAAGTGACGATGGCTTTTTCTTTTCTCTCGGAAATAATCTTTGCATGGATCTCAAGGGTGTCTCCCGGCAGGATCTTTTTTCGGAAGCTCACCTTGTCAACACCTAAAAGGAGCGGTGTTTTTTCGGCGTAGCGCGGTGTTGTCATCAGCAGGATATCCACCGCCTGCGCCATACATTCTACGGAATATACACCCGGCAGTATCGGCGCTTCCGGAAAGTGTCCGTGAAAGATGTCCATTTCAGGATCCGCGAAAAAGACGGCGCGGATATCCTCTCCGGGTCTTAAATTTTCTACCGATGTCACCAGAAGCATCGGTTCACGGTGCGGCAGGATCGTTTTGATCTCATCTTGATTCAGCTTCATAAATCGGTCCATCTGTTCTGAAAATCTGCACATACGATACAGCGCAGCAGGGGGGATCGCCCGATGGGAGCGATCCCCCCTGCGTTGATCGCTCAGTATACGGAGGAACAGGGGGGCTCAGTCCTCCTCGGCCATTCTCTTATACTTGGCGTAGCGCGCCTTCACATCGGCGATCTCCTTGGCGTAGAGCGCGTCGGCCTTCTCCGGGAAGTTGTTCTTCAGCGCGGCGAAGCGGTTCTCACCCATCAGGAAGTCCATCAGCTTGTCGGTATCAGGCTCGGGAGAATCCAGCTGGAAGGGGTTCTTGCCCTCTGCCGTGCGGCGGGGGTCGTAGCGGTAGAGCTGCCAGTAGCCGCACTCGACAGCCTTCTTCATCTCCTCCTGCGTGCAACCCATGCCCGCCTTGATATGCTGCTCAAGGCACGGGCAGTAGCAGATCACGATGGACGGGCCGTCATACGCCTCGGCCTCGCGCAGAGCCCTGAGCGTCTGAGCCTGATCCGCGCCCATGGCCACCTGCGCGACATACACATAGCCGTACTGCATCAGGATGCCGCCCAGATCCTTCTTTGCCACCTGCTTGCCACCGGCGGAGAATTTTGCCGTGGCGCTGGTGGGCGTGGCCTTGGAGGACTGGCCGCCGGTATTGGAATACACCTCGGTGTCCAGCACCATCAGGTTCACATCACGGTTCTGTGCCATGACATGGTCAATACCGCCGAAGCCGATGTCGTAGGCCCAGCCATCGCCGCCCACAGCCCAAACGGACTTCTTGGCCAGATATTCTCTGTTTTCAAGGACGTATTTCACGTCCTCCGTCTGCTCGGCCTTTTCCAGAGCGGCCAGCAGCGCGTCTGTGACGGCGCGGGAGGTCTCGTGCTTGTTCCACCCGTTCCGGTAGGCCTCCACAGCCTCCGCGGCAATACCCGCGGACTTGATGGCGTACAGACGGATCAGCAGCTCCTTGCGGATGGCATCCTGCGCGTGGAAGAAGCCGTAAGCGAACTCGGCATTGTCTTCAAACAGGGAGTGCTCCCATGCGGGGCCGTGACCGTGGCAGTCCTTGCAGTAGGGCAGGATGGGCGCGCCGCCGCTGATGGCGGAGGAGCAGCCCGCGGCATTGCCCACATACATATGGTCGCCGAACAGCTGGCTCAGGAGCTTGATGTACGTTGTCTCCGCGCAGCCCGCGCAGGCGGCGGAGAACTGGAAGTAGGGCTTGGCGAACTGCACGTTCTTCACGCTCTTATCGCTGATGACGTCCTTCTTCAAATAGGTCTCGTTCATGGCCACCTGATCGAACAGCGTCTGCTCGGCCTTCATCTCTTCGAAGGGAGCCATGGTCAGCGCGCCCTTGGCGGGGCAGGCCGTCAGGCACACACCACAGCCCAAACAGTCGTAGGGGGATATCTGCATACGGAAGCCGTAGGCGGGTGCGTCCTTGCCCAGCCCCTTGGCGGGTACGGTGACAAACCCGGCGGGAACCTGCGTCTTCTCCTCTTCGGTCAGCAGCACCGGACGAATGGCGGCATGGGGGCAGCTCATGGCGCAGCGGTTGCACTGAACACAGACCGCCGGCTCCCATTTCGGAACGGAGGTGGCTACGCCGCGTTTGGAGTAAGCGGAGGTGCCGTTCTCCCATGTGCCGTCCAGCACGCCGTGCTTTTGGAACACGGACACAGGCAGCTTGTCGCCCTGCTGGCGGTCCATGGGCATGACGATCTCCTTGACAAAGGGCGTGGCGTTGATCTCGGCGGCGGGAGCGTCCTGCGCGTCGGCCCACGCGGCGGGAATGTCCACCTTCACGGCGGCGGTAATGCCGACATCTACGGCCTTGTCGTTCAGATCAACGATCTTCTGTCCGGCTTTCTTGAAGTAGGTGGCATAGTTGTTCTTCTTCATATCCGCCATGGCCACATCCATAGGAATGACATTGGTCAGGGCAAAGAACGCGCCCTGAAGGATGTTGTTGGTATGCTTGCCAAGGCCAATGTCGGCGGCCAGCTTGGCAGCGTCAATGATGTAGAACCGGGCGTGCTTGCGGGCCAAATCCCTCTTCATCTTGGCGGGAAGGTGATCCTCCAGTTCTTCTGTCGCCCAAGGGCAGTTCAGCAGGAAGGTGCCGCCGTCCTTCAGATCCTCGGTCAGATCATATTTCTTGACGTAGGTAGGCGCATGGCAGGCCACGAAATCGGCGGAGGACACCAAATAGGTGCTGCGGATAGGCGTATCGCCGAAGCGCAGATGGCTCTGGGTCAGGCCGCCGGACTTCATGGAGTCGTAGGAGAAGTAGGCCTGCGCGTATTTATCGGCCACCAGACCGATGGTGGAGATGGCGTTCTTATTGGCTCCCACGGTACCGTCGCCGCCCAGACCCCAGATTTTGCAGGAGATCTCACCGGGATGGTGGAACTCCACGTTCTCATAATCCAGAGAGGTATGGGTCACGTCGTCGTTGATACCGATGGTAAAGCTGTTCTTGGGGGACTCCTGCCGCAGATTGTCGTACACGGCGATCAGCTGTCCGGGGGTGGTATCTTTGCTGGACAGGCCATAGCGGCCGCCTACCACACGGATATCGCCGCGGCCGACCTGATTCAGCGCCGTCACCACGTCCAGATATACCGGCTCGCCCACGGAGCCGGTCTCCTTGCTGCGATCCAGCACGGCGATCTTCTTAACTGTGGCGGGAATGGCGGCGGAGAAGTGCTTCACGGAGAAGGGACGGTACAGATGGATCTGCACCATGCCCACCTTGCGGCCCTGCTCGTTGAGGTAGTCCACGGTCTCCTTCACAGCCTCGGAGGCGGAACACATGACAACGATCACTTCTTCGGCGTCGGGTGCGCCGTAGTAGTTGAACAGCTTGTAGTCACGGCCCGTCAGCCGGCCAATCTCGTCCATATAGTGCTGGACGGTATCCGGTACGATGGCCGCCTTGACGTTGGCACCCTCCTTGCACTGGAAGTACACATCGGGGTTGACATTGTTGCCGCGGTTGGTGGGATGCTCGGGATTCAGCGATTGGCGGCGGAAATCACGCAGTGCCTCCTGATCCAGCAGCGGGCGCAGCTCCTCGTAGTCCAGCGCCTCGATGCGCTGCATCTCGTGGGAGGTGCGGAAGCCGTCAAAGCAGTGCATAAAGGCATACTTTGCCTTGATAGCGGACAGGTGTGCCACCGCCGCCAGATCCATAGCCTCCTGAGGGGAGGAGGACATCAGCATGGCGTAGCCGGTGGTACGGCAGGTCATAAAGTCGGTGTGGTCGCCGAAAATGGAGTGGTGGTTGGAGGTTACAACGCGGGAGGCGATGTGCATGACGCTGGGGAGGAACTGACCGCCCATGGCATACATGGCGGGGATCATCAGCATCAAGCCCTGCGAGGAGGTAAAGGTGGTGGTCAGTGCGCCGGCCTGTAAGGAGCCGTGGCAGGTACCGGCGGCGCCGGCCTCGGACTGCATCTGGATCACATCCACCGTGGAGCCGAACAGATTCTTCCGACCTTTGGCGGACCATTCGTCCACCTTCTCCGCCATGGGGGAGGACGGCGTGATGGGGTAGATGGCTGCTACCTCGGTAAAGGCATAGGCAACATGGGCCGCCGCCGTGTTGCCGTCCATGACAACATAATTTTTCTTGCTCATATTCCTCTCAACTTTCAATGTTCGCCGTGGAAGGCGGCAATGTCAGCTTTTGCCATATTCATAAAGATCGCCGTATCGCAGGAATAGCCGATGAATTTCACGCCCATCTCCAGCAGCTTGCGGCCGGATTCGGCAGAGTCGGCGAAGCAGCCCACCTGTACACCCTTCGCGGCCGCCTTTTGCACGATCTGCGCGATCCGCTCCATGACCAGAGGATGGGTGATCTGCCCGATAATGCCCAGAGAGGCGGACAGATCGTAAGGCCCTACGAACACGATGTCCACGCCTTCGACACCGAGGATGTCATCCAGATTGTCGATGGCCTTCTGGCCCTCGGCCTGCAAAATCACCACGGTGTCCTGCGCCTGCGCGAAGTAGTCCGCACCGGCGACACCGCCGTAGGCAGCGGAGCGCACGAAGCGGCAGGTGCCGCGGGTGCCGCGAGGGGAGAATTTGGCGGCAGAAACGGCGGCTCGCGCCTGCTCCGCGTTGTCGATCTGCGGAATCATCACCGCGCCCGCGCCGACATCCAACGCCTGATCGATCCAGATGTCCGTCCCACGGGGGACGCGCACCACGGGGCAGACGCCGGAGACATTGGCGGCGCGGATGAGATTTTGCAGATTCTCGAAGGTGCCGGGGCCGTGCTCCATATCCAGCAGCACGAAATCATATCCGGCATAACCGGCCGCCTCCACAAAGGCGGGGTCGGAGGTAATCATAAAGGGGCCGAAAGCACCCTGCTCCGATGCCATGGCAGCCTTGAAGCTCTTCACGCTCTCCATTGTCGGCATGGTAACATTTCTTTCCATAATAGCGCCTCCTTGCTAAATTTTCTCATATGCAGAGAAAGCACATACTTTTCCCTGCCGCATGGCCGCGCCGTGTAAAACGACGGCCTTTTACTTCATATTGGGATACGCCTTATGGACATAGGCATCGATACGGCGGACGGCTTCCTTGAGGTTCTCGTCGGAGTTGGCGAACACGAGGCGCAGATAGCCCTCGCCGCACGCGCCGAATGCCGAGCCGGGCACGGTGACGACACCGGCGCCCACCAGCAGCTCCTCGGCGAAATCCTGCGAGCTCTTGCCGAACGCCTTGATGTTGGCAAAGGCGTAGAAGCTGCCGGCGGACTTCTTGCAGCTGAAGCCGGGGATAGCGTTGATGCCGTCGATCAGGATATCCCGGCGGCGGGTGTAGTCGGCCACCATCTGCTTTACGCAGTCGGTGCTCTTGAGAGCCTCGGCCGCGGCGACCTGAGAGAAGCTGGACACGCAGGAGGCGATCGCCTCGTTCATCTGCGCCATTTTCTTGACGCAGGCGGGGTCGGGCGTGACCACATAGCCGACACGCCAGCCGGTCATGGCATAGGACTTGGAGAAGCTGTTGAGCACGAACACGCGGTCGCGCACCTCGGGCACCTGCGCAATGCTGAAGGGCTTTACGCCGTCGTAGACGATGGTGTCATACGGCTCGTCGGACAGCACCCACAGGTCGTGCTTCTTCACGACCTCGGCGATGGCGAGGATGTCCTCCTTGGTCAGCACCGCGCCGGTGGGGTTGCAGGGGGAGTTGAGGATCAACGCCTTGGTGTGCGGCGTGATGCACTTCTCAATGTCCGAGGCCATCATGCGGTAGTCGTTCTCCTCATAGGTGGGGACGGGCTTGGCACTGCCGCCGGTCAGGGACGCCTGCCCGTAGTAGTTGGGGAAGCAGGGGTCGGGCACCAATATCTCGTCGCCGGGGTCGAGCAGCAGCATCATGGTCAGCATCAGGCCTTCCATCGCGCCCACGGTGACCATCACATGGTCGGCGGTGTAGCCGTCCCAGTGACTCTTCTGATATTTTTCTGCCACCGCCTGGCGCAGCACGGTCATACCGGCGTTGGGGGTGTAGTGCGTCTCGCCCGCGTCCATGGCCTTCTTCGCGGCCTCCTTGATATAGGCGGGGGTGTCAAAATTGGGCTCACCCACCGTCAGCTTGATGGCATCGGGGTACTTCGCGGCCAGATCGAACATCTTGCGGATGCCGGAGGGCGGGTAATTCCGCGCCGCCTTGGAAAATTCTCTGCTCATAGGTTGTAAATCCTTTCATAGTAAGATAGTAAAGTTTGATGGATATCCAGTGTGCCGATCATCTCTCCGCCTTTCCAGTAGCGGATAGGCAGCCGCTGTGTGTTGGACAGCAGCACTTCATAGCCATCCGTACCTACGCGGTCAGCTACTTCTTGCAGCGAGAGAATATCGTCGCCGTCACGGCCGATCAGTGTAGCTACATCGCCCATGGTGACGTTTTCAATCTCTGTTACATCAATCATCAGCTGATCCATGCACACACAACCCACCATAGGGGCGCGTTTGCCGTGAAGCAGCACATAGCCTTTATTTTTCAAGCGCCGCAGACATATTACATCGGCATAGCCCAACGGCAGCACTGCAATGCGGGTGGGGCGTTGGGCTATAAACGCCAAATCGTAGCCTACGCCCTCACCCACGGACAGATCTCTGACGCAGGCTACTTCTGCTCGGATGGCGAAGGCATCTTTCAGATGTACGCGGGGTTTGCAGACCTCGTTGGACGAATAGGAGCCAAACACCATGCTGCCGAAGCGGATCATGTCCTGATGATACTCTGGCGAGTCAAGAATGATACCGCAATTGGACAAATGCTTCACGGGAATATCCACACCGCGTACCGTCAGCATTTCCTTGAAAGCAGAAAAATTGCGGTATTGGTAATGTACATACTCCTTTTCACGCATGGCGGAGGTGGCAAAGTGGGTAAACAGTCCCTCAACGCACACATTTGGCAGTCCGCAGATGGCGGCCACTATATCGGCATTCTGCTCACTGACATTGAAGCCCAAGCGGTGCATACCAGTATCCACTTTGATGTGGATATAGGCAGTCCTGCCTTGAACCTGCGCCTGCTGAGAAAGCACCAAAGCCTGTTCATAGGTATACACGCAGGGGCGGATACCGTAACGGACGATTCCCTCCATCATATCAAGCGGCGTATATCCGAGAATTAAAATCTTTGCGTTTGGTGAAGCCAACAGCGCAAGTCGAGCCTCAGAATAGGTGGCCACGGCCATCCATTCGATGCCGGATTCGCCCAAAATGCGAGCAACCTCGAAAATGCCGTGTCCGTAGGCATTGCCCTTAATTACCGGCATAGCCATCATGGGACGCCCCGTGTCCTTCTGAGCCAGCGCCTGAACAGCTTTTACATTGTGGACGATATTGTCTAGTTCGACATCAATCCACGCGGCTCTTGTACGGTTCATATCATTTCTCCTTTTCTTGCTACTGTGATGGTATCCCAGCCGTTGGCTGGGATACCATGCTGATATGGCGACAGCCCGTGAGCGTCGTTTACTTAGTGGCGGTCTCCTCGGGCAGTTTCTTCAGCTCCTCGCCGTTCGGCCCTTCATATCTGCGACCCCAGCCGGTGATAGAGGCAAACAGCATTACTGCCAGCAATGCCCATGCGTAGACGGGATAGAAGAATATCTCTTCCGCGCCGATAGCGGGGACGGCATCGCCGAACAGAGCATTGCCCTGTGCGGAATAGGTAGCGGTTGCCAGAGCGATGGATGTCCACGGCAGCGTGTAGGCCAAAGAGCAGGACGAGGCATCCAAAAGGTTGGCGCGGCGATAGCGATGGATATGGAACTTCTCGCCCATAGGCTTGGCATAAGGAACACCGATGGCAAGGAGGGCGGGGGTGTTGACACCGGTCATGCCTGCCAAGGCTGCGGTGAGGATAACGATGGACAACTCCGCGCCTCGCACACTTCGGATGATTTTGGTGGCAATGTCGATCAGGAGTTTGTCGCCCTCACCGGCTTTCATGACGCCGACCATACCCATAACGAGCAGGCATAGCACAACGATATCCGCCATACCGCCGATACCGTCAACAATAGTGCCAGACACACCGCCGTCTGTCAGGCAGATGACATCAGAGAATTTCAGCAGGCCGAAAGGCAGTGCCACAATGAGGACAGCAGCGGTACCGGCAATACAGGCGTAGATAACATCGCTCGTCTTGATGGCCAGATAGATGGTCAGGATAGCGGGAATGAGCATCAGCAGACCCTTGGGGTTCATGTATTCGGCGATCAGGTCGTGGGGGAGGGACTCGCTGCTGATACTTCCGCCGCCGCCAAAGAAAAGAATGTACAGAATAGTGATCGTAGCCGCCACAGCGGAGTAGCGCAGACGAGACTTCACAACGCCGGTGATATCCGCGCCCTGAGTCATTGCGGAGCAGATGGTAGTATCGGAAACGGGAGCAAGGTTGTCGCCGAAAGCACCGCCACCGATGATAGCACCAGCCAGAACTAGAGGATTGGCTCCCAGCAGGCAGCCGGCAGGATATAGGATGGAGATGCCGGCAATTGTAGTGCCTAAGCCAGTTCCGGCGGCCGTGGCGAATGCGGCGCAGGAGACGAACGCGACCAGCACGAACAGCATACCGTGGGCACCAACATTATACGCAGCCCAAACAATTCCCTCCACCAAACCGGCGGCACGCAGCGTAGTTGTGAATATACCCGCAAAAATCCAGCACAGCACGGGCACGGAGGTCAGCTTTTGGGCAATGCCCTCCGCGATGGCATCACCATAGCGGACTTTGTCTTTTGCCAAGAAAAACGCAAGCATCAATCCGACGAGACAGCAGACCCACATTGAACGCTCCGATACGGCATCCAGCACCACGGACACGATAATCATGCCTAGGAATATGATGAACGGCAGGAACGAGACCCATCGGCCTGTATAGAATTCCAGCTTCTTTCCTTCTGTTTTCATTTCGAGTTCCATTGTTTTTCCTCCTCTTCTTTTTGTTCTAATTTCCAACTATGGACGGTAGATGCTTTTGCGGAGAGATCAGTGGTATACCTCCTTTCTGTCAGATACCCTCCTTTAATTTATAAGAGAGACGGAAAGCGTTGGTGTACAACGCTTTCCGTCTCTCGCGTGTTCGGCACAATGGAGAAGCCCTCGTATTCTTCCGCTGCTCCGCTGTCATTTCCGCGCTTAGGTCGCGGTCGGGGTCGGAGCGCACGGCGGCGCAGGATGACCCCTTGGCGATCAAAGAATCGGCATCAGGCGTTGACCTTTTATGTATGTGGACAGAGCCTGTATGCCAGGTTCTGTTACTGCGGAGCTGTCTGCGCAAGGTGATTTTTGAAAAATTCAACAAAGTGTGCGGCGGCCGGAGAAGCATTCTCGATGCTGCGCACCACGAGCATGATCTCCCGGTAATACTGCGGCACGGTGGGGCGGCTGACCACGCGGTAGGAGTTCTTTGTCAGGATCAGCTTGCCCATATATCCGATACAGAGGTTATTTTCTATCAGAGAAAGAATAAGGTTGTCGTCGCGGCTGGTGTATTCCACACGCGGCGCAATTTTGTTTTTCCGGAAGACGCCCATGGCCTCCTTCTGGCTGCCCTCGTCAAAGAGGGCAGTCGGCTCGGAGCTGTACACAGGCAGAGGCACCGCCTCCGCCACGGCGTAGGGGCTGTCCTCCGACACGACCGCCACGAACGGGTCGCGGCGCACCAAAAGGGAATCAAACCCCGCGGGGACGGGCGCGTCCATAAAGCCGAAATCGACCTCGTCGCGCAGCAGCATCTCGTTGACGCTGGCATCGTCGCCCTCGCGTATCTCGATGCTGATGTTGGGGTAAACCGCCTTGAATTCCTTCAGCACAGGAGCCAGTACATGGCAGGACACGCTGGAAAAGGTGCCGATGCGGATGTGGCCTATTTCCGCGCCCTTGAGCTTGGCGGCCTGCTCGGTCAGCAGCTCCTGCGCGTTACGGAGCTGCTTGATGTACGGCAGCAGCTGCTCGCCGTCGCTCGTCAGCGTGACGCCGGATTGGGAGCGGTTGAGAAGGGTCATTTGCAGCTCATCTTCCAGAGAGCTGATGATCTGACTGACGGCGGACTGAGAATAGTTGCAGTGCATGGCGGCCTTGGACATACTGCCCAGCTCGGCTACCTTGAGGAAAACGGCATATTTGGATGTCACAGAAAACCCTTCTTTCTACAAGATAGTTACCGTAATAGTAACAGACTTTCTGTACTCCTGTCAATTTTTTATATCCCGAGGCGGCGGTCTGCCGACATCACCCTACCGAGATTATGCCACAGTTTTCCCGATTTTTGTTATCAGCAACCGTGAAGAAGCGTTTCACGATTTTTGATAACCCCACCGGTGCGGTCGGCAGGCGAGGCAATGTGTACAAACGGACACTTTTCGCGTTGTGAAAAACAGACAAAAACGAATACTCCCATGAAACTTGCGGCGTGCTTATCCCCGCCGCAGAGGAGGGTATAAGAAATTGTGAAGCGGCGATTTGCATATCGTGATTGGCCTGCGGCAGAAAAGTCCGCTATAATCGGAATTGAGACCATAGACGGCACTGCGCCGCAAGGATCACATAAAAGGAGAGTACATTATGGACAAAAACAAAGCTGTCATCATGGACGGCAACGAAGCCGCCGCGTATGTATCCTACGCTTTCACGGAGGTCGCGGGCATTTTCCCCATCACGCCCTCCAGCCCCATGGCGGAGCATGTGGACGAGTGGGCGGCCAACGGCAAGAAGAACCTGTTCGGCCAGCCCGTGCAGGTGGTGGAGATGCAGTCCGAGGGCGGCGCAGCCGGTACGGTACACGGCTCGCTGCAATCCGGTGCGCTGACGACGACCTACACCGCGTCGCAGGGCCTGCTGCTCATGATCCCCAATATGTATAAGATCGCCGGCGAGATGCTGCCGGGCGTGTTCCATGTCTCCGCCCGCACCCTGTCCGCCCATGCGCTGTCCATCTTCGGCGACCACAGCGATGTGATGGGCGTGCGCAGCACCGGCTTCGCGCTGCTGGCATCCTCCTCCCCGCAGGAGGTCATGGACTTGGGCGCAGTGGCGCACCTGAGTGCCATCCACTGCCGTATGCCGTTTCTGCATTTCTTCGACGGCTTCCGCACCAGCCACGAGATTCAGAAGATCGAGGCGCTCGACTACGAGGCTCTGCGCCCGCTGGTAGATATGGACGCCCTGCGCGCTTTCCGCCGCAACTCCCTGAACCCCGAGCATCCCGCCACCCGCGGCACGACCGTGAACCCCGACATCTTCTTCCAGTGCCGCGAGGCCTGCAACGAGAAGGTAGCCTCCATTCCCGAAGCGGTGGAGCACTACATGGCGGAGATCAGCAAGCTGACAGGCCGGGAGTACAAGCTGTTCAGCTACTACGGCGCACCGGATGCCGAGCGCGTGGTGGTGCTGATGGGCAGTGCGGCCGAGACCGCGAAGGAGGCTATCGACTACCTGACCGCCAAGGGCGAGAAGGTCGGTCTGCTGAATGTCCACCTGTACCGTCCCTTCGCTGCGGACAAGTTTCTTGCCGCCGTTCCCGCCTCCTGTCATAAACTGGCGGTGCTGGATCGTACCAAGGAGCCCGGTGCGATGGGCGAGCCGCTGTATCAGGACATCTGCTCCGTCTATAAGACGAAGGGCGGCGACATGACCATCGTGGGCGGCCGCTACGGCCTGAGCAGCAAGGACACCACCCCCGGCCAGATCATCGCCGTGCTGGATAATCTGAAGCAGGACAGGCCCAAGAACGATTTCACTGTGGGCATCGTGGACGATGTGACCCACACCTCCCTGCCCGTTACCTGCGATATTGACACCTCCCCCGCCGGTCAGACCAGCGCGGAATTCTGGGGCATGGGCTCCGACGGCACGGTGGGCGCGAACAAAAACTCCATCAAGATCATCGGACACGCCACCGACCTGTACTGTCAGGCGTACTTCGTCTATGACTCCAAGAAGTCCGGCGGTTTGACACAGAGCCATCTGCGCTTCGGCAAGCAGCCCATCCGCTCCCCGTACCTCATCCGGTCCGCCGATTTTGTGGCGTGCCACACCCCCTCCTATGTCCACAAGTACGACATGGTGAAGAACATGAAGGAGGGCGGCGTATTCCTGCTGAACTGCCCGTGGGATGCCGAGGGGCTGGAGAAGAACCTGCCCGCCTCCATGAAGCGTGCACTGGCGGAGAAGAAGGCGAAGTTCTACACCATCGACGCCATCAGGATCGCCCGCGAGTTGGGACTGGGCAGCCGCACCAACACCATTTTGCAGGCCGCGTTCTTCAAGCTGGCAAAGGTCATCCCGCTGGAGCAGGCCGTGGCCGAGATGAAGGATGCTATCTATAAGACCTATTATAAGAAAAAGGGTCAGGCCGTGGTGGACATGAACAATGCGTCCATCGAGCACGGCATCAACGAGCTGGTGGAGGTGCCTATCCCCGTGGCATGGGCGAGTGCTAAGGACACGCCCGTGGAGCGCAAAGCCCCCGACTTCATCCGCGAGGTGGTGGACGTGATGAACCGTCAGGAGGGCGACAGCCTGCCGGTGTCCGTCATGAAGAAGTACGGGCTGGAGGACGGCACATGGCACGCCGGCTCTACCAAGTACGAAAAGCGCGGCGCGGCGGTGGATGTCCCACGGTGGGATATGACCAAGTGCATCCAGTGCAACCAGTGTTCCCTCGTCTGCCCGCACGCCGCCATCCGCCCCGTGCTGCTGGACGAGAGCGAGGTGAAGAACGCGCCCGTCGGCTTCGAGACGAAGAAGGCCACCGGTCTGGCTCAGTATCAGTACCGCATGCAGGTATCCCCCTACGACTGCACCGGCTGCGGCAGCTGCGTCAACGTCTGCCCCGCCAAGGAGAAGGCGCTGACCATGCAGCCGCTGGAGAGCCAGCTGAAGGAAGCCGCCAACTGGGAATACGCCGTGGAGACTGTCACCGTCAAGAAGGACGCCGTCAGCGACAAGACCGTCAAGGCATCCCAGTTCGCCAAGCCCTACTTCGAGTTCTCCGGCGCGTGCGCCGGCTGCGGCGAGACGCCCTACATCAAGCTGGTGACCCAGCTGTTCGGCGACCATATGTATATCACCAACGCCTCCGGCTGCTCCTCCGCCTACGGCGGCTCTACCCCCAGCACTCCCTACTGCACCGACTGCAACGGCTGCGGCCCTGCCTGGGCCATGAGCTTGTTCGAGGACAACGCCGAGTACGCCTACGGCTACCTGCTGGGGCAGGACGCCGTCAAGCGTCAGCTCAAGGCCGCCGCCCAGACGCTGGCCGACAGGGGCGTGGCCGCCGAGGTGTGCAGGAACTACATCGACAAGGCCGAAAGCACCGCCGAGTCCCGCGTGGCAGCCGACGCGCTGCTGGCGGCGGTGGCCGGCGACAAGAGCAACGAGGCCGAGTTCATCCGCAATAATAAGGAATTCCTGACCAAGAAGTCCGTGTGGGCGTTCGGCGGCGACGGCTGGGCGTACGACATCGGCTACGGCGGACTGGATCACGTGCTGGCCTCAGGCAAGAACATCAACGTGCTGGTGCTGGATACCGAGGTGTACTCCAACACCGGCGGCCAGTCCTCCAAGGCCACCGCTGCCGCGGCTATCGCCAAGTTCTCCGCCGGCGGCAAGGTCACGAAGAAGAAGGACCTGGGTCTGATGGCCATGAGCTACGGCTACGTCTATGTGGCGCAGGTGGCCATGGGCGCCGACCCCGCGCAGACGCTGCGGGCCATCCGCGAGGCCGAGGCCTATGACGGCCCGTCCATCGTCATCTGCTACTGCCCCTGTATCGAGCACGGCATGAAGGCCAGCATGGGTCTGAGCCAGATCGAGGAGAAGAAGGCGGTGGAGTGCGGCTACTGGCACCTGTATCGCTACGACCCGCGTCTGAAGGCGGAGGGCAAGAACCCCTTCCAGCTGGATTCCAAGGCGCCCACCGGCGACTTCCAGCAGTTCCTCATGGGCGAGAACCGCTATGCGTCCCTGAAGCTCTCCTTCCCCGAAAAGGCGGACGCGCTGTACGCCAAGGCCGCCAACGACGCCAAGGAGCGGTATGAGGGGTATGTAAAGCTGGCAAAGGACTAAAATCGACAGCCGAACGGATCGCCCCATGATCCGGCACTCCGTCAACTATGTGCAGTGACCTGTAATAAGAGGCTGGAAGCGTTGGATGCCAACGCTTCCAGCCTCTTTTTGTGTTTTCTGTTCAGTGGAACGTACACTGTGCCCGTCCAATACGCCCCGGTCGTTCTGACGTGTGGGGTGCGGTTTGGAGCAGGCCCTGTGACGGCGCAAAAATGGCCACGCTGTCCCTCAAGTACGGCGTGGACGTCAAGACATTGTCCGGTGCGTTGG
>CAVGSO010000013.1:0-35442 GCA_963631875.1 Firmicutes bacterium CAG:341 | reverse complement strand
GACCAAAATCAAAGAGCTGCGGGAAATGACCGGAATGAACCGCAAGGAGTTCTGCAAGTATTTTGATATTCCCTATCGGACAGTAACAGAATGGGAATTGGATAACCGTCATGCTCCGTCCTACGTTCTTCGCCTTTTGGAGTATTATATCCGCAACGAGGGACTGATTCAAACACCGGGAGACAGCACACTGACCGGAGAAAGGAGTTCCAGCTATGAAGAAACGAACTAAATGTTACATCTATACGCGCGTTTCTACCGCAGTACAGGTTGATGGATATAGCTTGGATGCGCAGAGAGAAAAGCTGCGGAAATATGCCGAATACGAAGATATGACCATAGCTGGCGAGTATTCTGATGAGGGCTTCTCCGGAAAGAATATTCAGGGGCGGTTGGAATTTCAACGGATGCTGACGGACATTCAAGTGGGCAAGGACGATGTTTCCTATGTGCTGGTGTTTAAGCTCTCACGTTTCGGACGTAATGCTGCGGACGTACTGAATTCCTTGCAGCTCATGCAGGATTTCGGTGTCAATCTGATTTGCGTAGAGGACGGTATTGACAGTTCTAAGGATTCCGGCAAACTGATGATTTCTGTGCTGTCTGCGGTGGCAGAGATTGAACGTGAAAATATCAGAACGCAGACAATGGCAGGACGTGAGCAGAAAGCACGGGAAGGAAAATGGAACGGCGGATTTGCGCCCTATGGATACCGGCTTGAAAAAGGTGAGCTTCTGGTCGCAGAAGATGAGGCAGAAATCATCCGTATTATCTATGACCGCTATATCCATACCAACGACGGGCTGGTTGCTGTTGCAAATTACCTGAACAATCACGGCTACACAAAGAAAGTTCGCCAGAATGGAACGATTCCGGGGTTCTCATCTAACTTTGTGAAGGATGTTCTGGACAATCCCGTTTATATGGGCAAGATCGCATACGGCAGACGCAGAACGGAGAAGAAGATCGGTTCACGAAATGAAATGCACGTTGTCGAACAGGACGAGTTCCCGATTTATGAGGGGAAACATGAGGCAATCATTTCGGAAGAAGATTGGAAACTTGCACAGGAAAAGCGAAAACTCAACGCATTTAAGCGGGAGAAAATCCACGACCCAAAACACGCGCATATCTTATCCGGCATTCTGAAATGTCCGTGCTGCGGAAAAAGCCTCTACGGAAATATCGCAAAGGCGCACAGCAAGGACAAGAAAACGAGGTTTTATTATTACTGCAAGAATACGGTTGGCGCTACAGGACACAAATGCACCTTCCGATTGAATATTGAGCAGACAGAGATGAACCGGATGATAGCGGCAATCGTTTCGGCTATGGTTAATGATCCGCAGTTTTCTAAGGCGATCAAAGAAAAAATCGGGTCTGCGGTAGATACCAAAGATTTGGAAAAGCAACTTTCCATATTGCAGGCACAGCTTCGGCAGACTTTGGGTATCAAAACGAGACTGGAACGCCAGATGGATACGCTGGACATCACCGATGAGCATTTTGACCGTAAAATGTTGGACTTGCAGCGCCGGTATGATGAGCAGTATGATACAATGGAGCAAATTGAAACGCAGATTGATGATGTAAAAGCTCAAATCCTGAGTATTCAGCAGGAAAAAATCTCTGGCGATAATATCTACCAGCTCCTGTTGGCATTTGATGAAGTATATGGCTCTGCTACTGAAGCTGAACAAAAGGAGTTCATGCAGGCATTCATCGAACGCATTGACCTGTACCCGGAAAAGCAGAAGGACGGCAACTGGATCAGGAATATTGTGTTTGCATTCCCCGTTCCAGTGAACGGTCAGGAAGTGAAAGAGCTTTCCTTGGAAAATGAAACAACAGTCGAGACCGTTGAAGTACCCGGTCAGACAGTAGGCGATCGAGAGCACGACGGCGAAAAAGCAGCCAGCACCGCGAGCAATACGGCGCAATAGCCGACGACGCTCCAAAACAGCTTCTCACGTATTCTCATCTCCCCTTTTCACCGGCTTCAGCGAAACATATGCCCGCAGGAGATGCAGTGCGGCGGGCGGCGGGGCGTCGAGGACGCCACCCCCTACATGCCGTCCATCGGTGGTATGCGCGTTTCCTTACTCCTCCGTGAAATGGACGTGGTTGAAGATGTGGTCCTGACAGAAGCAGTGGTAGCCGACGCACTTGCTGCAATAGCGGAACTGGAGGTCGGGGTAGTCCGTGTCCGTGCGGCCGCAGACGGCGCATTTATGGTGATACGGCGCTTGCTGCGCTTGCTGTGCGCGCTGCTGGGCTTGGCGGAACTGCACGGTCTTGTGCGAGGTGCGGTACTGCGTCCGTTGGTGGAGATAGTGCGCCTCCGGCCAGATAAAGACCGCGAAGTTCAGCAGTGCCACGATGGGCAGCACCACGCCGCCCCAGTTGTGCTGCCCGATCGAGCCGACGATGTCGAAGGCGAAGAGTGCAGCGTCGAGGTAGGCCAGCCACTTCATCTTCACCGGGATGAGGAAGAAGAGCAGCACCGTGGCGTCGGGGAACAGCACGGCGAAGGCGAGGAACATGGAGAGGTTGACGTAGCCCGTCCCCGAGACCGTCAGGTAGGGGTTGCCGGAGATGAGGCTGGCCAGCACCGCGCCAAGCACCGTCAGGAGTGCGCCGCTGATGTAGTAGAGGTTGAACTTGGCCGTTCCCCACTGGCGTTCGAGCGTCGAGCCGATCCAGTAGTAGAAGTAGAGGCTGATGAGCAGTCCCAGCGGCGAGGCGTAGCCGGGGACGAAGATAAAGGTGACGATGCGCCAGACCTCGCCCTTGAGAAGCGAGCTGAGGTTGAACGTCAGGAAATTCAGGGCGTTGGCGTCGTTGCTCTGCGTCAGCAGCATCAGGACGTAGACGATGACGTTGCCGATGACGATGACGCGCATCAAGTTGGGAATACCGAAGCGGGGGTGGGAGGCGCAGAAACGCTGCACCCCGTCATAGAGCTTTTTCAAGGGAAAAGTCCTCCTAACCGTATAATATACCATTATGCTTGATAGTATAGCGCATGGAGGGCGAAAAGTCATGTCATTTTTTTGAACAATGGGAAATCGGGCATTTCCCCGCCGTTCGTGCTTTTTTTCGGCGAAAACTTGACAAGCGGCGGCCGGACAGGTACAATTAGAAGTCGGCGACAGCCTATATAAAACAAAGGAATGGTATGGAACGATGGCTAAGGATCAGAGGAATGTGGAGGCGATCACCCCGATGGAGGTGGATTTCGCCAAGTGGTATACGGATATTTGCCTGAAAGCGGAGCTGGTGGATTACGCCAGCATGAAGGGCTTTACCATCCTGCGTCCCTATGGCTACGCCATTTGGGAGAATATGCAGCGCATTATCGACGATGCGCTGAAAAAAACGGGACATCAGAACGTGGCCATGCCCGCGCTCATCCCGGAGAGTTTGCTGAAAAAAGAGGGCGAGCTGGTGGCCGGCTTCGCGCCGGAGGCCGCTTGGGTGACGATGGGCGGCAGCGAGAAGCTGGAGGAGCGGTTGGCGTTCCGCCCCACGTCGGAGACGATGTTCTGCGACCACTGGCACAACGTGCTGCAATCGTACCGCCAGCTCCCCATGCTCTATAACCAGTGGTGCAGCGTCATCCGCTGGGAGAAGACGACCCGCCCGTTCCTGCGCAGCCGCGAGTTCTGGTGGCACGAGGGCCACACGATTCACGAGACGGCGCAGGAGGCCATCGACGAGACGGAGATGATCCTCGACCTGTTTGCCGACTTCTGCGAGAAGTCGCTGGCCATGCCCGTGGTCAAGGGGCGCAAGACCGATAAGGAGAAGTTCGCCGGGGCGGAGGCGACCTACACCATCGAGTCGATGATGAAGGACCGCAAGGCGCTGCAGTCCGGCACGAGCCACTATTTCGGCAGCAAGTTCTCCGAGGCATATGACGTGACGTTCCTCGGGCGTGACAATAAGCTGCACCACCCGTTCCAGACCTCGTGGGCGGTGACGACCCGACTGGTGGGTGCGATCATCATGACCCACGGCGACAATAACGGTCTCGTCCTGCCCCCGGCCATCGCGCCGATTCAGGTCGTCGTGCTGCCCATCGCCCAGCACAAGGAGGGCGTTTTGGACGCGGCGAACGCGCTGAAATCGCGGCTGGAGGCCATCGGCCTGCGCGTCAAGCTGGACGACAGCGAGCAGTCCGCGGGCTGGAAGTTCGCACAGTACGAGATGAAGGGCGTCCCCTTGCGCGTGGAGATCGGGCCGAAGGACATGGAGAAGGCGCAGTGCTGCATCGCCCGCCGCGACACCGGGGAGAAGACCTTCGTGCCGCTGGCGGAGCTGGAGAGCCGCGTGCCGCAGCTTTTGCAGGACGTTCACGACAACCTGTACGCGATGGCCTCGAAGAACTTGGAGGACAACACGTTCGACATGACCGACTGGCAGGAGGTCAAGGCGATGGCGCAGGGCAAGGGCGGCTTCGCCCGCACGAAGTGGTGCGGCAGCTTGGAGTGCGAGCTGGCCATGAAGGAGAAGGCCGGTGTGTCCAGCCGCTGTATGCCGCTCAAGCAGTCCGGCACGGTTGGCAAATGCCCTGTCTGCGGCAAGGAATGCACCACCGACATCTACTGGGGCGTGGCGTATTGAGAGAAGAAACATAAAAAGAGAACGGCGCGGCCGTTCTCTTTTTACGTCGATGTCAATTTGCGCGATATGCCTTTACACAATATGCCCTTTCTTCTGCAGGACGGTGAGGACCTCGTCCACGCAGGTGCGGCAGAGGGTGTCGTCCTGCGCCTCGACCATGACGCGGAGGACGGGTTCCGTGCCGGATTCGCGCACCAAGATGCGCCCGGTGTCGCCGAGGCGGCGGGAGACCTCGTCCACGGCCTTCTGCACGTCCGCGTCCTGCCGCGCCGCCAGCTTATCCCGAACGCGGACGTTTTCCAGCACCTGCGGGTAGATGGTCAGCCCCTCGGTGAGCTTGCTCATGGGCAGCTTACGTGAGAGCATGACCTCCATCAGCTTCAGGCTCGTCAGAATGCCGTCGCCCGTGGTGGCGTGGCGCGAGAAGATGATATGCCCCGACTGCTCGCCGCCGAGGCCGCAGCCGTTTTTGCTCATGTACTCGTAGACGTACTTGTCGCCCACGGCGGTCTTGGCGTAGCGGATACCCTCGCGGTCGAAGGCGCGGTAGAGACCGAAGTTGGACATGACGGTGGTGACGACGGTGCTGCCCGGCAGCTCGCCGTTTTCCTTCATGTGCTTGCCGCAGACGTAGAGAATATGGTCGCCGGTGACGACCTGCCCCTTTTCGTCCACAGCCAGACAGCGGTCGGCGTCGCCGTCGTAGGCAAATCCCACGTCCAGCCCCTTTTCCGCGACGAAGCGGCGCAGCGCGTCGATGTGGGTCGAGCCGACGCCGTCATTGATGTTGAACCCATCGGGCTGGTCACCCATGACGTAGGTGGTTGCACCCAGCGCGTCAAAGACGCTCTTGGCAATCATCCACGCGCTGCCGTTGGCGCAGTCGAGGCCGACCTTTTTGCCCTTGAAGGAGAACATTCCGAGCGAGATGAGATAGCCGACGTAGCGGTTGCGCCCCGCCGTATAGTCCACGGTGCGGCCGATGCCCTCGCGCTGCGCCAGCGGCAGGGACGGCCAGCTTTGGCCGAAGAGGTTTAATTGACCGTCGAGATAGTCCTCAATGAGCGCGATGGTGGCCTCGTCCATCTTTTCCCCGGCGCGGTCCATGAGCTTGATGCCGTTATCATAGAACGGGTTGTGGCTCGCGGAGATCATGATGCCGCAGTCGAAGCCCTCCGTCCGCGTAACGTAGGACACGGAGGGCGTGGTGGTGACGTGGAGCAAATACGCATCTGCGCCGGAGGCCACGAGGCCGGAGGCCAGCGCGTATTCAAGCATATAGCTGCTGCGGCGTGTGTCCTTGCCGATGACGACGCGCACCGCGCTCTCGTCCCCGGCGCGGCGTTTCGTCTCGCCGCAGTACCAGCCCAAAAAGCGGCCGACCTGATAGGCGTGATCCGCCGTCAGCGTGACGTTGGCCTCGCCGCGAAAGCCGTCTGTACCGAAATATCTGCCCATCGTGTGCCTCCTTATCGCTGCCGGGGAACGATGTTCCCCGGGGCTTTGAAAATACTGTCCGCCGCCACCGTGCCGCGCACGGAGCTGAGGGGATAGACATGGCTGTTTCGCCCGATAATCGCGCCGGGATTGAGCACGCTGTTGCAGCCGACCTCCACGTGGTCGCCCAGCATCGCGCCGACCTTTTTCCGTCCGGTGTCCATGCGCTCGCCGCCGCAGACGCAGACCACGTGCGTCTTGTCGGACTTGACGTTGGACGTGATCGACCCCGCGCCCATGTGGGACTTGTAGCCCAAAATACTGTCGCCGACGTAGTTGTAGTGCGGCGTCTGCACGCCGTCGAAGAGGATGACATTCTTCAGCTCCACGGAGTTCCCGACCACGCAGCCGCTGCCGACCAAGGTACTGCCGCGGATGAACGCACCGTGGCGCACCTCCGTCTCCGCGCCGATGATACACGGCCCGCCCAAGAAGGCGGTGGGCGCGACCTTGGCGGTCTTGTGCACCCAGACGTTCGGCGCGGGGCATTCGTAGTCGTCACCCAGCGCCGCGCCAAGCGCGGTGATCATGTCGGAGATCCCGGCGAGGGCTTCCCACGGATAGGTGAAGCGCGACAGGTAGCCACCCGCAAGGGTGTGGCTCAGGTCAAAAAGCTGTTCAATGGTATACAAAATACGACCCCCTTTTCTTACGCCCGCAGAGGGCATCACCTCCAGTATACTCCCCCGCGGCGGCTTTGGCAAGAGGGAGAAACGCGGGCGAGGCCGTCCTACGGGCGGCGCGTGGCTTTGGAGACGATTGCCTCCAAAAACGCCCGCGCTTCGCTTGCGCCGCCGCAGGCGCGAAAGCGCTCGGCGATCTTGGCGGCGTTTTCCCGATAGCGCGGCTCGTGCAGTACGCACTCAAGCGCGGCCAAGATGTCCGACACCGAGGAGGAGTTCAGGCGGACACCCGCACCAAGCTCCTCGACCCTGCGTGCCACCGCGCCCTGCTCCGGTGTCTGCGGAAACAGCACGAGCGGCACTTGAAATGCCAGTCCCTCCGACGCGGAGTTCATCCCGCAGTGCGTGATAAAGGCGTCGGCGATGGACAGTGCCGCCATCTGGTCTACCGTCTCATACACGCGGACGTTGCTCGGCAGCTCGCCGAAATGCGCCGCGCCGCCGCCCATCGAGAGGATGACCTGCCAGCCTGTTCCGCCCAGCGCGCGAATGCAATTTCGGTAAAACTCGCGGTTCTGATGTACCGTCCCCATGGAGATGTAAACCGTCGTCTCCGCCGTTTTTTCGATCGGCGTTTGGACAGGGCGGATGGACGGCCCGATGAAATGATATTTTTCGGAGAATGTGTCGGCGCAGGGTTGGAAATATTTCGACGTGTAGACGAGTGTGTCGGTGTCGTTATCGCTTTGAACAATGTCCAAAAATCCCTTGACGGGGTAGCCCCGCGAGCGCAGCCGCTTGAGCTGACGGTTGATTTTTGGCAGGGCGAGGAGCATTTTGACGGCCTCCCACGGCGTCTGCTTTATATACCGCGCCGAGTAGCGGTTGAAGGCAAAGGTCGTCGTGGAGGAGACGTAGGGAATGCGGTGCTTCATGGCTGCCAGCTTTCCCCAGTACGCGACGGAGTCCGACACGATGAGGTCCGGCTTGATCTCGCGGAGCTTGTCCGACACCATTTCATCCAGCGCAAGCGTGGAGGACACAAGCAGCTCGGCCGCAAACGCCTTGTCCTTGCCGACCCGCGCCCCGTTGCCCTTGTCCTCCATGTTGAAGTCACAGCCGTCACAGCCGATAAACACCGCCCCGGCGCGCTCGATTTCCGCCCGAAACGGCGCAAACGAGAAGTAGCAAACCTGATGTCCCGCGTCCGTCAGCGCCTTTACCACGGCGAGTGTCGGGTTCGTGTGGCCGTGCGCGGGAATACAGAACCACGCGATTTTCATGCGTCCTCGCCCTCCTGTGCGCCGTAGGCAATGGCGAACAGCTCCGCGAACGCCCCTTTCGGCGGGATGGCGATGCCCTGCTGCTCATCACCGAGCAGCAGCAGCGTGTCGCCGGGCTTTATCCCGAAAACGTCACGAGCCTGCTTCGGAATGACGATCTGCCCCTTTTCACCGACCGTCGCCGTCCATGCGTATTTCCTCTTCGGTGCGTTCATAGGCTCCACCTCGCAAGTATGATTTGTATAACTTATTATACTTCACTTATCGTAGGGTGTCAATAGATACAGCGGCGGGCGCATGGACCTTCGCACTGTTGGTGCGGCGGCGATTTTTGCGCAGAAAAAGGAAACGACCCGGGAGAGGGTCGTTTCCTTTTGTAAAAGGAGAGAGAATAACAATGGTCTTTGGATAACTTCTTCAGACAAGCGTATCATACATGGTCGAGGGCGAGAAGTCAAGAAGATTGTCAACTAATTCACAATTTGTTTACATTCCATCGACATATTCATGCTTGACTTTTGGAAGGGGACGTGGTAATATTTAGCCTGCTAACAATTAGTATGCTAAATAATCGAAAAAGGAGGTGCTGCCGATGAAGGAACGCTTGGATTCGTGGTCCGCGCACTTCGGGCCGCTGCTGGGCTACTGCGACCATCAGGTGCATAAATTCATGAACCGACTGCTGCGGGAGTACGACGTGACGCCCATGCAGTGCCGCACACTGGTATTCCTGCGGGACGCGAAGGACGAGGTGAACCAGAAGACGCTGGAGAAGTTCTTGATGGTCAAGCCCAGCACCGTCAATGGCATTGTCGATCGGCTGGAGGAAAAGGAGATGGTGCGCCGCACCACCAGCAGGGAGGACGGACGCTGCCGCATTCTGGTGCTGACGGAGGCGGGCATGAGGTTTTACGACAACTTCCTCGCCGCCGAGCAGCAGGTGAACGAGCGGCTTGAGTGCGGCTTTTCCGAGGAGGAGCGGGAGACGCTCATCGGTCTTCTCACGCGGCTGGCGCGCAATCTTACGGAGGAGGAAATAAATCCATGCTGAAAAAATTAGCCTCTTACACGCGGGGCTATCGACTGTATATCCTGCTGGGCGTGCTTTGCTCGGCGGGCGAGGCCGTGCTGGAGCTGGAGCTGCCGCAGGCCATGAGCGACATCGTGGATGTCGGGATCGCCGGGGGAGACAAAAGCTACATCCTGCTGACCGGGCTGAAGATGTTCCTCATCGCCATGGCGGCACTGGGGTGCGGCGTGGGTGCGGCGGCACTGGCGGCGAAGGCGTCGATGGGCTTCGGCGCGAACATCCGTCAGGCGGAGTACGAGCAGGTGCAGCGGTTTTCGTTCGCCAACATCGAGCATTTCTCCACCGCGAGCCTCATCACGCGCCTGACGAACGACGTGTCCTCCGTGCAGATGACGCTCTTCATGGGAATGCGGATGTGCGTCCGCGCCCCGGTGATGCTCGTCACGGCACTCGTCAAGGCCATGGAGATCAGCCTCGATTTAAGTCAGGTGTTTTTAGTGGCCGTGCCGCTGCTGCTGATCGCGGTGGTCATCGTCATCCGCTACGTAGGCCCCTTCTTCACGGCGCTGCAAAATGCCACGGATGATCTGAACCTCGTCGTGCAGGAGAATTTGAACGCCGTGCGCGTGGTCAAGTCCTTCGTCCGCGAGGATCGGGAGAAGGCAAAATTCCGCACGCGCAGCGACCATCTGCGCGACACGGCGGAGCGCGCCTTCGGCTTCGTGGTGATGTTCATGCCCATCATGATCATGATCATGGGCGGCACGATCGTCTCCCTCATGTGGCTGGGCGGCCACGACGTTGTGGAGGGGACGCTGCTCTCGGGCGATCTGATGGCGTTCTTCACGTATGCCAGTGAGATACTGATGTCGCTGATGATGGTGTCGATGGTGCTGA
Source organism: Firmicutes bacterium CAG:341 (assembly GCA_963631875.1). Classification (GTDB taxonomy): domain Bacteria; phylum Bacillota; class Clostridia; order Oscillospirales; family Oscillospiraceae; genus Vescimonas. The sequence goes on along the minus strand of CAVGSO010000013.1, from coordinate 25,486 downwards.
TGATCCTCACCCGCGCCATCGCCTGCGGCAAGCGTATCGTAGAGGTGCTGGACGAGCAGCCGCAGATCACCGACGGCACGGCGGACACTGCGCTGACCGTGGAAAACGGCGACATTCGCTTTGACCACGTGTACTTCAAGTACCACCCCAGCGCCGAGGGCTGGAACCTGACGGACATCGACCTGCACATCGAAAGCGGCATGACCGTGGGCATTTTGGGCGGTACGGGCAGCGCGAAGACGACGCTGGTGAGCATGATCCCGAGGCTCTACGAGGTGAACGAGGGCGCGGTCTGCGTCGGCGGTCACAACGTCAAGGAATATACCATGGAGGCGCTGCGTGAGGGCTGCGCCATGGTGCTGCAAAAGAACACGCTCTTCTCCGGCACGATACGTGAGAACCTGCGCTGGGGGCGCGCCGACGCGACGGACGCGGAGATCGAGGAGGCCTGCCGCATGGCCTGCGCCGATGAGTTCATTGAGAAGCTCCCCGACGGCTACGACACCTACATCGAGCAGGGCGGCACGAACGTCTCCGGCGGGCAGAAGCAGCGGCTGTGTATCGCGCGTGCGCTGCTGCGCCGCCCGAAGATACTGATTTTGGACGACTCGACCTCCGCCGTGGACACCGCCACCGACGCGAAGATCCGCGCCGCGCTGAAGACGGCACTGCCGGAGGCCACCAAGCTCATCATCGCCCAGCGGATCAGCTCCGTCATGGAGGCCGACCTCATCTTGGTGCTGGACGATGGCCGCGTGGTGGGACAGGGCACACACGAGCAGCTCATGCAAAGCTGCGAGATCTACCGCGAGGTATACGACTCTCAACAGGAGGGGGTGAGCATCGATGGCTGAACCGAAGACGAGAACACCGCAGGGCGGCCACGGCCACGGCCCGCAGAGCCACGGCTATCAGCGTCCCAAGGACATGCGCGGCACGTTCCGCAAGCTGATGCACTACGTGGGGCGGTATAAGGCGTCGCTGCTGCTGGTGGCGGTGTGTTTGATCGCCAGCAGCGTGGCCAGCGTGGCCTCGAGCTATATGCTCAAGCCACTGCTCAACGACTATATCCTTCCCGGCGACTTCGAGGGGCTTTTGAAAATGCTGATACTGATGGCGGGGCTGTTCGTCGTAAACTCCGCCTGCTCCTATGCCTATGCCCGTGTCATGGTACACGTGGCGCAGCGCACGGTGGCATCGCTGCGGCAGGACCTCTTTGACCATCTGCAATCGCTCCCCGTGCGCTATTACGACCGGCACCAGTCGGGCGACCTGATGAGCCGCTTCACGAACGATATTGACACCATCTCGGAAATGCTCAACAGCAGCTTTGCCAGCATCGTCTCCAACGTGCTGACATTTGTGGGCGTGGTGGTGATGATGATCGTCCTGAACCCGTGGCTGACGCTCATCACGTTCCTCTTCCTTGCCCTGATGGGCGGGCTCGTCAAGGTCATCGGCGCGCGCAGCCGCGTGAATTTCCAAAAGCAGCAGGCGACGCTCGGCGCGATGAACGGCTATATCGAGGAGATGATCGAGGGGCAGAAGGTCATCAAGGTCTTCAACCACGAGCCGGAGGCCGTCCGGCAGTTCACGGGGCTGAATGACAGCTACCGCGACGCCGCCACGGCGGCGCAGGCGTATGCCGGCATGATGATGCCCGCGATGGGCAACCTCAGCAAGATCAACTACGCCGTCACCTGCTGCGTGGGCGGTCTGCTGGCCATCGGCGGCGTGTTTGACGTGGGTTCGCTGGGCGCGTACCTGCTGTACGTCAAGCAGGTCAGCCAGCCCGTGGCGCAGATCAGCCAGCAGGTCAACACGGTGCTGGCCGCCGCCGCAGGCGCGGAGCGTATCTTCGCCGTGATGGACACTCCGGCGGAGACGGACGAGGGCAAGACCGTCATCGTCCGCGTCGAGAAAAACGGCGACACCCTCACCGAGACGGAACACCGCACGGGACACTGGGCGTGGAAAAAGCCCGACGGCTCGCTGACGGAGCTGCGCGGCGACGTGCGGCTGAACCACGTGACCTTCTCCTACGACGGCGAGAAGACCGTCTTGAAGGACGTCTCGCTCTTTGCAAAGCCCGGCCAAAAGATTGCCTTCGTCGGCTCGACGGGCGCGGGCAAGACCACCATCACCAACCTCATCAACCGGTTCTACGACGTGCAGGAGGGGACGATTACCTATGACGGCATCGATGTCAAGGAGATCGAAAAAAGCTCCCTGCGCCGATCGCTGGGCATGGTTCTGCAGGACACGCACCTCTTCACCGGGACGGTGGCGGACAACATCCGCTACGGCAAGCCGGACGCCACGGACGAGGAGGTACGCGCCGCGGCCAAGCTGGCCAACGCGGACGGCTTCATCCGCCATCTTCCGCAGGGCTACGACACGGTCATCACCGGAGACGGCGGCAGCCTGAGCCAAGGTGAGCGGCAGCTGCTGGCCATCGCGCGGGCAGCCGTCTCCGACCCGCCCGTGCTGATACTGGACGAGGCCACCAGCTCCATCGACACCCGCACCGAGACGCTCATCGAGCGCGGCATGGACTCGCTTATGGAGGGGCGCACGGTCTTTGTCATCGCCCACCGCCTGTCCACCGTGCGCAACAGTCAGGCCATTTTGGTGCTGGAGCATGGGCAGATCATTGAGCGCGGCGACCATCAGGAGCTGCTCGCCCAGCGCGGGAAGTATTACCAGCTCTACACCGGCGCGGCCGAGTTGAGCTGACGGGCGGATATAATGCAATAGTAAGGAGGAATTTCCCATGACCGAACAAGCGCTTTGCCAAAAGGCGGTGGCCATGCTGGACGTGGCCTACGTCCCCTATTCCCACTTCCCGGTGGGCGCGGCACTTCTGTGCAGGGACGGCACGGTGTTCACCGGCTGCAACATCGAAAACGCCGCCTACGGCGCGACCGTCTGCGCCGAGCGCACCGCCATCTTCAAGGCCGTCAGCGAGGGGCACCGGGATTTCGACACCCTCGTCATCGCCGGACGCAGCGACGACTACTGCGTCCCCTGCGGCACGTGCCGTCAGGTGATGATGGAGTTTGCACCCGATCTGACCGTCATCTGCCTGAACAAAAACGGTGAGAGCAAAAAATTCGCCCTGAAGGACCTGCTCCCCTACGGCTTCGACCAAAGCTGGCTGTGAGCGAAACACACAAGCAAAAAAATCAGCCGCACATATGCGGCTGATTTTGTTTTTTGAAAGAACTGCGCTCAGAACTTATCCTTGTTAAAAATCCGCAGGATCTCGTCGAAGGATTTGTCCATCTCGTCCTGACCCTGCTCGCCCTTGGCCTCGTCGAGCGGCTGGGGCGCGGCGGCATTGCCGCCTCCGGCGGGTGCGGCGGCGTTTTTCACGACGGCAGCAGCGTTGAGGCTCTGCTGCTCCTCGTCAAAGCCCGTGGCGATGACGGTGACGCGGATCTCGTCGTCCAGCGTGTCGTCGAACGTCGCACCGAAGATGGTCAGTGCGTCGGGATGGACGGCCTGCTGCACGAGCGTGGCGGCCTGCTCGACCTCCTCCAGCCCGATGTCCATTGAGCCGGTGACGTTGATCAGCACGCCCTTTGCGCCGTTGATGGACGTCTCCAGCAGCGGCGAGGAGATCGCCATGCGGGCGGCCTCCTCGGCCTTGCCCTTTCCGGCGGCGCGGCCGACGCCCATGTGGGCAAGCCCCGCGTCCTTCATGATGGCGGTCACGTCGGCAAAGTCCAAATTGATAAAGCCCGTGTCGCGGATGAGGTCGGAGATGGACTGCACCGCCTGACGCAGCACGTCATCGGCGATCTCAAAGGCGTTGGCAAAGGTGATCTTCTGGTCGGTGGCGTATTTCAGCCGCTCGTTGGGGATGATGACGAGGGAGTCCACCTTCTGCCGCAGCTCCTCGATGCCCTGCTCGGCCTGTGTCATGCGGCGGCGACCCTCAAAGCCGAACGGCTTCGTGACCACGCCGACGGTCAGCACCCCGGTCTCGCGGGCGATCTCCGCCACGACCGGAGCCGCGCCCGTACCCGTGCCGCCGCCCATGCCCGCGGTGATGAAGACCATGTCGGTATTCTCCAGCGCCTTGGTCATCTGATTGCGGCTCTCCTCGGCGGCCTTGCGGCCTACCTCGGGGTTCGAGCCTGCGCCCTTGCCGCCCGTAAGCTTTTCGCCAATTTGGATTTTATAGTTTGCACTGGAGGCGTTCAGTGCCTGCTTGTCCGTGTTTACCGCGACAAAGTCCACGCCCTGTGCGCCGCCGCGCACCATGCGGTTGACCACGTTGTTGCCGCCGCCGCCGACGCCCACGACCTTGATGTTGACCACATTTTCAGGCCCTGTTTCCATTCCGAAAGCCATGTTTGCTCCTCCTGCCATAGTTTGTATGAAACGCCGCTTTTTCTGCGTGTAAATGCCATATACTATATTGTATAACGGATTGGGAGGTCAGTCAAGACCTCCTCTCCATTTTGACAAAAAGTTTTTTCTTTTTCGTCTCATTCGGGGATAAAACGCGCCTTGCCGTCCTGCATCATGTTGATCGTCCCCGTCTCGTTGACCTCCAGCTTCTCCACCACGGCCAGCAGGTAGTCCAGCTTGTAGCCGTAGTCGGCGTCGCGTGGGAAGCAGACGTCAAAGCGGTCTAAGCAGCGCAGGGAGAGCTGCGAGGGGTCGCTCAGGTCGATGGACTGGACATCGGCGGTCAGATCTCGCTCGTCCAGCGCATCCAGCAGCTTCAAAAGCTGCTCGAGCGACAGCTCCTGTCCCTCTGCGGCCACGGCCTCGCTCCCCACGGCGGGGTCGATGAGCGTCAGCCCCTGCACCGTCGGCAGTTCCTCAGCCTCGCTCGGCGTGGTTTGGTCAACGATGATTCCCCGGTCGCACAGGAGGTACGCCTGCCCATCCTGCACGACCGCCGCCGGAGAGGTACACTCCGTCACCACGATGGAGAGGGTGTCCGGCAGGGTGCGCCGGAACTGCACCGTCTCCACGTAGGGCAGTGCCTTACGGATATGCGCGGCAGCGTCATACTTGTTCAGGAGGAAGAGGTTGTCGCCCTCCTTGACCTGCGCCGCCGCGATGATGGTATCGCGGTCGTAGCGGCTGTTGCCGCTGACGTTGATGGTGCGGATACGGAAAAACAGTGTCAGTGCCAGTGTGATGGCGGTGCAGATGGCCGCAAAGACCAGCAGCTTATAGAGGAACGCGAAGCGTCCCCGGCTGCGTTTGCGTGTGTAGCGGTTTCTTGCCATATCCGTCCCTCCGTTTCCTTCGTTCTCTGTCTGTCAGTCGTTGTTGTCCTCTGTGATGTCCGCGCCGAGCGCGGATAAATCGCCGCAGATGTCTTCATACCCTCGGTGCAGGTGGTGGATGCCGCGAATCGTCGTGATGCCCTCGGCGCTCAGCGCGGCCACGGCCAGTGCCGCGCCGCCGCGCAGGTCGCTCGCCACTGTGTCTGCCCCGTGCAGACGCTCCACGCCGCAGACGACGGCCACGCGGCTCTCGGTGCGAATATCCGCGCCCATGCGCACAAGCTCCGGCACGTGGCGGTAGCGGCTTTGGAACATATTCTCCACGAACACCGTCGCCCCGCGGCTTTTCAGCAGCGCGGCCATGAGCACGGCCTGCGCGTCGGTGGGGAAGCCGGGGTACGGCGCGGTGCGTATGGGAGAGATGGCCTGTAAAGGCCGGTCACGTACCAAATGAATGGCCTCCGCCGTGCATTCCACGCGGCAGTCGGCCTGCTGCAGCGCCGTCGTGACGGCGGAGAGGTGGCGATGCTCCGTGCCGCGCAGCGTGATCTCGCCTCCGGCGGCGGCCGCCGCGCAGAGGTATGTAGCGGTGACGATGCGGTCCGGAATGACGCGGTGCGTGCAGCCGTGGTAATTTTCCCCCGGCGACACGGTGATGACCGACCCGCCCGCGCCGCGCACCTGCGCGCCTATTTTGCAGAGAAATGCCTGCAAGTCACTGATCTCCGGCTCGCGGGCGGCGTTGCAGATGACCGTCTCGCCCGATGCGCCGCAGGCGGCCAGCAGCGCGTTCTCCGTCGCGCCCACGCTCGGCGAGGCCAGCATGACCTCGCAGCCCGTCAGACGCGGCGCACGGCAGTAGAGCTTGCCGCCGCGCTCATCAATGTCCGCACCCAGTGCGCGCAGTGCCGCCAAATGCAGGTCGATGGGGCGCGGTCCTAACTCACAGCCGCCGGGGTAGCTCAGCTCCGCCCAGCCGCACCGCGCCAGTATCGCGCCGAGGAAGATGACCGACGAGCGCATACGGCGCATCAGCGTCTCCGGAATGTCGCAGCGCGTCAGGGAAGTGCTGTCCACGAGCAGGTCATTGCCGTCCCACGATGTGCGGCAGCCGAGATAGCGCAGAATGTCGCACGCCGAGTCCACATCGCTCAGGCGGGGACAGCGCTCAATGCGGCACACGTCCCCGCTCAGCAGTGTGGCCGCCAAAATGGGCAGAACGCTGTTTTTCGCGCCCTGCACGGTGATCTCGCCGCGGAGCGGCCTGCCGCCCCGAATGGTAATCTGACTCATAATACCCTCCCGCCCCTCAAGTTCGGTTCGCTTACAGAACCATTGTATGAGCGGGCGGCGCGGAGGGTGTGTCAGCGCATGAGTGCCATCAGTGCGTTGTAGATACGCTCGGTCGCGTCGGGAATGCCGAGGGAGCGCATGGCCTTCGCCATGCCGTCCCGCTTTTCGGGGGAGGCTAAGATCCCCGCCGCCGCGTCGTAGAGCGCGTCGCCGGAGCATTCCGCCTCGGTCAGCACCACCGCGCCGCCGTGGCGTTCCAAGAGGCGGGCGTTTTTCTCCTGATGGTTGTTGGTGACGTAGGGCGAGGGGACGATGACGGCGGGCTTGCCCAGCGCGGTCAACTCACTGATGGTGGACGCGCCCGCGCGGCTCAAGACCACGTCGGCGGCGGCCATCGCCACGTCCATGTCGTAGATATACTGCCGCACATCCAAGCGCGGCTGGCCGCTCAAGCCCTCGGTCTCCAGCTCACGGGAGACGCGCTCCCAGCCGCCGCTGCCGACCGCGTGGAGGTGGTGGAAGGGGAAGCCCTCCGACCGCTCGCGCCGCAGCATGGCCACGGTATGCTCGTTCATATGGCTTGCGCCGAGGCTGCCCCAAAAGGAGACGATGAGCGGCGCGTCGTCGCGAAAGCCCAGCTTTGCCCGCGCCTGTGCGCGGTCGAGGCGGAAGAAGTCGCCCCGCACGGGTGTCCCCGTGACGGCGACACGTTCCGGGTGGCGGTAATGCCGGCGGCATTCCTCAAACCCCACCATGATGAGATCGGCGTAGCTCTCCAGCATTTTTGTCGTCAGGCCGGGGACGATGTTGCTCTCATGCACCGCCGTGGGGAGGTGCGCCTTGGCGGCGGCGCGTACCAGCGGATAGCTGGCGTAGCCGCCCGTGCCGACCACGAGGTCGGGCTTGAAGTCCCGCAAAATGCGCTTGGCCGTCTGCGCCGAGCGGCCCAGCACCCGCAGGGCGTGCAGGTTGTGGCGCAGCCCCTCACCGTTGAGACGGCGGCGGAAGCTGCTGACCTCCACGGCGGCATAGTCGTACCCCGCCTTGGCCACCAGCGTCCGCTCCATGCCCGTGGGCGTCCCCACGAACAAGATGGCAGTGTCCGCGTCCTTTTCGCGCATATACCCGGCCAGCGCCAGCGCCGGATTGACGTGTCCTGCGGTCCCGCCGCAGGTGAAGATGACTCGCATTCTGTTCCTCTCCCATGCCGCAAACGCGGCGAAACTCCTTGAATTTTATATACAGACTGTATTATTTTGCAGAAATACTACGGTAAGTTGTCGAATTTTGCGCTTTTCCTACCCCGCCTTGGGCGCGGGTATCTGCCGCGACACGCTCAGAACGATGCCCATCTCCACGAGCTGGAGGCACAGTGCCGTACCGCCGTAGCTGAAGAAGGGGAGCGAAATGCCCGTTGCGGGGACGAAGCCGGACACCACGGCGATATTCAAAAACGTCTGCAACGACAGGTGCGTCATAATGCCGACCGTCAGCAGTGCGCCGAAGCGGTCACGGGCGTGGAGCGCGATCCAAAAGCCGCGCAGGATGAGCAGCGCGAAGATGAGCATGATGACGCACGCACCGATCAGCCCCAGCTCCTCACACACGACGGAGAAGATGAAGTCGTTGTACTGCTCGGGGAGGTAGAGGAACTTCTGCCGCCCGCGGCCAAGTCCCACGCCCAGCAGCCCGCCCGAGCCGATGGTGATGAGGCTCTGCGCCATCTGGTAGCCCTTGTCGTAGTAGTCCAGCCACGGGTCGTGCCACATCTCGATGCGCGACGCGCCGTATTTGATGATTCCGGCCTCCACCAGCTTGACGTACAGAAAGCCCACGCCGCCCACGCCGAGGATGCCCGCCGCCACCAGCCAGCTCTGTATGCCACCTACGATCATCAGCACCGCCCCGGTGGCGACAATGAGGATCGTGCCGGACAGGTGCGGCTCGAGCATCATCAAAATGGAGATGACACCCAGCAGTGCCAAATACGGCAGAATACCCTGCCGCCACGTCAGCATTCGCTCCCGCTTTTTGGAGATGGTGTCGGAAAAGTAGACGATGACCGCGAGCTTGGCGATCTCCGACGGCTGGAACTGGAACACGCCCTTGATGCCCAGCCAGCGCGTCGCATTGTTGGCCGTGACGGCCAGCGGGTTGTGGGGGATGATGACGAGGATAAGCAGAAAGAGTGCCAGCCCGACGAGCATACGGGATGCGCCGCGCCAGCGCTGGTAGTTGATCTTGCCGACCATGAACATGGCCACTAGACCGACGGCGGCGAAGATAGCCTGCCGCTTGAAGTAGTACGTGCCGTCCCCCGTCTCGTAATAGGCGCGCGGAAAGCTCGCGGAGAAGAGCATGATCAGCCCGACGGCCGTCAGCAGCAGTGTCAAAATGAGAAAGGGGAGATCCACCTGACCTTTGGCGGCCTCGCGGTGCTTCTGCTCCGTCTGCCGCATATGCGCCTGCTTTTCGCGCAGTGCCTGATGCTCCTCACGGGTCATGGGATCCCTCCTCTCTGCAAAATTTCAGTTCAAAATCAGAAGCTGAACCGCGGGTACACCGCAAAATAGGCGACAACGCAGCCGATAACGCTCACGGCGGTGAACACCGCCACGATCTTCGTCTCCCGCCAGCCGCACATCTCAAAGTGGTGGTGCAGCGGTGCCATCTTGAAAATACGCTTGCCGTGGGTGAGCTTGAAATAGCCTACCTGCAAAATGTCCGACAGCGTCTCGCACAGGTACACCACGCCCACCGGAATCAGCACCAGCGGCATATCGTAGGCGAAGGCCAACGCCGCCACCGCGCCGCCCAAGAAGAGTGACCCCGTGTCGCCCATGAACACCTTGGCCGGGTAGTGGTTGTAGAGCAGAAAGGCCAGCAGTCCGCCGACGAGCGCACCGGAGAAGATACCGAGCTGCGCAAAGCCCGGCCACACCGCCGCCATCACGAGGAAGAAGCCCCCGACCGGGACGGTGACGCTGCTGCTCAAGCCGTCCAGCCCGTCGGTGATGTTTACGGCGTTCACCGTTCCCACGATGACGAAGGCGGCGAAGACGAGGTACACACCCCACGGCAGCACAATATGCGTGTTCCAGAACGGGACGTACAGGTTGGGACTGAGCATCCCCTCATAGCGCATGAGGCAGAGGAACGCCACGGCGGCGGCGAGCTGCAAGAGGAACTTCTGCGCCGCCGTCAGGCCGGTATTGTGGTGGTATTTCACTTTCTGATAGTCGTCAAAGAACCCGATCGCACCGAATACCAGCGCAAAGAGGTACACATACAGGTGGACAAAGCTGCCCGCCATCATGCGCTGCCAGCCCAAGACTAAAATCGTCAGCCCGATGCCGATGATGAACATCAGCCCACCCATCGTCGGCGTCCCCTGCTTCGTCATGTGCCACGTCGGGCCGATTTCCTTGATGGACTGCCCGGCCTTGAGCTTCACGAGTGTCGGAATCAGCAGCTTGCCCGCCGCGGCGGTGACGATAAAGCTGACGAGTACCGACAGTGCGATCTCCCAAATTTCCATAGTTCTCTGCTCCTTCCCGCCGCGAGACGCGGCGGCGCTTTCTTATTTGTTCAGATGCTCCGCCACAATGACGCGCTCATCCATCGGATAGTGCTTGTGGTTGATCTCCTGATAGTCCTCGTGTCCTTTGCCTGCCAAGATGATCACGTCGCCGGGCCGGGCGTTGTCCATCGCGTAGTGGATGGCCTCCACGCGGTCGGGGATGGCGACATACGGCGTGGCCGTGTCCTTCATGCCCTCCAAAATGTCGCCGATAATGGCCTCCGGCTGCTCCGTGCGCGGATTGTCACTCGTGACGATGACGAAGTCCGCTAATTTCGCGGCGATCGCACCCATGACGGGCCGCTTCGTCTTGTCGCGGTCGCCGCCGCAGCCGAACAGCACCACGGTGCGCCCCTTGGCGAAGCTCTTGACGGCTTGCAGCACGTTCTCCAGCGCGTCGGGCTTGTGGGAGTAGTCGTTGAGGATGGTGTAGTCCTTGCCGGGCGTGGGGATGATCTCCATGCGTCCCTTGACGCCGTGGTTTTTCGCCAGCGCGTCGGCACACTCCGCCAGCGGAACGCCCAAGTTCCAGCAGCACGCCATCGCGTCCAGCGTGTTATACACGGTGAACAGTGCCGGAATGCCCACGTGGACGTGCGCCCACTCCGTGTCGGCCTCCGCGTCAAAGTCCACGCTGCCCGCGTGGAGCTGTACGTTCTTCGCCGTCAAATCCGCCGCAGCGTGAACGGCGTAGGAGAAGCGGCGCGGGCATTTGGCACTTTGCATCAGCCGCTCGTGCCACGCATCGTCTGCGTTGTAGATCCCCACGTCGCACTGGTCGAAGAGCAGCGCTTTCGCGTCACAGTAGGCCTCCATCGTGTGGTGGAAGTCGAGGTGGTCGCGGCTGAGGTTTGTGTAGACGCCCACGGCGTAGCGTATGCCGTACACCCGGTCGAGACACAGCGCATGGGACGATACCTCCATCACCACGTGGCTGCACCCTGCGTCGGCCATTTCGCGCAGCAGGGACTGAAGCTCGTAGGACTCCGGCGTGGTGCGCTCCGTGTGCAGCACCTTGTCGCCGATCATGTTCTGTATCGTGCCGATGAGGCCGACCTTCGCCCCGGCCTTCTGCTCCAGAATGCGCTTGATGAGGTAGGTCGAGGTCGTCTTGCCGCTCGTCCCGGTCACGCCGATCATCGTCAGCTCGTCGGCGGGGTGGTCGAAGCGGTTCGCGCCGATGACGGCCAGCGCGCGGCGGCTGTCCGCCACCTGCACGTAGGGGATGCCGCCCTCCGGCGCGCTCTGACATACCACGCACACCGCGCCCTTCTCCCGCGCCATCGGAATATACCTGTGTCCGTCCGTCTCCGCGCCGGAGATGGCGACAAAGAGGTCGCCGGGGGATACGTGGCGGGAGTCGTATTGCACTTCGCGGATGTCCTGCTCCAAGTCGGCGGTATGTGCCAAAATCGTAAGGCCGTTTAATAGCTCGCGCAGCTTCATGGTTAGCTCTCCTTTGAAGTTTGATACCCCTATTTTACCACGCCCACCCGGTTTTCACAGGACGAACCGTGCCGAAATGCGGGCGTTTCCTGCTTAGTCCGTGACGGACGTATCGCCGAGCTGCACCGTGATGACCGTCCCGGCCTCCACCTCGCTGCCCGCCTCAAGGTTCTGACTCAGCACGCGGATGGAGCTGGACTCGCTGCTCGTCGTGCCGGAGAAGCGGATGAGCAGCCCCGCGTTGACGGCCACGGTGTTCGCCTCGGACGGCGTCCGACCGATGAGTGTGGGGACGACGCACTTGTCCGTCGGCTTTTCCTCGTTGGCGTAGAGGATGACGACCGACTTGCCGGGGATAATCGCGCCGCCGTCGGGCGTCTGCGCGGTGATGGTGTCGCCGTCGCCCTCCACGCGGCAGCTCAGGGCGCGCTCGCTGAGCTTTTCCTTGGCCTCGTCCACGGTCAGGCCGATGACGTTGGGAACGGTGGTGTCCATGCCCAGCAGCTCCTCGGCGGAGTAGCTCGGCTCAATGCCGAGGTACGGCAGCACCTCGGACATGATGGAGCTGGCGGTCGGCGCGACCATGTTGCCGCCGGAAACGTAGACCCCGGTGGCGCGGCTGGGCGTGTCCATCGTGATGAGCATGATGACCTGCGGGTCATCCGCCGGGGCGAAGCAGAGGAACGAGACGACCACGTCCCCGGTCTGCCCCTTATCCGCCGTGCCGGTCTTGCCGCCGATACGGTAGCCCGCCACCTGACCGTTCTTGCCCGTGCCGCCGGAGACGACGTACTCAAGGCACTCGCGCACAGTGGCGGAGGTTTCCTCGCTGACGACCTGCCGCACGGGCGTGTCGTCGTGCTGGTAGACCACGCCGCCGTCGCTGTCGGTAATGCGCTCGACGAGATACGGCGTGTGCAGATACCCGCCGTTGATACACGCCGCCTGCGCCGCGATCAGCCCCAGCGGGGTCACGGTGAAGTTCTGCCCGAAGGCGTAGCACGCCAAATCGAGCTGCGTGAAGCTGCTCGGCGAGGCGAACACACCCACGGCCTCACCGCCGAGATCGACGCCCGTCGTCTCCATGAGGCCGAAGCTCTCCATGTACTCGTAGAATGTCTCGTTCCCCAGCCGCAGCCCGTAGGTGATGAACGCCGGGTTGCAGGAGTTCCCCACCGACTGCTTGAGCGTTTGCAGCCCGTGGCCGCTCTTGCTCGAGCAGTGGATGGTACTGCCGGAGACGGTGATGCTGCCGCCGCAGTTGACGGTCGTCGTCTCGTTCACCACGCCCTCCTCCAGCGCTGCCGCCAGCGTCAGGATCTTGAACGTCGAGCCGGGCTCGTAGGTGTCGTTGAGCGCCTTGTTGCGCCATTGCAGGAGCTGCATCTCCGCCAGCGTGTTCTCTTTTCGGTCAATGCGCTCCAAGAGCGTCTGATCCTGCACCGTGGAAAAGTCGTTCAAATCGTAGTTCGGGTAGGAGGCCATCGCCATGATCCCACCCGTCTTGGCGTTCATCACGATGCCTGCCGCGCCGTTGGCGGCGGAGAACTTGTCGAGCATGGACTCCATGCCCTTTTCAAGATAATACTGTACCGTTGCGTCCAGCGTCAGCGTCAGGTCGCCGCCGTTCTCGGCGTCAAAATACTGCTCATAGGTGTAGAGCATATCGTTCTCCGCCTTGTCCTTGGCGGAGATGACGAGGCCGCTCTGCCCCTCCAATTCCTCTTCGTAGTACGCCTCCAAGCCATACAGCCCGGTGTTGTCCGTTCCGACGAAGCCGATGACCTGCGCGGCCAGCGAGCCGTAGGGGTAGTATCGCTTGGAGTCCGCCACCAGATACACGCCCGAGATGTCGTTTTCCTCCACGTAGGTACGCACCTCGGCGGCTACGTCCTCGTCCGAGCGCAGCTTGATGACCTCGTACTCCGACTTCGTGTTCTCCATCCGCTTTCGGATGGAGGCCGCGTCCGTGTCCAGTATTTCGGCCAGCCCTGCGGCCAGCGAGTCCTTCGTCCAGCTCACCGGGTTGTCCTCGTCGTTCACCGCCTGATCGATCTCCAGCGGGGAGAGGATGATCGTCTCCGCACTCGCGGAGATGGCCAGTATATTCCCGCTCGCGTCGTAGATCGTACCGCGCGAGGCGGTGACGACCGTGCGCCGCGTCTGCTGGCTCACGGCCTTGCCCTGCAGCTCCTCGTGCCGCGTGATCTGAAGGTCGTACAGCCGAAAGAACAGCAGTACGAACATGAAAATGCCCATGATGAGCATCAGCACGAAGGTGCGGCTCTGAATGACCCGATTTGCCCGGCGAATGCTCTCACTTTTTCGGTTTTGGTTGCCGTTTGCTGCCACGTTTCGCTCCTTTTGCGCCCTTTGCGCACCCTGTGTCCCGTAATTCAAAGGCCAAGCAAGGAGCAAGAAGTCACCTTCTTACTCCTTGCCACTATAAGCACACCTCAGCGGAAATATTCCACCGCGTAGGCCCAAGCCTCCGCCAGCCTTCCGGTCAGGCCGTTCAGCGCGGCGCTCCCTCCGGCGGCATAGACCTGTGCCGTGTCCGCGCCCGATAGGTCGATGTAGACGATCTGCCCGCTCGTGGGCTTGCTCATCCCCGCTGCCTCCGCCGCCTCCTTGACGGTGGATAAATCAAACGTCTTCTCGTACTCCGTCAGCAGCGCGATATGCTCATCCTCCAACGCGGAGATCTCGCGCTTGATGCTCGATACGCTGTCCGAAATGCCCGTCAGCTTCACGTAGCACAGCATCAGCGCGATCACCATCGCCGTCACGACTACCGTCCCGATCAGCACGGCGGGGGAGAGGCGCACTGCGGTCTTTGCTGCCGCTTTTTGACGCGGCATTGACTGTATTTGACGCTCCTGCGCCCTCTGCGGCAGCTTTCCCGCATCGTCCAACTGGCGTTCCCGCGCCAAAGCGTCGAGGTCGTAGGCGAGGCTGCCGTAGACGGCAGAGCGGGTTCTATTATCGGCCATAGCGCGGTCACTTCCTTTCCTGCGGCGGTTCTTTTCACCGGATACTTCGTTTTCACACCTTCTCCGCCACGCGGAGCTTGGCACTGCGTGCGCGGGGGTTTCGCTCCAGCTCCGCAGCGTCCGCCACGATGGGCTTGCGGCTCACGAGCCGTATGCGGGGCTTTTTGCCGCACACGCACACCGGGAACTCCGGCGGGCAGGTGCAGCCCGTGGCCATCTCCTGCAGCGTCTTCTTGATGATGCGATCCTCCAGCGAGTGAAACGAGATGACCGCCAGCCGCCCGCCTCGGTGCAGATGGGACACGGCGGATTCCAGCATCGGCGGCAGCGCGTCCAGCTCACCGTTGACGGCGATACGCAGCGCCTGAAAGCTGCGCTTGGCCGGGTGCTGCTTTTCCCGCAGTGCCTGCGGCGGCATGGCCGAGCGGATGATGTCCGCTAACTCCCCGGTGCGCTCAATGGGCGCACGCTCCCGCGCGGAGCAGATATGCTTGGCGATGGACGGCGCGTACCGCTCCTCGCCGTATTCGTATAAAATGCGCCGCAGGTCTTCATACGGCCACTCGTTCACGACCTCCCGCGCCGTCAGCGGCGCGGAGCGGTCCATGCGCATATCCAGCGGCGCGTCCTGCATATAGGAAAAGCCGCGCTCCGCTTCGTCAAGCTGTGGGGACGATACGCCCAAATCGAAGAGCATTCCGTCCGCGCCATCGAGCCCCAGCTCGTCTAAAATCTCGCCCACGCGGTCAAAGTTGCTGTGTACGAGCGTCACGCGGTCGGCGTAGTCCGCCAGCCGCTCCCGCGCGGCGAGGATTGCCGTTTCATCCCGGTCAATGCCGATGAGCCGCCCGGTCGTCAGTCGCTTGACGATTGCCAGCGAGTGACCCGCCCGTCCCAGCGTCCCGTCCACGTACACGCCGTCAGGCCGCAGGGAGAGTGCGTCGAGGCATTCGTCCAGCAGCACGGGAACGTGGCCGTAGTCCTTTTCGTCCGCCATCACAGTCCCAGCTCCGCCATCGTGTCCTCCAGCTTCCCGGTCGAGAAGTCGCCCTCCTCAAGCGCAGCCCAGCGCTTTGCGTCCCAAATCTCGGCGCGGTCGTAGCTTCCGACGACCACGACCTCCTTCGTCAGCCCCGCGTATTCGCGCAGCTTGGCGGGCAGGAGAATACGCCCCTGCGGATCGGGTTCGCAGTCCGCCGCGTAGGCGAAGAGAACACGGAGCTTCTTGATTTCGCTGTACGAGAGGGCCTTGAGCTTGTCCATAAACGTCGCCCAGCTCTCGTCGGAGAAGACGGACAGGCAGTGATCCTGCCCCACGGTGACGTGGAGCGTCTGCCCCAGCTCACGCCGCAGCGCGGCGGGAATGAAGAGGCGACCCTTCGCGTCGATGTTGTGCGCGTATTGACCTGTCATAGAGCCGCCCCCTTCCGTGCATTCTCAGCGAACCGTGGGCTTATGCCCCACAAATAGGGACGCTACCCCCACAATTCACCACTTATGAGGTAAGTATACATAATATCCCCGCACTTTGCAAGGGAAAAATCTGCCGGCAGTTTCGCCACAGTCGTTTGAAATTTTGGTAAAGAAAGCGGATTTTTCTGCATTCGGAAACGTATGTTCTATAAAAATCCTCCCAAAAAGCCGGTAGACACAAAATATAGTGTCTACCGGCTTCGCTTACCACAAGATATAATTCTGTTGTGCAATACGTAGAAATTACGTGCCGTTTTTTAGCTGCTTTTCACAAATGCCACAGCCCTTACCGCGCTTCGCCCTCGCTGCTCTGATTCGCGCCGGCGTTTAGCTGCGCTCGCTGCTCGGCCATCAGCTCCTGACTCGTGGCGCGGAAGCGGGCGCGGGAGGCCTGCACCTCGCTCAGCGCGGCCTGAATGGCCTCCTCGGTGCGCCGCAGCGCGTCCTCGGTGTATGTGTTGGCCACGTGGTACAGCTCCTTGCTTCGATCCTCTGCGCGGCGGACGATCTCGTTGCTCTTCTGCCGCGCAAGCTGGATGGTCTCGCTCTCGGACACGATCGTCCGCGCGTCCAGCTCCGCCTGACGCAGCATGGCCTCGACCTCTTTCTTCGCGCCCGCCACATACTCACTGCGTGCGGCGATCAGCTCCTTGGCCTTCTTCAGCTCCAACGGCAGCTTGGCGCGTATCTCGTCAAGCAGATCCAACGCCTCGTCGCGGTTGATCACGCACTTATCGGGGCTGAACGCCGCGCTCTTCGCCTCATCAATCATGCCAAACAGCATATCCAGCAGTCTCTGCACATCCTTTTCTTCCATAGGGCCATCCGTCCTTTCTCTTTTTCCGGGCAGCGTTCAGCCGCGCTGCCGTTTCAATTCCTCGGCGATCGGTGCCGGTACATACTTCTCCAAGGGCTGCCCGTAGCGAATCATCTCGCGCACCATCGTGGAGCTGAAATGCTCATACGTCGCGCTGGCGGGCAGCAGCAGCGTCTCAAGCTCCGGGCAGATGCCCTGATTGATACGCGCCATTTGACTTTCCAGCTCGAAGTCGGCGCAGCTGCGCACACCTTTAATGAGAATGTGTGCGCCCTTCTCCCGCGCGTAATCCGCCAGCAGGCCGCGCCAGTTCTCCACCTCTACGTTGGGAAACGACGCCACGCTGCGCCGGATCAGCTCCAGCCGCCGCTCCGGCGTGAACATGGGCTGCTTTTTCTCGCAGTTGACCATCACGCAGACGCAGAGCTTGTCAAAGCAGCCGCTGGCGCGGCGGATAATGTCCAAATGCCCCAGCGTGATGGGGTCGAAGCTGCCGGGATAGATGGCGATACTCATTCCGTTTCCTCGTTTCCGCCGCGATGATACACCGTCAGCTTGATCTTGCCGTAGCGGTACTCCCTGTAAAGCGCATAGGGCGACGGCATATCGGGCAGCACCGCATCCGCGCTGCTCTCCGCTATTATTATACCATGTGCGCGGCAAATGTCAAACGCTGCGATCTCCGTCAACGCCTGCGGCAAAAGACCGCTGGCATACGGCGGGTCGAGAAAGATGATGTCGAACTTCTCCCCGCTGCGAAGATACGGCAGCGCCTCGCCCTGCCGCACCCGCGCCCTGTCCTCCAAGCTGCACAGCGCAAGGTTTTCGCGGATCAGCTTCACCGCGTCGGCACGCCGGTCGATAAAGACGCACTCCGCCGCGCCGCGGCTCAGCGCCTCAATGCCGAGCTGTCCCGTCCCGGCGAAGAGATCCAGCACCCGCCGCCCCTCGATGTCAAACTGGATGATGGAAAACAGGCTCTCCTTCACCTTGCCCGTCGTCGGGCGTGTCTCCATGCCCTCCAGCTCCTTCAGCACGCGCCCGCGCGCCGTCCCGGTGATCACTCTCATGCGCCCCGCTCCCCCTGTCGTTTGATCTCATCCGCCACAGAATACCACATATTTTGCCGCATGGCAACAGAAAAACCAATTTCCGCCGCGGGGATTTTGCACCTGCGGCGCGGCGGCGAGGTGAGGGTATCCCGCCCTACGACCGTTCATCGAGGGCGCGGTGTGTGCGGAACGTCGAGGACGCCGCCCCCTACGGGTATTCACCGAGTGGTTCGGTGCGGATGGGGCGTTTTTGCGATTTTTCGTCCTCAAAAGGCGGCAGTTTGTTGAAAAGGGCGAAAAAACGGTGGTTTTTCCCTTTTGTTTCGTTGCAAAAGCGGCTTGTCTAACGCCGCCATATTACTATAATGTATGAAAGCGGCTTTGTGCCGCGAGGAGAACCGGAAATTGAAAGGAAACAAGACTATGGAAAAACGCTACACACTTCCTGTGGCCATCGCGCTTGTGGTGGGTACGGTCATCGGCTCGGGTGTCTTCTTCAAGGCGGAGGCCGTTCTGACGAAGACGGGCGGCAACCTGACCGTCGGCATCCTCGCCTTTCTCATCATGGGTGTGGTCATGATCATCAGTGCCTGCACGTTCGGCATTGTGGCGCAGAGCCACGAGGGTGCGGAGGGGTTGGTGGGCTACGCCGCCGCCTCCTGCGGCAAGACGTACAGCTACTACCTCGGCTGGTTTATGGCGACCATCTACTACCCCGCCATGACGGGCGTGCTGTGCTGGCTGCCCGCGCGCTATTTCGGTGTGCTGATGGGCTGGGACGATGCCGTGACCGGAGGCCGCACGATGATGCTCGCCTGCATCTTCATGGTCGTCACGTACACGATGAACGCCCTTGCGCCCAAGCTGGCCGGGAAATTCGCCATCACCACCACCGTCATCAAGCTCATCCCGCTGCTGCTGATGGCCGTGGTCGGCACGGCGGTCGGCCTGTCCACCGGGATGACGCAGTTCAACTTCTCCAACGTCGTCACCGAGATCCCCTTTGCTGAGGGGCTGTTCGGCGCAGTCGTGTCGCTGGCGTTCGCGTTTGAGGGCTGGATCTGCGCCACCTCCATCGGCACGGAGCTGAAGAACGCCAAGAAGAATATGCCCCTCGCGCTGCTCATCGGCACGGTCATTATCGCCATCGTCTACGTCACCTACTACGTCGGCCTCTCCGGCGCGGTGACGTCCGAGGTCATGATGGCGGGCGGCGAGGCCGGCGCGAAGATCGCGTTCCAGAACGTCTTCAGCGACGTGGCGGGCGCGGCCATCTTCGCTTTCGTCGTCATCTCCTGCTGGGGAACGTGCAACGGGCTGATGATGTCCGCCACGCGCGGGATGTTCGATCTGGCCACGGAGAGCGGCAGTCCCAAGCTGGCGATGTTCAAGAACGTCGATCCCAGCACGAATATGGCCGGGAATTCCGCCGTGTTCGGTCTGCTCGTCACGGCACTGTGGCTGCTGTACTTCTACGGCGGGACGATGATGGGCGCATTCGGCCCGTTCAAGTTCGACTCCTCCGAGCTGCCCATCATCACGCTCTACGTCCTCTACATCCCCATCTACCTCACGCTGATGAAGAACCGCTCGCTCTCCGCCTTCCGCGGCAAGGTCATGCCTGTGCTGGCCATTCTCTGCTCCTGCTTCATGGTCTTTGCCACCGTCTACTCGCACAAGATGAACGTGGTGTACTACCTCATCGTCTTCGCGGTCATTGAGGCCATCGGCGGCCTCTTCCGGGGCAAGAAGGCGTAAAGTGCGCGTTATATAGACGGCGGGCGAGGGAAATATAGACGAGACTTTCGGTTTTTCAATGAAAAAGGCTTCTTTATTTCCCTGTAAAATAGGCGTATACTCCTGTAAAATAGAGAATGGGAGGCGGCCTTCATGTCGGAAAAACGCGCCGAGCTGCTGCTGGCCGGTGTCATTATCGCCCGCAGCACGTCCTTTGTCTTCAATAAGCTGGGCTTAGGCACGATGTCGGCCTTTAACCTGCTGGCGGTGCGGTTCCTGCTGGCGTTCGCGCTGCTGGCAGTGCTGTTCGGGAAGCGGCTGCGGCACGTTTCCCGCCGTACTTTGCGGCGCGGCGCACTGCTGGGCGGGCTGTTCTTCGTGGTCATGTCGTGTGAGATGTTCGCGCTGCAAACGGTGAACTCCGGCACGGTGTCGCTGCTGGAAAATATGGCCATTCTCTTTGTCCCGCTGCTCGAAGCGGCGGTGACGCGGGTTGCGCCCAAGCCCGTCACGCTCGTCAGTGCCGCCGTGGCGTTGGTCGGTGTGGGGCTGCTGACCTCCGGCGGCGGGACGTTCCGCCTCGGCGGCGGTGAGTGTATCGCGCTGCTGGCCGCACTGGTGTACGCCTGCGCCATCATCGCCACCGACCGCTTCGCCCATCAGGAGGACGGCTTTGTGCTGGGTATTTTGCAGGTGGGCTTTTTGGGGACGTTCGCCCTCGTCGGCTCGCTCCTGTTCGAAACGCCGCGCCTGCCGCAGACCGGGACGGAGTGGGGCATTATTTTGGCACTCGTCATCGTCTGCACCGGGTTCGGCTATACGCTTCAGCCCGTGGCGCAGAGCCACACCACCGCCCAGCGGGCGGGGCTGTTCTGTGCGCTGAGCCCCACGTTTGCGACCGTTTTCGGCGCGGTGCTGCTGCACGAGCAGATCACACCGCTCGGTCTCGTCGGTATTTTACTCATTCTCGGCAGCCTCCTGCTGCCGCACCTCATCAAAGGGAGACGACACCATGACAAAGTACAAAGCGATTCTGTTTGACATGGACGGTACGCTGCTGGACACGCTTGCCGACCTGACGGACGCGGTGAACCACATCCTCTCCGTCCACGGCTATCCCCTCCGCACGGCGGAGGAGGTGCGGTCCTTCGTGGGCAACGGCGCGCGCAAGCTGATGGAGCGCGCCCTGCCGCCGGAGGTCGGCGGCGACGATTTTGAAGCGATATTGGCCGAATACCGGACGTGGTACGAGGCGCATAGCTGCGTCAAAACCGCGCCCTACCCCGGCATTCCCGAGGCACTGGCCGCGCTGGAAAAGGCCGGGGTGCGATGCGCCGTGGTCTCCAACAAGCCCGACGGCGCGACGCGCGAGCTGGCGGCGCGGTTCTTCCCCGGCCTGCGTGCGTTCGGCCAGCAGGACGATATTCCCGCCAAGCCCGCGCCGGAGATGGCCTTCCGCACCCTCGCCGCGTTGGGCGTGACCGCCGACGAGGCCGCCTACGTCGGCGACAGCGAGGTGGACGTGGCCTTTGCCCGCAGCGCAGGGCTGCCGCTCCTCGCCGTGAGCTGGGGCTTCCGCGGACGTGAGGCGCTGCAAGAGGCCGGCGCGGAGACGGTCGTCGATACCGCCGACGAGTTGCTGGGAAACGTGCTGTGACGGCGGGGCGTGCCATCCGATCTCCCCGCGCCGTCGGCGCGGCGGTATTTCAACCAAATAGCTCCGCTTAATGTCAAAGACTCCCCCGCTTTCGATTTACGAAAACGGGGGAGCCTTATGGTTCAGTTGAAGCTTGCCTTTGCCTTACTCGTTATCCTCGGGGCGGGGACGGCGGTATTCCTTGGCCTTTTCCTCGCCGCGCAGCACGCGCAGTGCGCCCTCAGCCAGTGCCAGCAGCTCATCCTCGCCGGGATAGACCGTGATGGGTGCGATCCAGCTCACCATCTCGGAGATGGCGTCGATCGTCTCCTGACCGTAGGCGATACCGCCGGTGAAGATGATCTGATCGACCTTGCCGTGCATGACGGCGGCCATCGCGCCGATCTCCTTGCCGATCTGATAGTGGAAGGCATCCACGACGCCGGCGATCTTCTTATCGTGCGTGGCCTCGGCGAGCAGGTAGCGCATATCGTTCGACCCGGTGTAGGCCACCAGGCCGCCGCGCCCGGAGAGCATACGGGTCAGCTCGGCCTCGGTGTACTTGCCGGAGCAGCAGAGCTTCACGAGCTGCCCGGTGGGCAGAGAGCCGGAACGCTCAGGGGAGAACGGACCGTCGCCGTCCAGCGCGTTCTGCGTGTCCACGACGCTGCCCTTGACGTGCGCACCGACGGAGCAGCCGCCGCCCATGTGGCAGACGATGAGGTTGAGGTCCTCGTACTTCTTGCCGTGCTCCTTGGCAAAGCGCTTGGCCACGGCCTTTTGGTTTAGGGCGTGGAAGATGCTCACGCGCTGGAAGAGGGGATGACCTGCGTAGCGCGCCACGTCGGCCAGCTCGTCCACGACCACGGGGTCAACGATGTAGGAGGGGATGCCCAGCTCATCACCGATCTCGCGGGCGATCAGGCCGCCCAGATTGGAGGCGTGCTGCCCCTGCACGCCGATGGTGCAGTCGCGCACGAGGTTGTCGTTGACGGCATACGTGCCGCCGCGGATGGGACGCAGCAGACCGCCGCGGCCGGAGACGGCGTTCAGCGTGTGGGGATCGATGCCCTGCTCGCGCACGGCCTTCATGACGAGGTCGCGCCGCCAATCCTTCTGCGCGGGGATGGTGTTGAACTGGGACAGCTCCTCCGCGCTGTGGCGCAGGGTCTTCTCAAAGACCAGCTTCTCGTCCTCAAAAACACCGATTTTGGTGGAGGTCGAGCCGGGGTTCACGACCAGAATTTTGTAAGACACGATTTTGTTCCTCCTATATCTATTTGTTCCTGTTATGGGGATACGCTTCCCCACATTATACAAACATTTTCCCCATCTGTAAATGGGTTTTTTTACGAAAAGGAAGAAAATTCCGCCCGTGGGTATGGGGAACCTACCGCTTGGGCAAGGAGTGAAAAAGAAATTTTTCAACGAAAATTTCAAGAAAACAGGAAAAAGACTTGCTTTTGCCTGATTTTATGACTATAATAAGTTGTTCTCATTGTTTGGTACAACGAATTTATATACGGAGGAAACGTCATGAGCAAAAAGTTTTGTTACCTGTTCACCGAGGGCAACGCAAAGATGCGTGAGCTGCTGGGCGGCAAGGGCGCGAACCTCGCCGAGATGACCAACATCGGTCTGCCCGTCCCGCAGGGCTTCACCATCACGACCGAGGCCTGCACGCAGTATTATGAGGATGGCCGTCAGATCAACGACGAGATCATGGCCGAGATTATGGAATATATCGAGAAGATGGAGAAGATCACCGGCAAGAAGTTCGGCGATCTTGAAAATCCCCTGCTCGTCTCCGTCCGCTCCGGCGCACGCGCCTCCATGCCCGGCATGATGGACACCATTTTGAACCTCGGCTTGAACGAGGACGTGGTGGACGTGATCGCCAAGAAATCCAACAACCCCCGCTGGGCGTGGGACTGCTATCGCCGCTTCATCCAGATGTACTCCGACGTCGTCATGGAGGTGGGCAAAAAGTACTTTGAGCAGCTCATCGACGCCATGAAGGAAAAGAAGGGCGTGACGCAGGACGTGGAGCTGGACGCCGCCGACCTCAAGGAGCTGGCCATGCAGTTCAAGGCCGAGTACAAGGCCAAGATCGGCGCGGACTTCCCCACCGACCCCAAGGAGCAGCTCATCGGCGCGATCAAGGCCGTCTTCCGCTCTTGGGATAACCCGCGCGCCAACGTCTATCGCCGCGATAACGACATCCCCTACTCTTGGGGTACGGCCGTCAACGTCCAGTCGATGGCGTTCGGCAACATGGGTGACGACTGCGGCACGGGCGTTGCCTTTACCCGCGACCCCGCCACGGGCGAGAAGAAGCTCATGGGCGAGTTCCTGACGAACGCGCAGGGCGAGGACGTGGTGGCCGGTGTCCGCACCCCGATGCCCATCGCCGAGATGGCCGAGAAGTTCCCCGAGGCGTATGCCGACTTCGTCAAGGTCTGCCATATTTTGGAGGATCACTACCGCGATATGCAGGACATGGAGTTCACCGTGGAACACGGCAAGCTCTATATGCTCCAGTGCCGCAACGGCAAGCGTACCGCGCCCGCCGCGCTGAAGATTGCCTGCGACCTCGTGGATGAGGGCATGATCTCCGAGCAGCAGGCCGTGGCCATGATTGACCCGCGCAACCTCGACACGCTGCTGCACCCGCAGTTTGACCCGAAGGCGCTCAAGGCCACCGAGCCTGTCGGCAAGGCGCTGCCCGCCTCCCCCGGCGCGGCCTGCGGCAAGATCGTCTTCACCGCCGAGGACGCCAAGGAGTGGGCTGCCCGCGGCGAGAAGGTCGTGCTCGTCCGCTTGGAGACGTCCCCCGAGGACATCGAGGGCATGAAGGCCGCACAGGGCATTCTGACCGTGCGCGGCGGTATGACCTCCCACGCCGCCGTGGTGGCGCGCGGCATGGGCAAGTGCTGCGTCTCCGGCTGCGGCGCGATCAACATGGACGAGGCGAACAAGCAGTTCACCCTCTCCAGCAAGACGTACCACGAGGGCGACTGGCTGAGCTTGGACGGCTCTACCGGCAATATCTACGACGGTGCTATGCCCACCGTGGACGCCAACGTGGGCGGCGACTTCGGCCGCATCATGGCCTTGGCGGATAAGTTCCGCCGCCTGCAGGTGCGCACCAACGCCGACACGCCCGCCGACGCGGCCCGCGCCCGTTCCCTCGGCGCACAGGGCATCGGCCTGTGCCGTACCGAGCATATGTTCTTCGAGGGCGACCGCATCGCCGCCATCCGCGAGATGATCTGTGCCGACACCAAGGAGCAGCGCGAGAAGGCACTGGCCAAGCTGCTGCCCATGCAGCAGGGCGACTTTGAGGGCATCTATGAGGCTATGGAGGGCTGCCCCGTCACTATCCGCTTCCTCGATCCTCCCCTGCACGAGTTCGTTCCCACCGAGGAGCGCGACATCGAGCTGCTGGCGAAGGATATGAATAAGTCTGTGGCCGATATCAAGGCCATCATCGCTTCCCTGCACGAGTTCAACCCCATGATGGGTCACCGCGGCTGCCGTCTGGCCGTCACGTTCCCGGAGATCGCCGTCATGCAGACCCGTGCCGTCATCCGCGCCGCCATCAACGTGCAGAAGAAGCACCCCGACTGGAACATGGTCCCCGAGATCATGATCCCGCTGGTCGGCGAGGTCAAGGAGCTGAAGTTCGTCAAGGACGTCGTCGTCAAAACCGCCGATGAGGAGCTGGCCGCCGCGAACATGAAGATGAAGTACCTCGTCGGTACGATGATCGAGATCCCCCGCGCCGCCCTCACTGCCGACGAGATTGCCAAGGAGGCCGAGTTCTTCTCCTTCGGCACGAACGACCTGACGCAGATGACGTTCGGCTTCAGCCGCGACGACGCCGGGAAGTTCCTGCCCGCCTACTACGACAACAAGATCTACGAGAGCGACCCGTTTGCCCGTCTCGATCAGGTGGGCGTGGGCAAGCTGGTGGATATGGCCTGCAAGCTCGGCCGCGCCACCCGCCCCGACCTGCACCTGGGTATCTGCGGTGAACACGGCGGCGACCCCTCCAGCGTGGAGTTCTGCCACAAGGTCGGGCTGGACTACGTCTCCTGCTCCCCGTTCCGTGTCCCCATCGCCCGCTTGGCCGCCGCACAGGCCGCGATCAAGGAAATGTGAGCGATCTTTTGAGCGTTCATAAAGCGGCTTGAAACCTGCAAAC
>CAVGSO010000012.1:0-36057 GCA_963631875.1 Firmicutes bacterium CAG:341 | reverse complement strand
ACCAGTTCGTGGGAAACTGGCCGGGCGTTACCGTGGAGAAGAAAGAGGGCAAGCTCAAGAAGCACGAGGACGTGACCATTATGGACCTGCCCGGCATCTACTCCCTGTCCCCGTACACGCTGGAGGAGGTCGTGGCACGTAACTACCTCATCAAAGAGCGGCCCGACGCTATTTTGAACATCATTGACGGTACGAACCTCGAGCGCAACCTCTACCTCACCACGCAGCTCACCGAGCTGGGCATTCCCGTGGTCATCGCCATCAACATGATGGACGTGGTGCGCAAGAACGGAGACAAGATCAACGTCGAGGAACTCAGCCGTGAGCTGGGCTGCAAGATCGTGGAGATTTCCGCTCTCAAGGGCGAGGGCATTATGGAGGCCGCCGAGGCCGCCGTGGAGGCCGCTAAGACGACGAAGACCGTCCCCATGCACACCTTCTCCGGCCCGGTGGAACATGCCATCGCCCACATCGAGGAGGCCGCCGTTCACGGTCTGCCCGAGGAGCAGCAGCGTTGGTACGCCATCAAGATCTTCGAGCGCGACGACAAGGTGCTTGACCAGCTCAAGATTCCCGCCGAGAAGATGACCCACATCGAAAACGACATCAAGGCCGCCGAGCAGGAGCTGGACGACGATGCCGAGAGCATCATCACCAACGAGCGCTACGTCTACATCGCGGAGATCATCAAGGCCTGCTACAAGAAAAAGGACGCAGGCAAGCTCTCCGCCTCCGATAAGATCGACCGCGTGGTCACGAACCGCTGGCTGGGTCTGCCCATCTTCGCGCTCGTGATGTTCCTCGTCTACTATATCTCTATGGTCACCGTCGGCTCTGCCGCGACGGACTGGGCGAACGACGGCCTGTTCGGCGACGGCTGGCACCTCTTCGGTATCGGCTCTGCCGAGTACAACGAGGTGTCCGAGGCGTACAGCAACGCCGCCACCATCGTGGACGGCTACAACGCCTACATCGAGGCCAACGGCACGCTGGCTGCCGACAATACCTTCACCTACGAAGTGGAGGATGAGGAGACGCTGGCCGTCACCACCGAGACAGCCACGTTGGCCGACTACGAGGCCGCCGAGGCGAAGCTCGCCGAGATCGGCGAAGAGCCTGACCCCGCCAACTACGGCGTTTGGGTACCCGGTATCCCCACGCTGGTCGGCGACGCGCTGGAGCGTGCCGGAACGGCTGACTGGCTCAGCGGATTGATTTTGGACGGTATCGTCGCCGGTGTCGGCGCGGTGCTGGGCTTCGTCCCCCAAATGCTCGTGCTGTTCCTGCTCCTTGCCTTCCTTGAGGCGTGCGGCTATATGGCGCGTATCGCGTTCGTCCTCGACCGTATCTTCCGTAAGTTCGGCCTGTCCGGTAAGTCCTTCATCCCCATGCTCATCGGTACGGGCTGCGGCATCCCCGGCGTTATGGCCTCCCGTACCATCGAAAATGAGCGTGACCGCCGCATGACCATCATGACCACCACGTTCATCCCCTGCGGCGCAAAGGTTCCGTTCATTGCCATGATCGCGGGCGCGATTTTCGGCGGCAGTGCGTGGGTCTCTACCTCCGCGTATTTCATCGGCATGGCCGCCATCATCCTCTCCGGCATCATGCTCAAGAAGACCAAGATGTTCTCCGGCGAGCCGGCTCCCTTCGTCATGGAGCTGCCCGCCTACCACTGGCCGACCCTCGGCAACGTCCTCCGCTCCATGTGGGAGCGCGGCTGGAGCTTTATCAAGAAGGCCGGAACGATCATCCTCCTGTCCACCATCTTTGTCTGGTTTACCAGCTACTTCGGCTGGGTGGACGGCCAGTTCCAAATGCTCTCCGATGACCAAATCGACTGCTCCATCCTCGCCGCCATCGGCGGTGCGATCGACTGGATCTTCGCGCCCCTCGGCTGGGGCAACTGGCAGGCGGTCGTGGCCTCCATCACCGGACTTGTCGCCAAGGAGAACATCGTCGGTACGCTGGGCGTTCTGTACGGCGGCGGCGACGGCAGCGTCTATGACGCCATGGCCGCAGCCTTCACGGGCGTTACCGCGTATAGCTTCCTCGTCTTCAACCTGCTGTGCGCTCCCTGCTTCGCGGCTATCGGCGCTATCAAGCGCGAGATGAACAACCGCAAGTGGACGTGGTTCGCCATCGGCTATCAGTGTGGCTTCGCGTATGTCATCGCCCTGATGATTAACCAGTTCGGCGGCCTGTTCACGGGCAGCGTCAACGTCCTCGGCGTCATCGTGGCCGTGATCTTGCTGGCGGGTCTGATCTATATGCTCGTGCGCCCCTACAAGGAGGCCACCAAGCTCTCCGTGAAGTAATCACCGAGTGCCGAGTCTCTGAGCGAAATCCCTGAAAGGAGTGAATTTTCATGCTGCAATGGCTGTCAGCGAACTTAGGCACGATTCTCATCAGTCTTGCCCTGCTCGTCGTTGTCTTTCTCATCATCCGCTACCTGCTGCGCCAAAAGAAGGCGGGAAAGTCCTCCTGCGGTGCGGGCTGCGCGCACTGCGCCATGCACGGCCGGTGCCACAGCAAGCAGTCATAGGAGGGAGGTGTCAACGATGATCGAAACCGTGCTTACCATCGACGGTATGGCCTGCGCCATGTGCGAGAGCCACGTCAACGACACCGTCCGCAATACCTGCAAGGTCCGGAAGGTCACGTCCTCCCACGCAAAAGGGGAGACGGTCATCCTCTCCGACGAGCCGCTGGACGAGCAGGCACTCCGTGAGGCCGTCGCCGCCACGGGCTATCAGGTGCTGAATGTGACAGCGCACCCCTACGAGAAAAAGGGAATGTTCTCGTTCCTGAAAAAGTAAGACCTCATCTTCCAAGAAGACCGTCCGGCGGACGTGCTGCCCGTCGGACGGTTTTCAAAAGCTTTAAGTTAGAGAACTTTAACCAAAAGAAAGGAGACCACCATGAGCGTTGTCATCTTAGGCGGCAACGAATGTATGGAACGCCGCTATAAGGAGCTGTGTCAGACGTATCGCTGCTCCGCCAAGGTATTTACAAAGCCCGCCGGAGGGCTGAAGAACAAGCTGGGCAAGCCGGATTTGATGATCTTCTTCACCTCCACCATGTCCCACAAGCTGGTGCAGAGTGCCTTGAGCGAACTCAGAGGCAGCTCGACCGTCATCGAACGCTGTCACACCAGCTCCCTCTCCGCCCTGCGCAGTATACTCGAAAAGCACGCTGCATGAGGGGAAAACAATCACTGCCGCGGACGCAGGGCGTCCGCGGCGGTGGTGTATCAGGTGTTTTCGGGTTCGCTTTTTGGTTCGTTTTCGGTCGTTTTTGGGCGTTCCGTGCGGCCGTAGAGCTGCGTCATGCGGCGTATTTTTTTCGCCAATGCGAACGTCAGCTCACCGCGCAGCAGCCGCCACGTCCAGTTGCCGCCCTGCGTCCCCGGTGTGTTCATGCGGTGGCCTGCGCCGAGGCCGAGATAGTCCTGAATCTGCGCGATGAACAGCGCCGCCACGCTGCTCATGCCGCCGCGCAGCACGCCCCAGTGGAAGCCCTCTTCATCCGTCAGGGCGAGGTACTCCCGCGCATAGGCGATGTCCTCCGCCTTGGCCTCCTCGCGCCAGAGGAGGAGCGGGCTGTTGTCGTGCGTTCCGGTGTAGCAGATACAGTGTTCGTTGTAGGTGTGCGGCAGGTAGCTGCTGCTGTCGCGCGAGTCGAAGGCAAATTCCAGCACCTTCATGCCCGGCCAGCCGGAGTCGCGCAGGAGCTGCGCCACGCCCGGCGTGGTGTAGCCCAAGTCCTCCGCGATGAACTCAAGCTGCGGAAACCAGCCCTTCAGCCGCGCCACGAGGTCCATCCCCGGCCCTTTGATCCACTGCCCGTTTTTGGCCGTGGTGTCGCCGTAGGGGACAGCCCAATAGCTCTCCAAGCCGCGGAAATGGTCAATACGCAGCACGTCGAAGAGCTTCCCCGCGCCGTCGATACGCCGAATCCACCAGCCGAAGCCGTCCTCGCGCATGGCGTTCCAGTCATAGAGCGGGTTGCCCCAAAGCTGCCCGTCGGCGGTGAAGTAATCCGGCGGCACGCCCGCCACCGCCCTCGGCACCAACTTCTCGTCGAGCCGGAAGAACTGCGGCTCTGCCCACACGTCGGCGGAGTCCATCGCCACGTAGATGGGCATATCGCCGATGATGCGTATCCCCAGCGCGTGAATGTAGTCGCGCAGCGCCTTCCACTGCTTGAAAAAGAGGTACTGCACGTAGACGAAGAACGACACGTCCTCTTTAAGCAGCGTCCGGTATTTGTCCAACGCCGCGTCCTCGCGCAGCCGAATATCCTCCGGCCACTCCGTCCACGCTTTCATGCCGAAGTGCCGTTTACACGCCATATACAGCGCATAATCCGCCAGCCACCGCTCGTTTTCCGATACAAAGGCGGCGACCTCCGCGCGGTCGCGCTCGCGGCCTCGCTTGAAGGCCTTCCGCAGCAGCGTAAAGCGGCTCTCGTAAATCTTGCCGTAGTCCACATTCCGTGGGTCGTCGCCCCAATCGCAGGCGGTACACTCCTGCTTCGTCAGCAGCCCGTCCGCAATCAGCAGCTCCGGGTCGATGTAGTAGGGATTGCCCGCGTAGGCGGAAAAGCTCTGATACGGCGAGTCGCCGTAGCTCGTCGGCCCGAGGGGCAGCATCTGCCAATAGCTCTGCCCGGCCGCCTTCAGGAAATCCGCAAAGTCATACGCCGCCTTGCCGAACGTGCCGATGCCGTAGGGCGAGGGCAGGGAGGACACGGCCATCAAAATACCGCTGCTTCGTTTCATGCTTCCACTTCTCTCATAGATAAATAAAATAGATACGATAGGGCGGGGCGGGCGAACGCCCCACCCCGCTTCGTGCCTGCGTTCAGCCCTTTACCGCGCCGGCGGCCACGCCCTTGATGTTCTTCGTCAGGAAGCAGGCCATCGTGAAGGTCGGCACGTTGATGAGCAGCGCCGACACGAAGGCAAACAGTGCCGTGAACAGGAAGGAGCGGCGGAAGCTGCTGTCGGCAAGGACCTTTACATATTCAAGTAATTTATTTTCACACCATAAAGCTACGGTGCAAAAATCGTTTTCAGTCGATCGAGCGCACGCTGCGCCCCTTGCGCAGTGTCGTGGGCAGCACCTCGCACACGTGCGTCCTCTTGTGCTGCACCATGTCCAGCAGCAGCTCCGCGCTGCGCTGTCCCATCTGCGTCATCGGCTGGCACAGCGTCGTCAGCGGCGGCTCGATGTAGGCCGACAGCTCCAAGCCGTCAATGGCGATCACGGAGCAGTCCTCCGGGATGGCGCGTCCCGCGTCCATCAACGCCCGCATCGCGCCGATGGCCATCGAATCGGCGATGGCGAACAGCGCGGTGAACTCCGCACCCTCCGCCAGCCGCTCGCGCACGGCGTTGTAGGCGTCGCGGACGCCGAAGCTGTTGGTGGTGATGACCAGCTCCGAGCGCAGCGGCAGTCCCAGCGCGTGCAGCGCACGGACATAGCCCTCGTAGCGAAGCTGGCTGATGGACTGGTCATCGGGTCGGGAGATCAGCGCCGCGATACGGCGGTGTCCGTGGCGGTACAGCTCCCGCACGGCCTCCTCGGCTGTCTCCTCGTCGGCGATGGAGACGGAGGAATACTCCCCCTCGTTGAGCGTACCGTAGCGGTTGGAGTAGGAGCAGCAGACGAACGGGATGTTCAGCAGGGCGAGGTCGTCGGCGGTGTAGTCGAACCGCCCGCCTAAAAAGATAATGCCCCGCAGCCGCTTCTCACGCTCCATCGCCGCGCCGCACTTGATCTCGTCGTCGCCTGAGGCGATCTGCTGCATCACCATCGTGAAGCCGGAGTGCGTGATGGTGCTTTCGATGGCGCGGATAATGTCGGTGTAGAACGGGTTGGAAACGCCGCGCACCACAAGGCCGATGGTGTCGGACTTGGTGCGCACGAGGTCGCGCGCGCTGTTGTTGGGGATGTAGTTGCTGCGCTTGATGGCGGACAGCACCTTGCTGCGCACGTCCTCGCTCACGTCGGGTCGGTTGTTCAGCACACGGGAGACGGTGCTGACGCTGACGTTACAGAGCTTCGCAATATCCTTGATCGTCATTCGTCGTGCCTCCTGTGAACTGTCAACCTCTGCCGATTGGAAACATTCCCGGTAACGTTTCCAATTGATAGGATTATCCTATCAGCTTTTTGCACAGATGTCAATCTCGGCGTCGAATTTTTGGCGACTCTGCACAAGAAAACCGCCCGTTTTCTTGTGAAAATCACAAGAGAACAGGCGGCTCTTACTGCCGCAGCAGGCCGCGGCGGCGCTTCCAGTCGGGGAGATAGCGTGCCACCTCGGCGTAAAAAGCGGGGGAGTGGTCGTGGTGGCGCAGGTGCGATAGCTCGTGGACGACGACGTATTCGATTGCCTCGTCGGGGTAGGCCATCAGGTAGAGCGAGAAGCACAGCCGCCCCTTGGCTGAACAGCTCCCGAAGCGGGTGCGGGCGGCGGTGATCCTTATGCCGCAAGGGCTGACGCCCATTTTTGCCGCCCAAAAATTCACAAGCTCGGGGAGACGTGCCTGCGCCGATTTTCTCCAAAGCTCGACCTGCGCCGGACTCGGCTCGGGGTGGGCGGCGAGGTACGCCCTTTGGCGGGCGAGGTGCGTTTCAAGCCACGCGCGGTGGCTCGCCACGAAGGCGGAAATGGCCGTCTCGGAGGCGCGGAGCGGAGCGCGGACGATGACCTCGCCCTGCCGCGTGATCTCCAGCGCGAGGGTGCGGCGGCGGGAGCGGAGGACGCGGAAATCGTTGGTATCACTCATGTTCCGCCTCCACGGGGACGAAGCGCGGCCCGCGATAACCGTCCCGTTCCACCCACGCCGACCACATGGCGGCGGGGCGCACCCAGAGGCCGCCGTTTCCGTACAGGGCGCGGTAGACGACCATCGGCTCTGACGTTTCGCTGTGGCGGGCGAGGCCGATGACCTCGTATTCATTGCCCTTGAAATGGCGGTAGCGGCCGGGTTTTATGTCAACCATTTTGCGATTCCTCCATGAAAATGAATGCGTTTTTTTGCGCGTTTATGCGCGTTTATAGAGAAAAGACTTTGCTTTTTTGCGCGTTTTGGAGTATACTGAGCCATCGGAATGCGCCTGACGCGAATCGTCGGGCGAAACGGCGGCAGGAGGGTGCGGAATGAAGAACGTAACGCTGTGTTATCTCGAAAACGAAAAAGGGGAGTACCTCATGCTCCACCGGGTGAAAAAGAAAAACGACATGAACCACGACAAGTGGATCGGCGTCGGCGGGAAATTCGAGCCGGGGGAGAGCCCGGAGGAGTGCATCTGCCGCGAGACGCTGGAGGAGACGGGGCTGACGCTGACGGAGTACCGCTACCGCGGACTTGTCACGTTCGACTCCGACCGCTGGGAGACGGAGTATATGCACCTCTTCACCGCGACGGGCTGGGTCGGCACGCTGTGCGAGTGCGACGAGGGTGTGCTGGAATGGATCCACAAGGACGCGCTGGCCGCGCTGCCGCAGTGGGCGGGCGACAAGCTGTTTCTGCATCTCATCCACGACGCGGACACACCGTTTTTCTCGCTCAAGCTGCGCTATGAGGGGGAGACGCTGGTGTACGCCGCGCTGGACGGAAAAGCGCTGACGAGCCTTGCGTAAAAGCGTCAGAACTCGCGCAGGACGAGGTCGGTCGCGCCGTTGTGGATAGAGACGAGGCGTTTGACCTGCGCGCGGTGGGTGTAGGTCGTCCAGAGCATATCGCGGATGGCCGTGCCGCCGTGATAGCCGTGGATCAGGCGCAGACGGTACGTGCCGCTCCCGGCGCGGCGGAGTGCCGCGTCGATGGCGATTTGCGCCTGATAAGTGTTCATGCCGTGGAGATCCAGCTCCACAATGCCGTAGGTCATGGGATCAGCTCCTTTGAGGGGATTAGGGGCAGCTTAGCGGGGGATGACAGGGCGGACAGAGTCGTCCGCCCCTACGACCGTTCACCGATGGCGCGGTGTGCGGGGCGTCGAGGACGCCGCTCCCTACGGGTGGGTTATCGGCGGCGGTCGCGCGATAGGGTAGGAATATCATACCGCAAAGGGCGGGGGTTTTCAATGGGAAATATGACGTTTGCGCGGGAAAGGGAGATGTGTATGCAAGTTTTGGTGCTGTCGGACAGCCACGGGAACGTGGGGCATATGGTGCGGGCGGTGGCGCGGGTGCAGCCGGATTATGTGCTGCATTTGGGCGACTGCCAGCGTGATTTGGAGAAGCTGCGGCGAGAGTTTCCGGCACTGCCGATGGAGGGTGTGCCGGGGAACTGCGACTGGGGCAGCCTCGACCAGCCGGAGCGGCTCATCGAGCTGGGCGGGGTGCGGATTTTCCTGCTGCACGGCCACACGCGGAACGTGAAAAGCTCGCCGATGGCGGCGATGTACGCCGCGAAGGAGTACGGCGCGCAGGTGCTGCTCTTCGGCCACACGCACCGGCCGCTCGTGGACAACGACGGGACGCTGCTGACGCTCAACCCCGGCGCGGCGGGTGACGCGCGAAACCCGACGTGCGGGGTCGTGACGATAGAAAACGGGCGGGCGGAGGTGAAGACCGTCTCGCTCAAGGAGAAAAAGGAGTAAGGGCTATGTTTTACATCGGATGTCATCTGTCGGCCTCGGAGGGCTTTTTGGCGATGGGACGCACGGCGCTGTCCATCGGGGCGAATACCTTCCAGTTTTTCACGCGCAACCCGCGCGGCAGCCGGGCAAAGCCCATCGACGGCGCGGATGTGGAGGCGTTTTTGGCCTTGGCCGAGGAGAACGGCTTCGGGACGCTGGTGGCGCACGCGCCGTACACCATCAACCCCTGCTCAAAGGACGAGCGGACGCGGGAGTTTGCGCGCCTCACGCTCGCCGATGATTTGGCACGGATGGAGTACGTGCCGGGGAACGTCTACAACTTCCACCCCGGCAGCCACACCGGGCAGGGCGTGGAGGTCGGCATCGGTCAAATCGCGGATACGCTGAACGCCATCTTAAAGCCGGAGCAGCGCACCACGGTGCTGCTCGAGACGATGGCGGGCAAGGGCAGCGAGGTGGGCAGCCGCTTTGAGGAGCTGCGGGAGATCATCGACCGCGTGGAATTAAAGGACAAGCTCGGCGTGTGCATGGACACCTGCCACGTCTCCGACGCGGGGTACGACATCGCGGGCGACCTCGACGGGGTGCTGACGGCGTTTGACAAGGTCATCGGCCTTGGGCGGCTGAGGGCGGTACACGTCAACGACAGCATGAACCCGCCGGGCGCACACAAGGATCGCCACGCCCGTATCGGCGAGGGCTATCTCGGCGCGGAGGCGTTGGGCCGCGTGGTGCGCCACCCGGCGCTGGCGGGGCTGCCGTTCGTGCTGGAAACGCCGAATGAGCTGGAGGGATACGCCCGCGAGATCGCGCTGCTGAAGGAGCTGAGAGGGGCATGACACCGCTGCGAATCTCGGCACTTGGGATCGCGCTGCTCGGCGGCGCGGGGCTTTTCAAGGCGGTGTGGCTGCCGGAGAAGCAATGCGTCCGCGCCGGGGCGTTCGTGTTCTACACGAATTTGAGCAACCTCCTTGTGGTCGTCTACGAGCTGCTGCTTGGACTGTTCGGCGCGCGCTTGCCGTGGCTCACCGCACCGGGCGTTGCGTTGAGCGCGACGCTGTGCGTCTACGTGACGCACCTCATCTTTGCCTACGTCCTCGTGCCTGACGCGAAGCGGCGGCAGGACGCGGCGTGGCTGGAGGGGCTGGGCGCGTTCGGAAATCTCTGCGTCCATTATATCACGCCGGGGCTGGTGGTGGCGCAGTGGCTCTTGTGGCAGGACAAGGCCGGACTGACGGTGTGGAACGCGGTGTGGTGGCTGTCGCTGCCGCTGGCGTATTTCGCCTTTGCCATGCTGCGCGCCCAGACGGGAAAGCCCATCGGGCGGAGCAAGGCGATGTACCCGTACCCGTTTTTGGAGCTGCCGAGGCTGGGCGCTCGGCGGTTTTGCGTGAACGTGGCGGTCATTTTGGCGGGCTTTTTCGCGCTGGGCGCGGCGTTCGTATGGCTCGGCGGGAAGCTGGGCTGAGAGGCTTCGAAGTTGACACCGCCGCGCGGGAGAGGGCATAGACTGGCGTGAAAGAGAAATCTCTCTTTCACTACGTACCGGGAGGTCATACGATGCCTGAAAATACGATGCCGGGGCCGGTCTGCGATTTGAGCAGTGTCCGGGAATCCGTGTGCATTCATACGCGAAAGATATTCGATGCCTGCCGCGACAAGGACTGCGTGGAGGATCTGCGCTTCTACCCGACGGCGGAGGCGCGGGAGGTGCTGAACGTATCCCAAATGGCCAAGGGCGGTTCGGCGGAGCTGCTGTACGTCTGCACGGACGTGGAGCCGGTTTCGTTCAACCGCGGGTTTTACTCCGTGGATATGCGCTTTTACTACCGCGTGACGCTGCATTTCTGCACCGGGACACCGCGCCAGACCGAAGTGGAGGGACTGTGCGTGTTCGACAAGCGGTGCATTCTCTTCGGCAGCGAGGGGAACGCGAAGATATTCTCCTCCGACGCGGTGCTTGACGAGCTGGACGTACCGGGGCGGATGCGCACGAATCTGCCCATTGCGGTGGTGGAGGCGGTCGATCCCATCGTCCTCGGGACGCGCCTTGCGCCGACGCCGCTGAACGCCGACGGGGCGCAGAGCCGTGTTGCGGAGATACCGTCCTTCGTGGCGCAGAGTTTTGCAAGCGAGCTGGTATTCGACGACGCGCCGCGTATCTGCGTGACGCTGGGACAGTTCACGCTCGTCCGCTTGGAGCGCGACACGCAGCTGCTCGTTCCGGTGTACGACTACTGTCTGCCGCAGTGCGAGTGCGGCGGCGACGTGCCGGAGGATCCCTGCGGCCTCTTCCGCAGCGTGGCGTTCCCCATCAACGAATTCTTCCCGCCCAACGCGGTGGAGACGCCGAACGACTACAACAGCACAAGGAGCTACTGCGCCTGCCATTAGTGCGGCTTTTCCTTTACAAATCGGCGGGAAACTGCTATACTGTCAGAAAAGCGATAGACAGGAGGCGGACGCGATGGAAGTCGGCTTTATCCGGGATAAACTGGAGATCAAGCTGCTCATTTTATATATCGCCTCGCGGCTTTCAGAGCCGGCGGACGGCGCGACGATGCAGGATCTGACGATGTGCGACGACGGGATCGACTATTTCGACTACGCCGAGAGCCTGAACGATCTGGTCAAGACGGAGCATCTGCGGCTCATGGAGGACGGGCGGTATCTTATCACCGAGAAGGGCAAGCGCAACAGCGCGATCTGCGAGAGCAGTCTGCCGCTGACGGTGCGCCAGCGGTCGGATAGGAGCATTGCCGCGTACAATAAGGCGGCGGTGCGCCGCGAGCAGGTGAAAAGCTCGATCACGCAGCGCAGAAACGGGACGTATACCGTGCAGCTTTCGCTGCGGGACGACGTGGACAGCCTGATGGAGCTGGAGCTGATGGTGGCGGACCGCGAGAGCGCGGAGAAGCTGTCAAAGCGGTTTCAGCAGGCGCCGGAGCGGCTGTATGCCGGGATCATCGAAGCGGTGTGTAAAGAGTGAAATAGGAAAGCAAAGCCATCCCACGTTCGCGTGGGGTGGCTTTTTGTGTTTGAGGAGGTAATGCAGGAAATGCATATGCGAATAATTATGCAAATATACAGAGCGGCAGTAGGGAAAATGACGAATGAAGACACCGTGGGTGACAAAATCGTTGTGCGATTGAACAAAGCGAAGAAAAAATATGCAAAAGACGTTGACTTTTATGCAGTTTGGGTGTATAGTGTCGGCTGTCGGAGGGAAGCCCCTCCGCAAAGCAACGTCTATACTCCGCGAGAGCGGTATAGAACCATAAGAACGCGAAAGGAAGAATGAAAATGAAAAAGTTTATGGCAATGCTGCTGGCGCTGGTCATGGCACTGAGCCTTGTGGCCTGCGGCAGCACGACGACGGACACGACAAAGACCGAGGGTGAGAGCAGCGACGCTGCTGAGACGACCAAGACCACGCTGGTGGTGGGCGTTTCCGCCGACTATGCGCCCTTTGAGTTTATGTATCCCGATGAGAGCGGCGAGCTGGTCTACGGCGGTATCGACATCTCCGTGGCGCAGTATGTGGCCGACGAGCTGGGTCTGACCATGCAGGTCGAGAACATGAGCTTCGATAACCTCCTGACCTCGCTGGATAAGGGCGACTTCGACATCGTGCTGTCCGCGATGGAGGCTACGCCCGACCGTTTGGAGAACGCTGATTTCTCCGACCCCTACTACACCGACGTGCCGCCCGCCATTTTGGTGAAGGCCGACAAGGCTGACCAGTACAAGACGCTGGCTGACTTCAGCGGCAAGTCCGTCGGTGCGCAGACCGCCACCACCAAGCTGGACATGGTCAACGAGATGGAGGGTGTGACCCCCGTGGCGCTGTCCTCCGTGCTGGATCTGGTGAACGAGCTGGTGTATGACAAGGTGGACGCCATCCTCGTGGACGGCGGTGTGGCCGAGCAGTATGCCGCCTCCAACCCCGATTTGGTTATCGCTGAGGCTTCCTCCGAGCTGGGTACGGCCGCTCCTTATTGCATCGCCGTGCAGAAGGGTGACCCCAAGGGTTTGCTGGACGGCATCAACGCCGCCATTGCCAAGATGACCTCCGAGAACAAGATTGACACGTTCAAGGCCGACGCTGACGCTCTGGCCGATGTGGCTGTCGAGGTTTCCGCTGACTGATTTTCCCCCTTACATAACACGCGAGTGCAAAGCCGCTTTGCGACTTTGCACTTCGCGTATTCAAGCAAATTTCATCTCCGCGTCAATTCAAAACAGAAAGGACTGACCGCGTATGTGGTGGAGCAGCCTGTTTACGGATATGCGCCCCTCCGATTTCTTCAATTTCTCCTTCCTGCCCAAGTACGGCTTGGCCTTTGTCCGCGGCATTGAATATACCTTGCTGCTGGCGGTGGTGTCGGTGCTGCTGGCGGTCATCCCCGCGCTGCTGCTGGCGATGATGCGCCTGAGCAAGATCA
Organism: Firmicutes bacterium CAG:341; assembly: GCA_963631875.1. GTDB lineage: Bacteria > Bacillota > Clostridia > Oscillospirales > Oscillospiraceae > Vescimonas. The sequence continues at coordinate 22,991 of CAVGSO010000012.1, read as the reverse complement.
AGCCCATCAAGTGGTTCGCGGGTGCGTATATCGCGGTTTTCCGCTCCACGCCGATGCTGGTACAGCTATCCATCATCTACTTCGGGCTGTTCTACGCGATCTCCCTGCCGCGTATCTCGCTGTTCGGCTTCGTGGACATCAGCCGCTTTATCCCCGGCGTGGTCGCGCTGGCACTGAACAGCTCCGCCTATGTCGCGGAGATCTTCCGCGCCGGGATTTTGGCGGTGGACAAGGGGCAGACGGAGGCGGCGCGGTCGCTGGGACTGTCCGCGTGGCAGTCCATGCGCCTTGTGGTGCTGCCGCAGGCCGTGAAGAACGTCCTGCCCGCGCTGGCCAACGAGATTGTCACCATGGTGAAGGAAAGCTCCATCTGCTCGACACTGGGCATGGCGGAGATCATGTTCGCCGCCAAGACGATCGCCGGGTCTACGGGTATTTCGCTCGCACCGTATACGCTGGCCGCGCTCGTCTATTTCTGCATCAACTATCCCGCCTCCAAGGTCATCGAGGCCATAGAAAGGAGAATGCGCCGTGGCGATAAGCAATAAGGTCCTCATTTCCGTGCAGCATTTGGTCAAGGAGTACAACCACGGCACGGTTCACGCGCTGAACGATTGCAGCCTTGACATCCATCAGGGTGAGGTCGTGGCCGTCATCGGCCCGTCCGGCAGCGGCAAATCCACGCTGCTGCGCAGTCTGAATTTGCTCGAGCAGCCGACCTCCGGCGCGATCTACTTCGACGGCGTCGATCTGGCGAGCAAGGAAGTGAACCTCGACCGGCATCGGCAGAAGATGGGGATGGTGTTCCAGCACTTCAACCTCTTCCCGCACAAGACGGTGCTGCAAAACATCACGTTAGCCCCGGTGACGCTGAAGAAAAAGACCGCCGCCGAGGCGGAGACGCAGGCAAAAGCGCTGCTGGAGCGTATCGGCCTTGCCGATAAGGCCGACGAGTACCCGAATATGCTCTCCGGCGGGCAGAAGCAGCGTATCGCCATCGTGCGGGCGCTGGCCATGAACCCGGAGGTCATGCTCTTCGACGAACCCACCTCCGCACTCGACCCGGAGATGGTGGGCGAGGTGCTGGATCTCATGCGCGACCTCGCCAATGACGGGATGACGATGGCCGTCGTCACCCACGAGATGGGCTTTGCCCGCGAGGTGGCCGACCGGGTCGTCTTTATGGCGGACGGCAAGATCTTAGAGGAGGGGACACCCACCGACCTCTTTGACCATCCCAAAGACCCGAGATTGCAGGACTTTCTCAGTAAGGTGCTGTAAAATACGATAGAAGAACGAACCCCCGCCCCTCCGTTTCGGAGGGGCGGGGGTTATGCTGTTATACTGTCAGTGCCTGCGGGCGGTGAGATAGTGGCTGTCGTAGTACGACTCGGAGAGCGAGGTGATGACCACGCAGTGTCCGTTGTAGTACGAGGACGAGGCGTGGATGAACTCGTTGTTGCCGATGTAGATGCCCGCGTGGGAGGCGACCGCGCCGTAGTCTTGGAAGAAGACCAGGTCACCGGGCTGCAAATCGCTGCGAGACACCTCCGTGCCGTAGGACAGCTGGCTGGTTGCGCCGTGGGGCAGGCTGATGCCCGCCTGTGAGAAGACGTACATGGTGAAGCCGGAGCAGTCAAAGCCGCTGGGCGAGCTGCCGCCGTAGACGTAGGGCGTGCCTAAATACTGCTGGGCGATGGACACGACGGTCGCGCCGACCGTGCCGCTGACCGCGGGGGTCTCGGTGACGGCGGCGGTCTCGGTGGTATCCGTCGTCGTTGTTATTTCCTCTGCGACGGCGGTTTCCTCCGCGGCGGCGGTGGTTTCGGTGACTGCTGCGGCGCAGAGCGTCACATAGTCGCCGGAGACGTAGCCGTCCACGCCGTCATAGCGGACGGCGTACCAGCCCTTTTCAAAGCCGGTGACCGTCACATACGCGCCGTTTTGCACGCTGCCCACGGTGCTGTTGGTGCTGCCCGCGCCGCTGCGGATGTTCAGCGTGTCCGCCGTCACCCGACCGGTGTAGCTCAGGCCGCCGGCGCTCTCGTGCCGCGTCACGTAGTCGGCGGAGATGTAGCCGTCCCTGCCGTCGTAGCGTACCTTGTACCAGCTGCCGTCCTGCCCGGTGATGGCCACGGCCGCGTTCTTCGTCATCGTCATGAGGATGGCGCTGCTCGTCCCTGCGCCGCTGCGCAGACGCACGCCCGTGCCGCTGACGATGCCCAGTGCCTCCACGCTTGTGGTGGAGGCGGAGACGGTCTCGGCGGTCTTTTCGGCCTCCTCGGCTTTCTCGGTGCTTTCGGTTTTTTCCTCCGCCTTGGCCGTTTCCTCGGCGTGAGCTTCCTCGGTTTGCTTCAAATCGCTGTTGTTCACGGCGGCGTCCTCCGCCGTTTCGCCGTCCTCAAGGGCGGTGATGGCCGCCGCGCAGATGAGCGCGGAGGCGTGTGCCGCGTGGGGAACGGGCTTCGTGTCCGCTGCGGCGGCCGGCGTCTCGGCGGCCACGGGGACGGCGTGCGCCACGTCCACGGCGCGGCTCGTCAGACTCCCGTTGAGGATCGTTGTGCCGGCAAAGGCGGCAATGCCCACCAGTGCGGCCAGCAGTGCGCAGATTGTTCGTTTCATGCTCGTGTCCTTTGCGCGCTTCGGATCAGAGCTTCCCGGCGAGGGCGCGCTCGAGCCAGATGCAGCCGACATCCATGGCGGCGTAGAGGCTGTCCTTCTCGGATTTTTTCACTACGCGGTCGCGGGATTTGAGATCCGGCGCGGTGAGCTGGAGCTGGACGGAGACCTTTTTGGCCACGTCCATGTCCTTTTCCTTGGCCGTGTCAAGGATCTGCAGGAGGACGATATATTTGTCCGCCATGCTGCCGTAGTAAATGAAATTGTCCACCCGGCGCAGGGGGTGGCCTTTATAGACAAGCCCTTCGGGCTTCTTCGTATCTGCCATGATACACCTCCCAAGATTTTTGTAACCGAATTGTAACACGTTTTCCCGCGCCTGTCAACATTGGGCGGGGCAGGAAAAATGCCGGACGCTGCAATTCATGCAGCGTCCGGCATTTGTTTGGATGATTTTGCGCCTTACAACTCCAAATAGCTTTTTACCAGCACCTGAAGCAGCTCGTCCCGGTCAATTTTGCAGATGAGGGAACGCGCCGAGTTGTGGTTGGTGATGTAGGTGGGATCCTCGGAGAGAATGTAGCCCACGATCTGATTGATGGGGTCGTAGCCCTTTTCCTTGAGGGACTCGTAGACGGTGGTGAGAATGTAATGCACCTGCTGCTCCTTGTCCTCCGCCGTGTTGAATTTTCTGGTAAATTCTTCCATATCGGCACACCGCCTTTCATAAGATACCCACAGTATACGCCATTTTTCCGCCGCTGTAAAGAGGGAAAGTGCGGCTTATTTGGAGCGAAGCTCCGCGCCGAAGCGTTTGACAAGCTTTTTCAGCACGCCGGAGGCGGCTTCCTCAATCTCGGACGAGGTGAGGGTCTTCTCCTTTGAGCCGATGGTCAGGCGTATCGTGACGGATTTCTTGCCCTGCGGCACCTGCTTGCCGCGGTACTCGTCCACGAAGGACGCGCCGTGCAGCAAGTCGCTCTTAATGCCGCCGATGGTCTGCGCGATGTCGTGCCACTGCACCTCGCCGTCCAGCAGGAGGGAGATGTCATAGTCGGTGACGGGGTACTCGGCCAAGTGGGTGAATGTGTTGGTGCGGGATTTGAACGGCTTGAGCGCGTCCTGATCCAGCTCGAAGAGCATGACGTTCAGGTTCTTGATGCCGCAGGTCATGGAGACCTTCTTGGCCAGCAGCGCGAGGTCGCCGATTTTTTCCTCACCCAAATAGATGTTCAGCCACACGACGTTGTCCGCCCACACGGGCTTTTCGACCTGCTTGAACGTGAAGCCCTCCATGTGCGTGTAGCGCGGCATCTGCTCAAGAATGCCCTTGGCCTTGCGGAAGAGGGCGGTGACATCCTTTCCGGCGGAGGCGAACGCTCCGGCGATGTGCTTGCGCTGGGAGGGGAGCTTCTCGCGCTCGTCGTAGGGGGAGGTGTAGTGCTCGTCGCGGAAGACCTGCGCCGTCTCGAAGATGGCGAAGTCGGAGAAGTAGCGCTCGTTCTTCACCACGTCCTTGCAGAGATTGGGCAGCAGGGAGGAACGGATATACTTCTCCGCCGGGGACGGCGGCGTGGAGAGGTAGAGAATGCCGTCGGTGCTTTGCAGCACAGCGTTGACGAACAGCTCGTCCATCCACGGGTAGTTGAAGACCTCCTGCATTCCGCAGCGCAGAGCGAGGTACTCCTTGATGTGACGCTCGAGGTCCTTGTCGAGCTGGTTGATGGCGCCTTCGAAGGAGGTGGTGATGGGCTCGGCCTCGAAGTTCTCGTAGCCATACATCCGGGCGACCTCCTCCATGATGTCGGCCTGAATGGACACGTCGCCCGTGGAACGCCACGTGGGGACGAGGACGTGCATATTGTCGCCGCTGAACGTGATGGTGTAGCCCAGCAGCTCCAGCTTGTGCCGGATTTCCTCCGGCGGCAGACGCTTGCCGAGGCGGCGCTCCAGCCAGCTCAGCGCCACGTCGATCTCCGCCTGCTTGAGCGGCACGGGGTAGTGATCGACCACGCCCGTGACCGAAAGCTCCGGGTAGAGCTCGGAGAAGAGCTGCATGGACAAATCGAACGCCTGATCGCAGCGCTCCGGGTCGATGGCCTTTTCGTAGCGGGCGGACGCCTCGGTGCGGTTGTCGTAGCGCAGCGCGGTGCGGCGAATGCCCTTGGAGTCGAAGTTGGCGACCTCCAAGATGACGCGGCTCGTCTCGGGGAGGATGGAGTCCTTCGCACCGCCCATGACGCCGGCAAGACCCACCACGCCTGCGTCGTCGGCGATGACGAGGTCATCTTCGCAGAGGGCAAGCTCCTTGCCGTTGAGCAGCAGCAGCTTCTCATCCTTACCTGCGCGGCGGACGATCACGTGGCCTGCAATGTGGTCGGAGTCGAAGGCGTGGGTGGGCTGACCGGTGGCCAGCATGACGTAGTTGGTGATGTCCACGAGGGCGTTGATGGGACGCATCCCCACGCGCCAAATGCGGCTCTGCATCTGATAGGGGGAGGGCTTGACGTACAGCCCCTCGATCTGCGCGGAGAGGTAGCGCGGGCAGCGCTCCGTGTCCTCGACGGTGACGTGGAAGCCGGAGGAATTCTTTACGCTGCGGTCAAAGTGCGAAAACGGCACCATCGGCAGGTCGTAGAGCGCGGCGATCTCGCGGGCGATACCGTAGTGACCCCAGAGGTCGGGGCGGTTCGTCATGGATTTGTTGTCGATCTCCAAGATGATGTCGTTCAGCGCCAGCGCGTCCGCCAGCGGCGTACCCGCCGGGGCGGGGAAATCGCTCAGATCGAGGATGTGCGCCTCCTCCTTTGTGGGGAAGAGGTCGGAAAGGCCGATCTCCGACGCACCGCAGATCATGCCGTAGCTCTCCACGCCGCGCAGCTTGCTCTCTTTGATCTCCACAGGCTCGCCCTGCCCGTGCCAGCGGCACACAGAGCCGGGCTTGGCCACGGCGACCTTCATCCCGACGCACAGGTTGCTGCCGCCGCAGACAATATCCACGACCTCACCGCCGATGTCGGTCTTGCAGACCTTGAGCTTGTCGGCGTTGGGGTGGTCTTCAATGGCGGTGATGACACCGACGACCATGTCGTGGAACGAAGCGCCCAGATCGATGACGTCCTCCACCTCGACGGTGGACATGGTCAGATCGAAGGCCAGCTTTTTCAAATCGGCATCCGCCGGGAGCTTCACATAATCTCTGATCCAGTTGAGTGATACTTTCATTTTTTCAGCCCTCCCTTAATGGAACTGTTCCAGGAAGCGCAGGTCGGCACTGTGGAACAGGCGCACATCGTCCACGCCGTAGCGCATCATCACGAGGCGGTCAAGGCCGATGTTGACGTAGAAGCCCGTGTATTCGTTCGGGTCAAGCCCTGCCGCCTTGAGTACGTTCGGGTGGGGCGTGCCGCCGGGCATGACCTCGATCCAGCCGACGTGCTTGCACACGCTGCACCCCTTGCCGCCGCAGACGAGGCAGCCCATGTCGATCTCGAAGCCCGGCTCGACGAACGGGAAGAACCCGGCGCGCATACGCACGGGGACGTCACGGCCGAAGACCTTGCTCAAAATGCTCTTGATCATCACCTTGCCGGAGGAGAAGGTGAAGTCCTTATCCACGATGAGCGCCTCGTACTGGAAGAACGCCCGCTCGTGCCGCGCGTCCGTTGTCTCGTTGCGGTAGACGCGGCCGGGGTAGACGAAGCGGTAGGGTGCCTTGTGCGTCTGCATATAGCGCACCGAGCCGCCCGTCAGGTGAGGACGAAGGCAGAGCTTGTCCCAGCACTTGCCCGTGTCGTGACCGGCCAGCCAGTAGGTGTCCATGCTTTCACGGGCGGGATGGTCGGGCGGGAAGTTGAGGTTATCAAAGCCGTACAGCTCGCTGGTGATGTCGTCCTCCTCGTAGATTTCAAAGCCCATCGAGCGGAAGGCATCGTTCAGGTCGTAGCACATCTGCGTGATGGGGTGCAGTCCGCCGCTGAGGGGCGCGATGCCCGGCACGGAGATGTCAAAGTCGGGATCGACCTCCGAGGCCTTCATCTTCAGCGCGTCGCGCCGCTCGTCGAGCAGCGCGGAGAGCTGCCCCTTGACCTGATTGACGGCCTTGCCCATCTCCGGGCGCAGCGATACGTCCAATTTGGGCAGCTCCTTCATCAGCTCCGTCAGGCTGCCCTGCTTGCCCAGCAGCGCGGCCTTGATGTCCTGCAGCTCCGCTTCGCTGCGGACGGTCTCAATGCGCGCCTTGCCCTCGGCAAGCAGTTGTTCCAGTTTTTCTTTCATAGTCAGCGTTTCCTCCTTTTTCGTGTGTTGGATTCATGGGGAGCGGAGGATACAAAAACGCCCTCCGTCCCGCATACAGGGACGAAAGGCGAACTTCCGTGGTACCACCCGGCTTCGCGGGCATGACCCGCGCACTCGTTTCCCCATAACGGAGGATGACCCGGCCGCGCATTTCCTCGCGGCAGCTCCCAAGGCGAACACTGCGGCACGTCCCAAGTCGGCTTGCAGCCGATGACCGACTCTCTCTGACGGAGGTGCGGGGCGCAGATTTTCCTGTTCATCGCTTTTTTGCTTGTTTCACATACTTATACCACACCGAAACGAAAGTTGCAAGCACTTTTTTCGCCGAAAGCGAAGAAAAGAGCAGAAAATACGATTGACAGGTGTGCTATACTATACAAAAGACGAGAGAACAGGAGAGGGGTGAGCGCGTGCTGACCATTGACCGGGCATACGTCAAGAGCGTCCTGCCCGCCCGCGATCCCTGCGGTCACAAGGGGACGTTCGGCAAGGTGCTGCTGCTCGGCGGCAGCGTGGGCTATACCGGCGCGCCCGTGCTGTGTGCAAGGGGCGCGGTGCGCGGCGGGTGCGGACTGGTGTTTTTAGGCGTGCCGTCCGACATCTGGCAGGTGGCGGCGGTGAAGTGCGACGAGGCCATGCCCTTTCCGCTGCCCGCCGCGGACGGGCGGCTTGACCTCGCTGCGGAGGCGGAGATACGACGCCGCGCCGAAGGGTGCGACGCGGCGGCCATCGGCTGCGGCATGGGCAGGGGAGAGGCGACGGAGACGCTCGCGCGGCATCTGCTGACACTGAAAATGCCCCTTGTTTTGGACGCGGACGGCATAAATGCTCTCACCGGGCATATAGATGAACTGTCCTGCCGCCGCGGCCTTGTCACGGTGCTGACGCCGCATGACGGCGAGCTTGCGCGTATCGGCGGCGACATGACCGCACCGCGCGAGGACGCGGCGGCCGCCTTTGCCGAGCGGCACGGCATGTACCTCATCCGAAAGGGACACCGCACGCTCGTGGCCGCGCCGGATGGCCGTCTGGCGGTGAACACCACCGGGAACGACGGCATGGCCAAGGGCGGCAGCGGCGACATTCTGACGGGGCTGCTCGCCTCGCTCTTGGCGCAGGGGACGGAGCCGTTTTCCGCGTGCTGCGCCGCCGTGTGGCTGCATGGCCGCGCCGGGGATCTTGCTGCCGAGGAAAAGGGACACCGGGGCATGACCCCGATGGATATGATAGAGAAGCTGCCCTGCGCACTCAAAGAGGTGGAATGAGCGGAGAGCCTCCCGAAAAAAGAGGGAGGGAAGACCGTGAGAAGAATTTTCTTGACCCTGATGGCCTGTCTGCTGCTCCTGAGCGGCTGCGGCGGGGCGCGGGCGATGGACGTACAGGCGCAGTACCGAAGCGTCACGTCCTCGGAGATGACGGCAGAGGTCGTCAGCTTTACCGAGACGAGCGGGCGAAGCTTCACGCTGGAGTGCCGTTACGACCCGGCGGGGCAGTCCGTGACGACCGTCACCGCGCCGTCGGAGCTGGTGGGGCTGACCGCCGTGCTGACGGGGGAGGCGTTGTCCGTCCGCAGCGGTGACACGCTGCTGCCCGCCGGAGCGTCTACGGATATATGCCCGGCCAACTGTCTGCCGTATCTGATGGGGGCGCTGGCCGGAGGGTATCTGACGGAGCAGAGCGAGGAGGTGCTGGAGGACACGCCGTGTCTGCGCCTGACGCTGGACACCGAGAGCCGAAGCGGCGCGGCGGTGCGCTGCGGCGTGTGGCTCGATCGGGAGACGCTGATCCCGCTGTACGGGGAATTTTCACAAAACGGACAGGTGGTGCTGACGGTGAAAATGCTGTCCTTTGCCTGCCAAACGGAGGAATAAATATGGAGTCAACACTGAAGAGAACATGGGCGGAGATCGACCTCGACGCACTGGCCTACAACTACCGCGCCCTGCGGCAGCGGGTCGGGGAGAGCGTGAAATTTTTAGGCGTGGTCAAGGCCGATGCCTACGGCCACGGCGCGGTGCAGGTCTCGCGCACCTTGCAGACGCTGGGCGCGGATTATCTGGCCGTGTCGAGCATTGACGAGGCCGCCGAGCTGCGGCATGGTGGAATCACCATGCCTATCCTCATCTTGGGACACACGCCCCGCGAGCAGGTGGGCAAGCTCATCGAGCTGGATATCACGCAGGCCGTCACCTGTCAGGCCAAGGCGCTTGAGTACAGCGAGGAGGCCGTGCGCCTCGGCGGGACGCTGCGCGTACACATCAAGGTGGACACGGGGATGTCGCGCCTCGGCTACCTCGTCTCCGGCAGTCACTTTGAGTCCGGGACGGCGGACATCTGCCGCGCCTGCGATTTGCCGGGACTGTACGCCGAGGGGATCTTCACCCACTTCGCCGTCTCCGACGAACCGGGTGCGGAGAGTGCGGCGTATACCCGCAGGCAGCTCGACATCTTCCGCCGCGTCATCGACGAGGTGGAGCGTCGGCGCGGCAAGCGGTTTGCGCTGCGCCACTGCGCCAACTCCGGCGGCGTGGCCTCGTGGCCGGAGAGCCGGATGGACATGGTACGCCCTGGCATTCTGCTCTACGGCTGCGGCGAGCTGGCGGAGGGGCTGGGGCTGCACCCGGTGATGACGCTCAAGACAACGGTCAGCACCATCAAAACCTACGAGGCGGGGACGGATGTCAGCTACGGGCGGCTCTACACCACGCCGCGCACCACGCGCATGGGCGTGGTGCCGTATGGCTACGCCGACGGGTTTCTGCGCTGTCTGAGCGGAAAGTGCGCCTTTGTCGCCGAGGGCGGCGACGCGCCGCAGCGCGGACGTATCTGCATGGATATGTCGATGGTCGATTTGACGGAGCTGCCGCAGGTGCAGGTGGGCGACGAGCTGGAGGTCTTCGGCAAGCACCGCCCGGTGGGCGAGCTGGCCGCGCTGGCCGGGACGATCCCCTACGAGCTGACGTGCGCCGTCAGCCGCCGCGTCCCCCGCGTCTACCTGAAAAACGGCGCGGAGGTAGAGCGCGAGCTGCTGCTGCGGTTTTGACACACCGTGCGCTGCGTCTGCATAGAATGGAGCGGACGCAGCGGAGGGAATTTGCCCCGCGGGGCGTATAAATTCCCCGGCTGCGTGGGACAATGGAAGTGACCAAAGGACATAGGCTGACAGGGCTTCACTCCCCTCGGCTTATCCCTCGGTACTTCTTGCCTCGGAGTGTGAACTGTGTGGATACGACTGTCAGACGCGGCGATATCTATTATGCCGACCTCAGCCCGGTGGTGGGCAGTGAGCAGGGCGGGGTGCGCCCGGTGCTGATCGTGCAGAACGACACCGGGAACCGCCACAGCCCAACGGTCATCGCCGCCGCCATCACCTCCCAGCTTGGCAAGGCCAAGCTGCCCACCCATATCGCCTTGGCCGCGCAGGGCAGCGGCTTGCCCAAGGACTCCGTCATCCTGCTCGAGCAGATACGCACCTTGGACAAACGGCGGCTGCGTGAGCATATGGGACGTGTGGACGGCGCGGTGATGGAGAAGGTGGATGCCGCCATTGCCGTCAGCTTCGGGCTGACCGGCAGCCGCCTGATTTGAGGCGGCCGCGGAGAAAATCGAAAAACGGCTCGCGTTTTAGGTGGCGCGGGTCGTTTTTCTCCGTTTTTGTCGGGGAAAAGGAAAAAAGCACTACCATATCTTGTGGAGACGTGGTATAATGCCCTTATATGCGGCATTGGCCGCGGAAACAGGAGGGTAAGAGAGATGAGGTGTCCCTATTGCGGTTACAAGGAGAGCAAGGTCGTGGATTCCCGCCCCGCTGACGAGAGCAGCAGCATCCGCCGCCGCCGTGAGTGTCTGTCCTGCGAAAAGCGGTTTACCACCTATGAGACGGTGGAGAGCCTCCCGATGGTCGTCATCAAGAAGGACGGCTCGCGCCAGAGCTTCGACCGCAGCAAGGTGCTGCGCGGCATTCAGCGCTCCTGCGAAAAGCGGCCCGTCCCCGTGGCGGACATGGAGCGCATGGCGCTGGAGATCGAGCAGGAGCTGCAAAATTCCCTTGAGCGCGAGGTCAGCACCGAGTCCATCGGCGAGAAGGTCATGGAGAAGCTGAAAAAGGCTGACGAGGTGGCCTACGTCCGCTTCGCCTCCGTCTACCGCCAGTTCAAGGACATCAACACATTCATGTCCGAGCTGAATAAGCTCCTAAGCGAGAAGTGAGCTAAAAAATATTCCGCAGATGCACCTGCTGCGTCTCCGCGATGAGGTGAAAGCGGCTGCACAGCTCCGCCGTGATGGGGTAGAGCGCGGCCATGTCGCCCTGCTGCACCGCCGCCTCGGCCTGCGAGAGCAGCGTTCCCGCCTCGTCCAGCTCCGTGTGGGAGACGATGATGTGCAGGTAGCTCTGGTGCGACTGCCAGTTCGCCTTCAGCGTGTTGAGCGAGGCGGCGGCGGCCTCCGTGTCGCCGCGCAGTGCGGCCTCGGCGACCTGCTGTGCCGCGTCCTGCCAGCGTTCGCTCTCGGCGGTGATCCACGCGGCGCTGCACAGAATATACGCCAGCAGCGACGCGAGGACGAAAATCGGTATACGCGCGGCTTTCATCGCTTTCCCTCCTTTTGAAGACACAGTACCGTGCCCTGCTCATCTACGGACAGCAAAAAGACGTCCTGCGTCCGCTGTACGCCCTGCCGCTTCAGCTCACCGGAGAGCCATTGCTCGTCGCGCCCCGCTTGGTGCAGCGATTGTGTCAGCACACGGCCATCGTTGATGACGATGGTGGGGAGCGTTACGCCGCCGCCGTCGGGCGCGTCCAGCGCGGCGCGCGTCAAGGGCTGATGCTCACTGTGCAGCAGCACGGAGAGCCGCCCGTTCGTCTCCAATATGCCGTATTTCACCTCGCGCAGATCGGTGATCCCCTGCCCGCGGAGCTGCTCGAACAGCTCGTCGAGCGTCAGGCGGTTGCGGCGCATCGTCTCCTGACACAGCGTGCCGTTTTGTATCACCAGCGCAGGTCGGCCGCACACGAGGTCGCGGAAGCGCACGCAGCGCAAACTGATGGTGCTGAAGAGCGTGGACAGCGCGATGAGCGTGACGATCGGCACGACGCCGTTGAGCAGCGGCAATCCGAAGTCCTGCATCGGCACGGAGGCGAGGTCGGAGATGAGCAGCGTCAGCACCAGCTCGATGGGCTCCAATTCGCCGATCTGCCGCTTGCCGCTCAGGCGCAGTCCCGCAATGAGCAGTAGGTATAAAATTACCGTGCGGAAGAACGCGGTGGCCATGAAGCGTCACCCCTTTCGCGCATAGTCTGCCCCGACGCGGGGAATTTATGTCGGTATACGGCGGCTTGCCGCTTCGTATATATGTATTGTTCGCAGAAAGGAAAGGAGGATTTAGACTTTCGGGTCTACAAGCGTATACCATAAGCGCCATGTCCTCGTACAGTCGCCGGATCTTTTCCGCCAATACGGCGCTGCAGCAGCTTGAAATAAAAAAAGTATTCCTGCGCCGCTGCGCCTTGTCTTGGCGAAAAATCTTCCGCCGACCTGCCGCTGCTTCTTTTGCGGGTGTCAGCGGGTACGAGGTAACGAGGAGAAGGATGATCGAAATTTTTGTTCGGCGGATGTCCTTCCGTGCGGCCCGGGCGCGTACACAGTCAGTAAATATGCGGGCGACCGCAAAACAAAGGGGCTGTGACCGGGGCGAAGACAAATGGGTCTGCGCGTTTGTGCTTCCTCTATCTGAATCAGGAGGAAATAAAAATATGTGTGGAATCGTAGGCTACGTGGGCAGCCGGCAGGCCGCCCCGATCCTGCTGGACGGTCTGCGCCGCTTGGAGTACCGCGGCTATGACTCCGCCGGAATGGCGGTGTGCGGTGCGCAGGGCTTGCAGGTCTGCAAAACGCCGGGGCGGCTGGCCGCGCTGGCGGAGCTGACCCACGACGGCGCACTGCTCCACGGCACGGTGGGCGTGGGACATACCCGCTGGGCGACCCACGGTGAGCCGAACCAAACAAACGCCCACCCGCACCTGAGCGGGGACGGACGCTTCGCCGTTGTCCACAACGGCATTATCGAAAATTTTGCCCGCTTGAAAGCCCGGCTTATCCGCGAGGGCTACACCTTTCGCTCCGAGACGGACACCGAGGTGGTGGCACAGCTCCTGAGCTTCTACTACGACCGCTGCGGCGACGTCTTCGAGGCCGTGAACAGTATGCTCTCCGACGTGGAGGGGTCGTATGCCCTCGGCATTCTCTGCGCCGAAAAGCCCGACCGTATCATTGCCGCCCGCAAGGACGCGCCGCTGCTGCTGGGGTGCGGCGAGGGCGCGAGCTTCCTCGCCTCCGACGTGACGGCGCTGCTGCCCTATACCCGCGACGTGATCTACATGGACGACGGCGAGCTGGCCATTCTCACCGCGGGCGGCATTCGCGTCTACGACGAGCGCCGCCGCCCCATCGAAAAGCCAAAAAACCGTATCGACTGGGACGTGGACGCGGCGGAAAAGGGCGGCTATCCGCACTTCATGCTCAAGGAGATCTACGAGCAGCCCGAGGCGGCGCGCCACGCCATCACAGGACGCATCCGCGACGGCCGGGTGGTGCTGGGCGATCTGACGATGACCGATGAGGACATCCGGCGCGTGGGACGCATTCTCATCATCGCCTGCGGCTCGAGCTACCATGTCGGCATGGTGGGGAAGTACACGCTGGAGCGGATGCTCCGCCGCCCGGTGGAGGTGTGCTTGGCCTCCGAATTTCGGTACAGCGACCCGCTGGTCGGGGAGGGCGACCTCGTCATCGTCATCAGCCAGTCCGGCGAGACGCTGGACTCGATGGCCGCACTGCGCGAGGCGAAAAAGCGCGGCGCGCGAATACTCGCCATCGTCAACGTGGTCGGCTCGTCCATTGCCCGCGAGAGCGACGATGTCCTCTACACGTGGGCGGGGCCGGAGATCGCCGTGGCCACCACCAAGGCGTACACCACGCAGATGATCGTGCTGCACCTGCTGGGGCTGTATTTCGGCGACGTGCTGGGGACGGTGGACTTGGAGACGTACACCGCGATGGTGCGGGGCATTGAGGCGCTTCCCGGGCAGATGGAGACGATCTTGGCCGACACCGAGGCCATCCAAAGCGCCGCAAAATCGCTTGCAGCGCATGAAGACATCTTTTTCATCGGCCGCAATTTGGATTATGCCCTGTCCTTGGAGGGGAGCCTGAAGCTCAAGGAGATCAGCTACATCCACTCCGAGGCGTATGCCTCCGGCGAGCTCAAGCACGGCACGATCTCCCTCATCCAGCCGGGAACGCCCGTGATCGCCGTGGCGACCTATATGCCGCTTTTTGACAAGGCACTGAGCAACGTGGTCGAGGTGCAGGCGCGCGGCGCGGCGGTGCTGGCACTGACGACCGAGGGCGGCGCGGCGGCGCTGCGCCGCCATGTGGAGACGGTGCTGACCGTGCCGGAGGCGGAGACGATGCTCCTGCCGCAGCTCGGCGTGATCCCGCTTCAGCTCTTGGCGTACTACGTCGCGCTTGAGCGCGGCTGCGACATCGACAAGCCCCGCAACCTCGCCAAATCCGTCACGGTGGAGTAACGCTTGCATAACGCCGCAGTGTGTGGTAAGATAAGCAAATAACAAAAAGGAGAACGCCCATGAAAAAGCTCAAGGATATGTGGTCCGGGCAGGATCTCATCAACCGTATCATCCTCGTCTCGGGGCTGCTGGTGTTCCTGTGGTGTCTCGTGAAGGGACAGGGACTGTACGGCCTCGCGCTCATGGTGGTGATGGTGTTTATGATGGTCAGCCGCTTCAACAGCCTGACGAAGCGCCGCAGCCGCCTGTACGGCACGATGTATTTCTATATGCCCGATGGCGAGATCGTCCCGCGTACCTTTGAGCAGGTGCGCAACGAATACATCAAGGGCGGCCAGAGCCGCTATGCGGGACGGCGGGTGACGATGTGCTTCCCGTGGTGGCGTATCGGCAGCGACGGTCACTGCGACACCGGCTTCGGGCTGGTCGTTCGGCTGAACGAGTCCGAGGAGCTGGCGCAGAAGGCCGCCGCCTTTGAGCGGGATATGCCTATCCGCGTGACCGGGAGCATTGTGGCGGTCAATAAGGGCTATTTTGTCATCGGCAAGTTAGAGGAGCTTGAGCGCATCACGCAGGACGAGCTGTACCCTCTGCGCAACAAATCTAAGGCAGCACTGAATCATTAGCGTATCGCCGCCCCGCGGGGAACTTGCCCGCAGAGCGCGGCTGCCCGGTGATTCGGTATGACCCAAAAGTAAATTCTTTCGTACAAAGGAGAACAAAACCATGAGCTTTATGATCGAAACATCCGCACGTCACATTCATCTGACGCAGGAGACGGTGGAGAAGCTGTTCGGTGAGGGCTATCAGCTCACCATCCGCAAGCCCCTGTCCTATCCCGGCCAGTACGCCAGCAACGAGCGTCTGACCATCGTCGGCCCGAAGAAGGAGATGGCGAACGTATCCATCCTCGGCCCTGTCCGCAAGGCCGATCAGGTGGAGGTTTCCGCCACCGACGCCCGCACGCTGGGCATTGACGCGCCTGTCCGCGAGAGCGGCGACGTGAAGGGCAGCGGTGCGTGCAAGCTCATCGGGCCGAAGGGCGAGGTCGAGCTGACCGAGGGCGTGATCATCGCCAAGCGTCACCTGCACATTCTCGAGAACGAGGCCAACGAGCTGGGCATCAAGAATGGCGAGATCATCAAGGTCGCCTGCGGCGGCGAGGGCCGCAAGCTGATCTTCGACGACGTGGTCGTCCGCGTCAACAAGGACGGCGCGACCACCATGCACATCGATACCGATGAGTCTCAGGCCGCCGGCAACCCCACCGTCGGCGAGCTGTATCGCTGAAAATCTGAGCAGAGAACGATGTAAAAACGGCCACCCACGGGTGGCCGTTTTGCTGTATTTTGCGCAATTTACAACGCGCGGATACCGTCCATGATGATCCCTCCGGCGAGCTGCGCCATGTCCTCCGGCGTCTCCGTGGAGTTCCCGGAGAGCCATCGCAGCGTCAGCGCGAGGTTTCCCGCGACGATGAAGCGGCAGAAATACTCCAGCCGCTCGCGGCTGCCGTGGTAGAAGCGGGCGAGGAAATCCCGCAGGAAGTAGCTATACAGGATGTTGCAGATGCGCTCCGTATAGGCGCGGTCGCCGTTCGGGCCGAGCAGCACGAGACAGAGGTCGGCGTTTTCCTGCGCGAAGCGGTACAGCTCCGTCAGGTAGGGGAAGGCCGTGACCTCCGCGGTGGCGTAGGCGTGCCGCTTGCACACGAGGATCAGCCGCTCCGCCATCTCGTCCTCAAGCCGCTGCAAGAGGTCGCTGACGTCCTTATAGTGGATGTAGAACGTGCCGCGATTGATGTCCGCTCGCTCTGCCAGCTCACGCACGGAGATGGACTTGGAGGGCTTTTCTGTCAGCAGCAGCATCAGCGCCTGCCGAAGCTGACGTTTTGTTTTCCGCACACGGCGGTCGATGTTTTGCTCCTCCATGTCGCTCAACGCCCCCTTCGGTGTTTCCTTAACCTTGTGACTATTTTAACACACGGTGTACCGCCTGCGCAAGTGTTTTTTCCGCATATTGGGTGGGCATTGCGTCTAAAATGCCGCGACGGCGCATAGATATGGGCAAACAGCGAAAATCGGAGGAGGGCATTATGGAGAAAAGCGCGTCTGTGTATCAGGATATGGCCGAGCGCACCGGCGGCAGTGTGTATATCGGCGTGGTCGGCCCGGTGCGCACCGGGAAATCCACCTTTGTCAAGCGGTTCATGGAGACGCAGGTGCTGCCGCACATCGACAACGTCTACCGCCGCGACCGCGCGCAGGATGAGCTGCCGCAGAGCGGCTCGGGGCGCACCATCATGACGGCGGAGCCGAAATTCGTGCCGGAGGAGGCCGTGGAGCTTCAATTGGGGGAGGGCGTGCGCTTTTCCGTGCGGCTGGTGGACTGCGTGGGGTATATGGTGGACTCTGCCGTGGGGCAGTTCGAGGATCTCTCACCGCGCATGGTCACGACCCCGTGGTTCGACCACGAGATACCGATGACCGAGGCGGCGGAGATCGGCACGCGGAAGGTCATCACCGACCACGCGACTGTGGGCGTCGTCGTCACCACCGACGGCACGGTGACGGACATCCCGCGCGAGGACTACGAGGCGGCGGAGGAGCGGGTTATCCGCGAGCTGCAAGCCATCGGCAAGCCGTTCATCGTCCTCATGAACTCCGCCAAGCCGGAGAGCCGCGAGGCCGCCGCGCTGGCCGCGCAGGTCGAGACGCGCTACGGCGTGCGGTGCGTGGCGGTGAACTGCCTTACCTTGGCGGAGGAGGATATTTCCGCGCTGCTGCGCGACCTTTTGTATCAGTTCCCGGTGCAGGAGCTGGACTTGTTCCTGCCCGCGTGGGTGGATGCGCTGCCCGGCGACCACGCCATCAAGAGCGGGCTTTTTCAGGCCATCGCGGAGGGAACGTCCGGCCTTGACCGTATCTGCGCCTTGGAGCCGTGCCTGAATGCACTGGCGGCGCAGGAGCACGTGGAGAGCGCGCAGACGCGCTCGGTGGATCTGGGTCACGGCGTGGCGGAGGCGGAGCTGAGGCTGCCGCGCCATCTCTTCTACGACACGCTCTCCCAGCGTTCGGGGCTGGCGGTGGCGGACGACGGCGACCTCATGGAGATGATCGCCGCACTGGCCGAGGCCAAGCGGGCGTATGACCGTATCGCTCCGGCCTTGCAGGCGGCGCGGGAGACGGGCTACGGCATCGTGATGCCGAGCGTAGAGGAGCTGAATTTGGAAGACCCGGAGATCGTGCGGCAGGGAGGACGCTACGGCGTTCGTATGCGCGCCAGCGCACCGTCCATCCACCTGCTTCGCGCCGATATTGAGACGACCGTCTCGCCCATCGTCGGCAACGAAAAGCAGTCCGAGGACATGGTCAACTATCTCTTGCAGGAGTTCGAGGGGGACACGGGGAAGCTCTGGCAGTCCAACATTTTTGGCCGCAGCTTCCACGAGATCGTCAGCGAGGACCTGCAAGCCAAGCTGAAGCGAATGCCCGCCGACGCGCAGAGCAAGCTGCGGCAGGCCTTGGAGCGCATTATCAACGAGGGCGGCGGTGGCCTTATCTGCATCATTCTCTAAGCGCAGAGTTTCCTCCATAGCGCAGGACGGACGGCGGCATGGCCGTCCGTTTTGCCGTTTTTGAGGGGAAGCGGCCTATCTCCAAGGTTTGAAACGTATGGAACATTCGGCTCTGATTTACGAATTTTCAGAATTTTAGAACAATAAAAATACGTGATTATTTCAAAAATTGCAAAAATTTTTCTACTTTTTTAGTGACAAATGAAATTCACGTGCTATAATGTACTTGGAACAAAAACCGCCGCATCGGACGGCGCATGAAGGAAAGGAACTCGACATGGGAATTAAGATTGGTATCAACGGCTTTGGCCGTATCGGGCGCGTCGTGATGCGCATTCTGGCGGACGACCCGGAGCGTTTCGAGGTGTGCGGCATCAATCTGCGCAAGGCGGACATCGACTACATGGTGTACCTGCTGAAGTACGACTCCGTGTTCCGCAATTTCCCCGGTATCGTGGAACACGCGGGCGGTGACTTGGTCGTCAACGGGCGCAAGATCAAGGTTTACAGCGAGTCCGACGCGGCCATGATCCACTGGGCGGACTGCGGCGCGGAGTATATCATCGAGTCCACGGGCGCGAACAACACCACCGACAAGGCGAGCCGTCACTTCAAGGGCGGCGCGAAGAAGGTGCTGCTCACCGCCCCGGCCAAGGACGACGCGACGCCTACGTTTGTCTTCGGCGTCAACAGCGACGAGTACCGCAGCGATATGCAGGTCGTCTCCAACGCGAGCTGCACCACCAACTGCCTCGCGCCGCTGGCCTACGTGGTCCACAAGACGTTCGGTATCGAGCAATCCCTCATGTCCACCATCCACGCCTCCACCGCCAAGCAGAAGGCCGTGGACTCCCGCGGCGGCAGCGACTGGCGCACCGGGCGTTCCATCCTCAATAACATCATCCCCACCTCCACGGGCGCGGCCAAGGCTGTGGGGCGCGTCATCCCCGAGCTGAAGGGCAAGATGACGGGTATGGCGTTCCGCGTGCCGACGGCGGATGTCTCCGTGGTTGATCTGACGGCGCGCTTGAGCAAGACGGCCTCCTATGCCGACATCTGCTACGAGATCAAGCACGCCTCCGAGACGTACATGAAGGGGATCATCGGCTACACTCGCGATCAGGTCGTCTCCACGGACCTTATCGGCAACGCCTGCCCCTGCATTTTCGACGAGACGGCGGGCATCCAGCTCGATCAGGATTTCGTCAAGCTTATCGCGTGGTACGACAACGAGTGGGGGTACAGCAACATGGTCGTGCGGATGCTGGAGCATATGCACACCGTGGACATCGCGGACACGTTCGTTGCAGAGAAGTAATATTGCGGATTTATGCAGATGCACCCCCGGCCACGGTCGGGGGTGCGTTATTTTCTCCCACTGCCCTTGTCAAGTCCTCCGCGCCGTGGTATGATAGAGGCGAAAAGAAAACGAAGAGGAGGACGTACCCATGCTGTTAGCCATCGACATCGGCAATTCCAACATTTCCGTGGGGCTGTTCGACCGACAGCGAGCGCTGCGCTTTTTGGCCTCGCTGGACACCGACAGCCGCAAAACGGCGGATCAGATCAGCATCGACCTGCTGAATTTGTTCACGCTCTACGGCTGCGATATTCGTGAGGTCAGCGGCGCGGTTTTTTCCAGCGTCGTGCCGCAGCTCAACTTCATGATGGAAAAGGCGTTGACGCGCCTTTTGGGCAAGCCGCCGATGGTGGTGGGCGCGGGCATTAAGACCGGGCTGAACATCCGCATGGAGTTCAACAGCCAGCAGCTCGGCGCGGACATCGTGGCCAGTGCCGTGGCGGCGTTGGAGAAATACCCCGTTCCCATTATCATGATCGACATGGGGACGGCCACCATCATCTCCTACATCTCGGAAAATCGCAGCTACGAGGGCGGGCTGATGTTCCCCGGCGTCCGCGTGTCGCTGGACGCGCTCTCCCACCATACGGCGCAGCTTCCGAACATCTCCCTTGAACACCCCAAGCAGCTCATCGGGAAGAACACCGAGGACTGTATGCGCAGCGGTATTGTCTACGGCACGGCGGGCATGCTGGACGGCGTGATCGACCGCATTCGCGAGACGCTGCACGGCGCGGAGCCGTCCATCGTGGCCACCGGCTCAAACGCCCCGGTCATCGCCCGCTACTGCCGCAATCATGTGACCTACGACAAGTATCTGCTGATGGAGGGGCTGTGGACGATTTATCAGAAGAACTGCAAATAAACGAGCAAAACGACTGGAAAGGGAAACACCTTTCCAGTCGTTGATATTGCTTAACTTTTTACTTCGCCAGCACCTTTTTCAGCTTCGCAAAGCGCGGCAGGGAGTCCTGCTTGGGCAGGTCGGGTTCGCCCTGAATGAGCGGCAGCGCGTATTCGATAAACTGATGGTTCACGCCGTTGCCCGCCTCGTTGATCCACTCGCGGGGGATCTTCTTCTCCACGTTCGCCACCTCCGTGAGCGGGATGAGCTTCGTGCGGCAGGCGTATTTGCCGCTCTGTGTGCCGCGCTCAAAGCCGATCATGCGGCCGCTGATCCCGTTGACGGCGTTCTCCACCGCCGCCTTGCCGGCCATGTAGGACTCCTCAATGTCCGTCTCGCTGGCCAAATGTGCCGCGCAGCGCTGGAGCAGGTTCAGCTCGATACCGCGCACCTTCGCGCCCGTCTCATTCTTGAGTACCTGTGCCAGAATCGCGGCCAGACCGCCGAGCTGTGCGTGGCCGAAGCCGTCGTTGGCGGCCACCTTGGCCTCGGAGACGAAGCTGCCGTCCTCGTAGTGAATGCCCTCGGACACGGCCACGATGCAGTTGCCCGTCTTGTTGTAGACGCGCTTGACGTCCTCGATGAACTGAGGCATACTGAAATTCGTCTCCGGCAGGTAGATGAGGTCGGGGCCTGCGCCGTACTCGCTGGCCAGCGCGGAGGCCGCCGTCAGCCATCCGGCGTGACGACCCATGATCTCAATCACGACGATCATGCCCTTGTCGTACACGTGCGCGTCCTGATACACCTCCATGATGGACGTGGCGATGTACTTGGCGGCGGAGGCGTAGCCGGGGCAGTGGTCCGTGCCGAAGAGGTCGTTGTCGATGGTCTTGGGGACGCCCATCACGCGGCACTCGTAGCCCACGGACTGCATATAGCGGCTGATTTTGTTGCAGGTGTCCATCGAGTCATTGCCGCCGTTGTAGAAGAAGTAGCGCACGTTGTGCTTCTTGAAGACCTCCAAAATGCGCTTATAGTCCGTGTCGTCCACCTCGGGGTCGGCGATCTTGTAGCGGCATGAGCCGAGGGCGGAGGAGGGCGTATACTTCAGCAGCCGCAGCTCCTCGGGGTCCTCCTGCCCCATGTCAAAGAGACGATCGTTCAAAACGCCCATGATGCCATGCTCCGCACCCAGCACCTGCGTGATCGCGCCGGACTTGAGTGCCGTGTCGATGACACCGTAGGCACTGGCGTTGATGACGGACGTAGGGCCGCCGGACTGGCCGATAATACACGCACCGCGCAACTCGTTCATAATAAAATACCTCCAATAAAATGGATTTTTCGGTTACCTCGGATATTTTACCATGCAGAATACCGAATGTAAACAGTTTATGCTTGCAAAAACAAAAAAATATGATACAATAGGAACATTCCATACAACAGGTGCGAGTTTGCACACTATGATGATAAAGGAGACTTCATTATGGCACTGGTTACATCCAAGGAAATGTTTGCCAAGGCATACAGCGGCGGCTATGCCATCGGCGCGTTCAACGTCAACAACATGGAGATCGTACAGGGCATTACCGAGGCTTGTCAGGAGGAACACGCTCCTGTCATCCTTCAGGTCAGCAAGGGCGCACGCGCCTACGCCAACCACACGTACCTCGTCAAGCTCGTGGAGGCTGCGGTGGCCTGCTGCCCCGATATTCCCATCGTGCTGCACCTCGACCACGGCCCGGATTTTGAGACGTGCAAGAGCTGCATTGACGGCGGCTTTACCTCCGTCATGATCGACGCATCCTCCAAGCCCTTCGCGGAGAACATCGAAATCACAAAGAAGGTCGTCGAGTACGCCCATGACCACGGTGTTGTCGTCGAGGCCGAGCTGGGTACGCTGGCGGGCATCGAGGACGAGGTCAAGGTCGCCGACCACGCTGCGTCCTACACCCGCCCCGAGGAGGTGGAGGAGTTCGTGTCCAAGACCGGGTGCGACTCGCTGGCCATCGCCATCGGCACGAGCCACGGCGCGTATAAGTTCAAGCCCGAGCAGTGCACCGTCAACGAAAAGGGCGTCCTTGTGCCGCCTCCCCTGCGCTTCGACGTGCTGGAGGAGGTCAGTAAGCGTCTGCCCGGCTTCCCCATCGTGCTGCACGGCTCGTCCTCCGTCCCGCAGGAGTACGTGAAGATGATCAACGAACACGGCGGCAAGATG
The DNA here is from genome assembly GCA_963631875.1 of Firmicutes bacterium CAG:341. Taxonomy (GTDB): domain Bacteria; phylum Bacillota; class Clostridia; order Oscillospirales; family Oscillospiraceae; genus Vescimonas. Next base: position 482 of record CAVGSO010000012.1, on the reverse strand, counting down.
CCCAACGCCATCGGCGTGCCGGAGGAGCAGCTCCGTCAGGCGGCAAAGCTCTCCGTCTGCAAGATCAACATCGACTCCGATCTGCGCCTTGCCATGACAGGCACGATTCGTCAGTTCATGGACGAGCATCCCGATAAGTTTGACCCCCGCGAGTACCTCAAGCCCGCCCGCGCCAACATCAAGGAGCTGGTGCGCCACAAGCTCATCGACGTCCTCGGCTGCGCCGGCAAGGCATAAGCAGGAAACAGGCAGCATAATTCACATTGCAGGGGCGGACGACTTGTCCGCCCCTTGTTGCGCACCGATGAATGTTCGTAGGGGGCGGCGTCCTCGACGCCCCGCCGCGCCCATACCCCCGTTTTCCCCAACAATCCTCGTCAGAATTGCCAAATATGCCCCGTGAAAAATATGCAAGGCGACGAAAAGCAAAAATCTTCCGAAAATCGCGTGACAAACGAGGCAAATATGCTATAATGACCTTA
>CAVGSO010000011.1:0-39869 GCA_963631875.1 Firmicutes bacterium CAG:341 | reverse complement strand
TGCGGCGTGGAGTATTCCAGTGGACGCGGGAATGTCAAGGAAACGGCTTTGAATGATAGACCTGATGACACTGGCGCAGCTGGGGTTCATCAAGGCATACCATATCAACCAGCGGAACGAGGGCATCGACCTAGGCAGTACCGCGGGTGCGCTGATGGCTACCTCCAACTTGCAGATGCAGACGTTTGTGGCAGGATTCTCCGCCGGTGCGGGAGCCAGCGCGGGCGGCAACAATGTACCCCTTGTGGGAGAGCAGGTCTTCTGCATCACCGGCAACGCCATCGACCGTGAGCCGGAGAACGGCGGCAACGGTATCGGGTATCAGGAGGACGTATCCTATACGCTGACCGGCTTTGACCGGCACGCGGTGTTCCGCCGCCAGTGGGTAGATGCATTTACCAGCGACGAGATCGCCGGTACCTAGAGCGCACGGCAGAGCAAGGACGCCACCGACCTGATACTCCACACCTGCGAGCTGATGGGAGACAAGGATCTGCCCATCGGCTCATCTGCGGCGAATGCGGCACACTGTACCGCCGCTGCACATGGGTCAACAGGGGAAAGAAGCACATCGTCTGGCGCTGCATCAGCCGCTTTGACTACGGCAAGAAGTATTGCCACGATTCACCTGCCGTGGACGAGCAGCAGCTCCAGCAGGCCATCCTGCGGGCTATCAACAGCATAATGTCGGACAAGCCCGCACTGGTGCGGCAGGTCACGGAAAATCTACAGGGGGTGATACATCCCAGCCGAAGCGGAGAACTTACCATCGCGGATATCGACCACCAACTGGAAACGCTGGCACAAGAATTTGATACCGCCTTCATCACTGTGGCCTCCGGCAATAATGCCGACTACATCGAACGCTTCAAGGCCATTCTTGCCCAGCAGGCAGAACTGAAGGCTAAACGTGTCGAACTGGAACAACAGCAGGCAGAAGATACCGAATTGGCCAGCCACATGGAGGAGGCCGCCGATATAATGGAGCAGGCCGATACCGCCATTACTGAATGGGACGAACACCACATCCGCGCACTGGTAGAGTCGGTCAGGATATTGTCCAAAGATGAAATATTGGTGCGGCTGAAAAGCGGGATCGAGAAAAGAGAGGATTTAATCCGCCGATAAATGTCAGGATCTTCTTGTTCCGGCACACGGGCAAATGCTTGCTTCACAAGAAAAACTGCGATATAATGATCTCGAAATACAAAGAGAACGGAAGACGGCGGAGATGTATTTTACATATGGCGAGACTGAAATTTCCTATCTGCGGCAGAGGGACAAGCAGCTTTGCAAGGCGATCGACCGCATCGGACATATTGACCGTACCGTAAATACAGACCTGTTTTCCTCGGCTATTTGAGAAATATTGCCGCCGCTTCAGTCCCTATTGCAGCGTGGCAAGCCTGTATCTGTGGGCAATCGCAGGAGGCGCGATTCCGGAAATGAAAGATCACAAACCAAAAAATAAATGACAATGTGGAGGTTCGATCATGCCGCAGAACGACAAAATCCAGCTATTCGAAGACAAGCGTATCCGCACCGCGTGGGACGAGGAAAAGGAAGAATGGTACTTTTCTGTTGTCGACGTAATTTCTGTGCTGACTGAGCAGTCTGATTATCAAGCCGCACGCAACTACTGGAAAGTTACCAAGAAGCGGCTTAAGGATGAAGGTAATGAAACGGTTACATCTTGTAACCAGTTGAAAATGACCGCCTCAGATGGCAAAAAGCGTCTGACCGATGTGGCCGATACCGAGCAGCTTCTCCGCATCATCCAGTCTATCCCGTCGCCCAAAGCCGAGCCGTTTAAGCTGTGGCTGGCGCAGGTCGGTCGGGAGCGCATCGAGGAAACCATCGACCCGGAGCTGACCATTGAACGGGCATTGGAGACATACCTCAAGAAAGGCTATACCCGCGAGTGGATCAATCAGCGGCTGCAAGCCATCCAAGTCCGCAAGGAGCTGACGGACGAGTGGGATGCCCGCGGCGTACAGAAAGGTGTAGAGTACGCAATACTTACCGACGAGATTTCCCGTGCATGGTCAGGAATGTCCACACGGCAATATAAAAACCTCAAGGGGCTGACGAAAGAAAACCTCCGCGACAACATGACCACGCTGGAATTGGTGCTGAATATGCTGGCAGAGGCGACTACAACGCAATTTTCAAAAGATCGAAAGCCTACGACTTTTCAAGAGAACCTGGAAGTTGCAAAAGCCGGTGGTCAGGTTGCTGGTCGGACAAGAAAAGACATTGAGTCTCAGTCAGACACGCCGGTTATCTCCCCAAAGAATGCAGCACAGCTCAATCAGGTCGTGACAGAACTGCTGGAAGGCGCGGCTACGTCACCGGAGAAACAAGACAAGAAGCACTGATTCACTGACAACAAAACCTGTGGGCAATCACAAAAGAAAACACCATCCGTTAGACACGGGTGGATAACGAAGTTTTTATGTGGGATACGGTGCAGCCTCTGAAAAGGGGCTGCACCGTGTTCTGCTTCATGCAGAAAATTTGAACTGCTGCGGGTTTTGGCGGAGCTCCTCCATTGCCGCCAGCATCTCTTTTCCCGCAGGGAGAGAGAATAGCCCAACGGCTGTGAAGTAAATATCAACCTTGACCTTTTCGGTCGCTTTATGGGCCGGGGTGAGATTCCCGTGAGGCTGGCAGCCACCAGCCGCCTGTTCTGCTTGCGAATTTTACGACTGTAAAAGTGTGGGTAAGCAAAAGCGCACTTTGGGAAGTGCGTTATTGCTTGCTTATCCTTACGCATATCGCCCTGATCCCCACATATTCTGAAAAAGGAGGAGTTGCCTATGACAGAAGTTGATCGTGATATTGCCTTGGTTTTGTTGAAACGTCTATGGAAGCGGGAGTTGATTTCGGAAGAGACATATGTTTCTGCCTGCAACTCCCGTTTTTTTGACAAATGCCGATTTACCTCTGATACTGAAGCTATGGAAGAAATAATGGTTGAGGAGGCCGATACCCATGATGACAGTTCGATGGTTGAGAGAGCAGATGCGGCTGGGGAAGTCGATTTATGACCTGCCGCTGCGCGTAACCTTCTATGCCCGCGTCTCTACCGAGAAGGTGGAGCAGCAGGGCAGCTTGGAAAACCAAATTCAATACTACACAGAGTTTATTCAGAAAAATCCCAACTGGACATATATCCCCGGATACATAGACGAGGGCATTTCCGGCACCAGCACCTACAAGCGGGACAGCTTCCTGCGGATGATCGCAGACGCTCAGAGGGGAATGTTTGACTTTATCATCACGAAGGAGATCTCCCGCTTTTCCCGCAATACGCTGGACAGCATCCAGTATACGCAGGAACTGTTGGAGAACAATGTGGGCGTTCTATTCCAGAATGACAACATCAACACACTGGATGGCGACAGCGAGTTCCGGCTGGTGGTCATGGCCGGTGTGGCGCAGGACGAGGTACGCAAGCTCTCGGAGCGGTTGAAATTCGGCTTTCGCCAATCGATCAAGAACGGTCGTGTGCTGGGCAACAATCGTTTGTGGGGCTATGATAAAAAGGATTGCAAGCTGACGATCGTTCCGGAGCAGGCAGAGGTAGTAAAGCAGATATTTGAACTCTATGCCACCGGTCAATATGGTCTGCGCAGCTTGTCTCAGGAGCTTACCCGTCGCGGCTATACCAGCTTGCAGGGCAACGCTTTCAACACAGGCACCATCGGCCATATCCTGCAAAACCCCAAATATAAGGGCTGGTATTGCGGCAACAAGACCCAATCCTTGGACTACCGCAAGAAAAAGACGGTGTTCCTCGATGAAAACGAGTGGGTGTCCTATCCCGACCCAAATATTCCGGCTATCGTATCGGAAGAAATATGGGATAAGGCTAACGCCCTTTTTAAGCAAAGGAGCGCCCGTTCGAAAGCCTATGGCGTAGGGTATCAGAGCCGGTATCCCTACAGCGGCAAGATCATCTGCGGAAAACATGGAACGTCCTTTCACCGGCAATCCTTCAAAACACAGGAGGGAGAAACGGAGTTTTGGAAATGTAAGATGTACCGTGAACACGGGAAAGCTGGCTGCGACCTGCCTACCATTCGCACCACGGAGCTGGATACTATTTTGGCAGAGCAGTTTCAGAAGCTGGTAAAGCACCAAAGACAGATTATCCGCATGGTGCTGGATTCCGTTACAAATACACAGAAGAAGGAAGACCACTCCAAAGAGATCGCCCGACTGCAAGCGCAGATACAGCAGCTGGAGGACAAGAAGGACAAGTTATTGGAGCTGAGTATGGCCGACGCCATTACCATGCAGGAGTTCAAAAAGCGGAATAGCCGCTTCAATGAACAGATCACCACGCTGCAAGCACAAACGATCTCCTTACAGCAGCAGGAGCAGCAAAAGCAAAGCGCAGCCACGGATGCGGCTGCGCTGGAAAAGGCACTATGGTCAGATCTGAACTGCAAGGAGCCGATTCAATCAGAAGTGGTCGCCACGATCCTCGACCACGCTGTGGTATGCGAGGACAGTGATGACAAACATATTCATTTGGAACTCTATTTGCGGCTGGGGCAAACGGCTTCAGCCCATTATGAACGGGGCAAATTAGCCTTCAAGACTACATCTTCAAGAAATACTACACCCACGCCGCCGAGCAGGAGGATTTGATTTCCATCGGCACGATCGGCCTCATCAAAGCCGTCAACACCTTCCGGCCTGACCGGAAAATCAAGCTCACGACGTATGCTTCAAGATGCATTGAGAATGAAATCCTCATGTACTTCCGTGCGCAGCGGAAGCTGCAAGGTGAAATTTCGCTCAACGAGGCGCTGGACACGGGGACGGAGGGCGACGCGCTCTGCCTTGCCGACGTGGTGGGCGAGGAGGACACGATGCTCGAGCAGCTTCAGGATAAGGAGGATCGGCTGCTCCTGCGCCGCCTCATCGATGAGCGTCTGACGGCGCGCGAGGCGGACATTCTCCGCCGCCGCTACGGGTTGGACGGCCGTCTGCCGCAGACGCAGCGGCAGGTCGCCGCCGCCTACCACATCTCGCGCTCCTACGTCTCCCGTTTGGAGAAAAAGGCACTCGCGAAGCTGGAGGAGGCACTGCGCGAGGGGTGTAGCGAGGCGTAAGTTCTTACTCTCCTGCCCCGGCGTTTTGCGCCTCCGTTTTTCGGATCGTCTGCTTGAGAAAGCGGATAAAATCCTGCGTCACGGCCATCTGCCGCGCGCCGCGCGGCAGAGCCACGCCCAGCTCGCGGAACTGCGGCGGCTCCAAGGGCAGGGCGGTCACGTTCGGCGCGGCGTAGTAGTCCAGCTCCAGCTGCGGCATGATGGTCACGCCCAGCCCGGCGGCCACCGCCGCCAGCACGGAGCGATTGCCCATGCGGTCATCGGTGTAGCTGACGTCAATGCGGTGCTTTTGGAACATTTGCAGCACGTCCACGTTCTGCCGATAGTCCGGCACGATGACGGCCTCCCCGCTGAACCGCTCGAGCGGGACGGCGCTGCCCAAAACGATTCCGCCGGGGAAAACGCCGCGAAACGGGTCCTTGAACACGCTGACCCACGCCAAATCCTTGCTCGTCCACGCGCGGTCGGTCACGGCAATCTCGACGCTCCCGTCCTTGAGCCAGCCGTTGATGGTCTGCGGCGACTCGGAGACGATGCTCACGCGCAGCTCCGGGTACTTCTCGCGCAGCCGCGCCACCGCCTCCGGCAGCCAGCGGCGGGAGACGGTGTCCAGCGCCGCGATCCGCAGTGTGCTGCTCTGCGAGTGCTTGCAGGTGCGGATGGCCGCCTCCAGTGTCTCGTAGCTGCGCAGAAATCTGCGAATTTCCGGCATGAGCTGCCGCCCGTTCTCGCTCAACCGCACACCACTGTGACTGCGCTCGAGCAGACACAGCCCAATCTCATCCTCCAAGCTGTTCATCATATACGTCAGCCCGGCCTGCGAATAGCCCAAATGCTCCGCCGCACGCGTCATGCTCCCGGCCTCCACGATGGCCGCCAACGTCATCAGCTTTTGCACATCCATAGGCGCCTCCTTTGTCCATCGCTCATAAGAATTTCTTATACTCAATCATATGCCCGCATTTTCTAAATGTCAAGGACGGAATGGTGGGCGGAGAATGGGCAACACAAAAAGCATCGGCACCGCCTCGCGGTGCCGATGCTTTTATCAAGGCTCATAAAATTTCGTCAAAACGTGACCATTCCATTGATCACGTGCAAATCGTAGGGTTCAAACGTTACGTGGCGGTAGGCGTCCACGTCGAGCTTCACGCCCGTCCAGTCGCTGTGGAGCTCGCCGTTTTGCTTGATGAGGATGTCGTAGAGGATGTCGTAGGTCACGCCGTCGTCCCCTTTTTCGACGATGGTGGAATAGGGCAGCGTCTTGTGGTATGTCATGTGCAGCCCCTTGTATTCGAAGTGGAAACCGTTGCGCATCCGGCAGCCGTCCAGCCCCTTGTAGGTGAATAGCCGCTTGAGATCCTGCAAAATGCGGTCGTTGTCCTGCTCGTAGAGGTTCTCCGGGGTCGTCTCCGTGTAGTCGTAGCGGAACTGGATGGGGATGCGGTAGGGCAGGAAGCGCTCCACGTAGGCCGTCAGCTTCCCCACCGGGTAGTTCTTATACAGCACGCAGTTGATGCGCGTGGGACAGGCGATGCGCCCCAGCACCTCGTCGGGACTCTCCTCCACGTAGTGCTGCAGGTGGCGGGAGATGTTCATGCAGGTGATCTTTTCACGGTTTTTCTCCGTAAAGGCCAGCATTTCCTCGAAAGAGGTGTGGCTCTGCGTGGGGAAGGTCGTGTTGATATAGACCTTGTGCGTGGTGGGGATGGCGTCCAGCATCTGCTGCAAGGCGTTCAGGTCGGCCAGCGGCTCGCCGCCGGTGAAAACAAAGTCGCAGCGCGGGGTGATGGCGTCCATCGTGCGGATGCTTTCCACGATCTTCTCAAGACTGAAGCCCGAGCAGTCCGCGTATTCCTTTTTGTTGATGCAGAAGGGACAGTTATTCTGACAGTCGTATGGGACGAAGACCGTCACTGTTGCGCCGCCCTCCCGGGTCTTATAGGGATGGGTCATAGTGTTGACAACCTCTCATCGTAAATGTACGCAGAGCATTATAGCGCAAATCCCATGAGAAAGCAAGAAAAATTCAGGATTTTCCTGTTATTTTTTAATCGGCGCGGAATTTCAAGAGAATTTCTCTTGACGATGGGGGAGTGATATGCTATAATCTCGAATTACGCGGGGTTATCCGCGAGGTTTTGTTATGCGTTCACGGGGCTGCGGTTCGCGCTCGGCTTTTTGGGTCGTGCGTGATGCTTCGGCCGTGTGCGGACAGGGGGGCAGCAGGGCGTGGCCGTCGAGATGACAGGCAGGGACAAGGTCGTGGGCATCAAGCAGGTGCGCCGCGCCCTGACACAGCACACCGCCCGGCGTGTCTATCTGGCGTGCGACGCCGAGCCGCGCCTCACCCTCCCGCTGCGGGAGCTGTGCGCCTCGCAGGGGCTGACGGCGGACGAGACGCTGACCATGCAGCAGCTCGGCCGGGCGTGCGGCATCGCCGTGCCTGCCGCCGCCGTGGCACTTTTGGACGCGGAATTACATCGTTTCCGGCGGGTATAAGCTTCGCTTGACCCGTGGAAAATAGAGGGAGGCTATCCTCCCGCCGATTTTTGAAGAAAGGAGAAACCAAATGCCTACTTTTAATCAGCTTGTCAAGCAAGGGCGCAAGAAGAGCACCTACAAGTCCAACTCTCCCGCGATGCAGAAGGGTCTGAACACGCTGAAGAACAAGGAGACTGACCTCAGCTCTCCCCAAAAGCGCGGCGTCTGCACGGCCGTGAGAACCGCGACCCCCAAGAAGCCGAACTCCGCTCTGCGTAAGATCGCTCGTGTGCGTCTGACGAACGGCTACGAGGTCACCGCCTACATTCCCGGTGTGGGTCACTCCCTGCAGGAGCACTCCGTCGTGATGATCCGCGGCGGCCGTGTCAAGGACCTCCCCGGCGTCCGTTACCACATCATCCGTGGTACGCTGGATACGCAGGGTGTGTCCGGCCGTATGCAGGCTCGCTCCAAGTACGGCGCAAAGCGCCCCAAGAGCAAGTAAGACTTGCATCATGAGCTTTGCCGAAAAGGTTTCTTATATTCCATATGATATAAATACCTCTTTGGCAGGCCGTACAACAGCCCACGCAGGCTGTTGAGTACCTGTGAAATCATATTTTTATGAAGGAGGGAAGCATAGTGCCCAGAAGAGGTAATGTTCCCAAAAGAGAGATCTTGCCCGATCCTATGTTCAACTCCGTGCTGGTGACAAAGCTGGTCAACAGCATTATGTTGGATGGTAAAAAGGGCGTCGCCCAGAAGGTCGTCTACGGTGCTTTTGACATCATCAAGGAGAAGACCGAGAAGGATCCCTTGGAGGTTTTCACTCAGGCGATGGAGAATATCATGCCCAGCCTTGAGGTCAAGGCACGCCGCGTCGGCGGCGCGACCTATCAGGTGCCTATGGAGGTTCGTCCCGCCCGCCGTCAGACCCTCGGTCTGCGCTGGCTGACGACCTACTCCCGCGCCCGCGGCGAGCGCACGATGGCCGAGCGTTTGGCCGGAGAGATCATGGACGCCGCCAACAACACCGGCGCGGCCGTGAAGAAGCGCGAGGATACGCACAAGATGGCGGAGTCCAACAAGGCTTTCGCCCATTTCCGCTGGTAATTCTGCCGGCGACACAAGAAGGAGAACGGTATGCCGAGAAAGGTTACACTGGACAACACAAGAAATATCGGCATCATGGCACACATCGATGCAGGCAAGACCACGACGACAGAGCGTATTCTGTATTATACCGGCGTGAACTACAAGCTGGGTGAGACGCACGAGGGTACGGCCACGATGGACTGGATGGAGCAGGAGCAGGAGCGTGGTATCACCATCACCTCCGCCGCGACGACCTGCTACTGGAAGGGTTCGAAGGAGCAGTTCCCTCAGACGCGGATCAACATCATCGACACGCCGGGACACGTGGACTTCACTGTGGAGGTGGAGCGTTCTCTGCGCGTACTGGACGGTTCTGTCACCGTTATGTGTGCCAAGGGCGGTGTGGAGCCTCAGTCCGAGACAGTTTGGCGTCAGGCCGACCACTACCATGTCCCCCGGATGATCTACGTCAACAAGATGGACATCACCGGCGCGGATTTCTATCACGTGCTGGACATGGTGCATGACCGCCTGAAGGCCAACGCCGTCCCCATCCAGCTCCCCATCGGGAAGGAGGATACCTTCAAGGGTATCATCGACCTCGTGGAGATGGATGCCGATATTTACTACGATCAGTTGGGCAAGGATATGCGCGTCGAGCCGATCCCCGAGGATATGGCAGACCTTGCCAACGAGTACCGCGAGAAGCTCTTAGATGCCGTTTCCATGTTCGACGACGAGATCATGGAGATGTATTTGGAGGGCAAGGAGATCCCCACCGCCAAGATTCGCGCCGCCATCCGCAAGGCCACCTGCGCCGTGGAGATGGTGCCTGTGGTCTGCGGCAGCTCCTACCGCAACAAGGGCGTGCAGAAGCTGCTCGACGCCATCGTGGACTATATGCCCGCGCCCACCGACGTTCCCGCCATCAAGGGCGTCAACCCCAAGACCGACGAGGAGGAGGAGCGCAAGTCCGCCGACGAAGAGCCGTTTGCCGCGCTGGCGTTCAAGATCATGACCGACCCCTACGTCGGCCGCCTGAGCTTCTTCCGCGTTTACTCCGGCACGCTGAACACGGGTTCTTCCGTGATGAACGCGACCAAGGGTAAGCGCGAGCGCGTGGGTCGTCTGCTGCAAATGCACGCAAACCACCGCGAGGATCTGGAGACGGTCTACTCCGGCGACATCGCCGCCATGGTCGGTCTGAAGAACACCACCACGGGCGACACGCTCTGCGACGAGAAGCACCCCATCATCCTCGAGTCGATGGAGTTCCCCGAGCCGGTCATCCGCGTGGCCATCGAGCCGAAGACGAAAGCCGGACAGGAGAAGATGGGCATCGCGCTGGCCAAGCTGGCCGAGGAAGACCCTACGTTCCGCACCTACACCGATGAGGAGACGGGGCAGACCATCATCGCCGGTATGGGCGAGCTGCACCTTGAGATCATCGTGGATCGACTGCTCCGCGAGTTCAAGGTCGAGGCCAACGTCGGCGCGCCGCAGGTCGCCTACAAGGAGACGATCCGCAAGGCGGTCGATCAGGACACCAAGTATGCCCGTCAGTCCGGCGGTAAGGGTCAGTACGGCCACGTCAAGATCCACGTTGAACCCAACGAGTCCGGTAAGGGCTATGAGTTCATCAACAAGGTCGTGGGCGGTGCCATCCCGAAGGAGTATATCCCCGCCATCGACGCCGGTATTCAGGGCGCGATGCTCGCGGGTACGGTGGCCGGGTATCCTGTGGTGGATGTGAAGGTCACGCTCTACGACGGCTCCTATCACGAGGTGGACTCGTCCGAAATGGCGTTCAAGATCGCCGGCTCCATGGCCTTCAAGGAGGCTATGCGCAAGGCCGACCCCACGCTGCTTGAGCCGATCATGCGCGTGTGTGTCATCGTCCCCGACGAGTATATGGGCGACGTCATCGGTGATCTGAACAGCCGCCGCGGCCAAATTCAGGGCTACGAGATGCGCTCCGGTGCACAGCAGATCGACGCCTTCGTGCCGCTGGCCGAGATGTTCGGCTACGCTACCGACCTGCGCTCGCGCACACAGGGACGCGGTCAGTACACGATGGAGCCCAGCCACTATATCGAATTGCCCAAGAGTCTTCAGGAGAAGCTCATCAACAAGCGTACCGGGAAGGAAAATTTCTAAATCCGTAATTTACGATTGATTTTCCGCCGGAAATACTGTAAAATGACCGTGTTAGACGATTAACGCGGCCCAACAACGATACAAAATGTTAAGGAGGATCATTTCAAATGGCTAAGCAGAAATTTGAGAGAACCAAGCCCCATGTTAACATCGGTACCATCGGCCATATCGACCATGGTAAGACCACCCTGACCGCCGCCATCACCAAGTATCTGGCATTGCAGGGCAAGGCGGAGTACACCGATTACTCCTCCATCGATAAGGCACCCGAAGAGCGTGAGCGCGGTATCACCATCAACACCGCCCACGTCGAGTACGAGACCGAGAAGCGTCACTATGCGCACGTTGACTGCCCGGGCCACGCCGACTATATCAAGAACATGATCACCGGCGCTGCTCAGATGGACGGTGCCATCCTCGTCATCGCCGCTTCCGACGGTCCTATGGCGCAGACCCGCGAGCATCTGCTGCTGGCTCGTCAGGTGAACGTCCCCTCCGTCCTCGTCTTCCTGAACAAGTGCGATCAGGTCGATGATGAGGAGCTGCTGGAGCTGGTCGAGATGGAAGTCCGCGAGCTGCTTGACTTCTACGGCTTCCCCGGCGACGATACGCCCATCATCCGCGGCAGCGCGCTGAACGCGCTGGTCTCCGAGTCCACCGACCCCAACGCGCCCGAGTATGCCTGCATCAAGGAGCTGATGGACGCTGTTGACAGCTGGATCCCCACCCCCGACCGCAAGGAGGATATGCCCTTCCTGATGCCCGTCGAGGACGTGTTCACCATCTCCGGCCGTGGTACGGTCGCTACCGGTCGTGTGGAGCGCGGTAAGCTGAACCTGAACGAGAAGGTCGAGATCGTCGGTCTGTCCGATGAGAAGCGCGAGACCACCGTTACCGGTATCGAGATGTTCCACAAGCTGCTTGACTACGCTGAGGCCGGTGACAACATCGGCGCGCTGCTGCGCGGCGTTGCCAAGACCGAGATCGAGCGCGGTCAGGTCCTGTCCAAGCCCGGTTCCATTCATCCCCACACCAAGTTCGTCGGTCAGGTGTACGTGCTGACCAAGGACGAGGGCGGCCGTCACACGCCTTTCTTCAACAACTATCGTCCCCAGTTCTACTTCCGTACCACCGACGTGACCGGCGTCATCACCCTGCCCGAAGGCACCGAGATGTGCATGCCCGGCGATAACGTCGATATGAAGGTCGAGCTGATCACCCCGATCGCCATCGAGAACGGTCTGCGTTTCGCTATCCGTGAGGGTGGCCGCACCGTGGGTTCCGGCGTTGTTATCGAGATCGACGAGTAATCCCCGCTCAAACAAAGCATAACTGAAAGCGGAAGCCGCAAGGCTTCCGCTTTTTCGCGGAAATACGACAAATCTCTTGTACTTGAGCCGAGTTTTTGGTATGATATGGTCAGCACGGAAAGAAACAACGGGGTTACTTCGCCGAATCGGTGAAATGCTGAGAACGGCACGTGCGCGAAGGGGAGGTTATCTTTATGAACGAAACCACACAGGGCGAGAAGCTGCTCTACGAGCTGATGCCGCATTTGTCCACGCAGATACGAATTGCACTGACCAACATCCATACGGCGCTGGAAAATCTTGCCCCGGCAGAGAAGCGCGACCGAGACGCCGCGCTGGACGCGAACGCGGCGGGGATGACGCAGGGCGTGTTCCGCCTGATGCGGATGTGCTGCGAGCTGGAGCTTGCGCCGATGATGGCGGAGGACGAGGAACTGGAGCGCGAGGATACTGACCTCGTGACATGGCTTCAGGGGCTGGTGGCGGAGGCTGAGCCGCTCTTTGAGGTGCGCGGCGTTGCGCTGCGGCTGGACTGCGCACTGCGCTGCCACGTGACGGCGATACACCCGCTCTATCTGCGGCGCGCGATGTGGCAGCTCTTGGATAACGCGCTGAAATACACCGAGCCGGGCGGCCATGTGACGCTGTCGCTTCAATGCATCGATACGCAGGTGCTGATCCGCCTGACGGATGACGGCTGCGGCATTCCGCCGGAGCGGATGCAGGAGGTCTTCAGCCTCTACCTCTCTCCGCTGCGTATCGAGCAGTTCCCGCACGGGCTGGGACTCGGTCTGCCGCTGGCGCGGCGAATCGCCGAGCGCCACGGCGGGCGGCTGCTGCTCAACAGCACGGTGGACGAGGGAACGCAGGTGACGCTGGCGCTGCCGGACGACCGCTCCGAGACGATGATTAAAATGCCGCGCACGGACTACACCGGAGGGTTTCAGGCGTCGCTTTTGGAGCTGGCGGATGCCCTGCCTCCCCACGCTTTCCGCGTGCAGAATTTGGACGATTGACGCGCCGCAGGCTGTCGGAATTTTTCGGCAGCCTGCCTTATGCGGCGCAGAACGATACGGAGATACCTGCCATGAACGAGAAAAAGAGGGTGCTGGTCGCCATGTCCGGCGGCGTGGACAGCAGTGCCGCCGCCGCGCTGCTGGTCGCGCAGGGCTACGAGTGCGACGGCGCGATGCTCAAGCTGTACCGCGGCGAGGACGGACGCTGCTGCTCCGCCGACGACGCGGAGGACGCACGTCAGGCCGCCATGCAGCTTGGAATGCGGTTCTACGTCTTCAACGAGACGGAGAAATTCCGGCGCTGCGTGATGGCGCATTTCGTCAGCGAATACGTGGCCGGGCGGACGCCGAACCCGTGCATCGACTGCAACCGGGAGCTGAAATTCGGCGCGCTGCTGGAGCGGGCGTTGACGCTGGGGTACGACTACCTCGCCACCGGGCATTACGCCCGCGTGGACATCGACCCGGAGAGCGGGCGCTACCGCCTCCTGCGCGGTCGGGAACGGCGCAAGGACCAGAGCTACGTCCTCTACCAACTGACGCAGCACCAGCTCCGGCATCTCCTCCTGCCCGTCGGTGACTACGACAAGCCGACGATCCGCGAGCAGGCGCGAAGCGCGGGACTTTCCAACGCCGACAAGGGCGACAGTCAGGATATCTGCTTCGTGCCGGACGGGGATTACGTCGGCTTTTTGCGGCGCGAGGGCGTGACTTTGACGCCGGGCTGCTTCGTGGACACGGCGGGTCGTGTGCTGGGGCAGCATCGCGGGCTGCCCTGCTACACCACCGGACAGCGCAAGGGACTGGGTGTCGCCGCCGGGAAGCACGTGTACGTCCTGCGCAAGAACGCCGCGGACAATACCATCGTGCTGGGCGACGATGCGGAGCTGTATGCCGCCGCGCTCACGGCCGGGAACGTCCACTGGATCAGCGGCGAAACGCCGCCGTCCCCGCTGCGCTGCACCGCCAAAACGCGGTACAGTCAAACGGAGGCGGACTGCACCGCCTATCCCCTGCCAAGCGGCGGGCTGCGGGTGGTCTTCGACGCGCCGCAGAGAGCCATCACCGCCGGTCAGGCCGTCGTGCTGTACGACGGCGACGTCGTCCTCGGCGGCGGTACGATCGAGCAGAGCGAGGGGTAAGGGCTTGCAATAAAAAATGAACCCGCCCTCCGGCCTTGCCGGAGGGCGGGTGCGCTTACATTCTCGCTTGTGTTTTATTTCCCCAGCGCGGCCTTGAGGGCAGCTACGCGGTCGGTCTTCTCCCACGCCACGCCCAGTTCCTCACGACCCATGTGGCCGTAGGCCGCCAACTGACGGTAGATGGGCTTGCGCAGGTCGAGGTCGCGGATGATGGCGGTGGGACGCAGGTCGAAGACCTGCTCCACGGCCTTTTCCAGCTCGTTGTCGGAGACAGCGCCCGTGCCGAACGTCTCCACCAGCACGCTGACGGGCTTGGCCACGCCGATGGCGTAGGCAAGCTGGATCTGGCACTTCGTGGCAAGCCCGGCGGCGACCACGTTCTTCGCCACCCAGCGGGCGGCATACGCGGCACTGCGGTCCACCTTCGTGGGGTCCTTGCCAGAGAACGCACCGCCGCCGTGCGGCGCGCTGCCGCCGTAGGTGTCCACGATGATCTTGCGCCCGGTCAGCCCGGTGTCCGCGGCAGGGCCGCCGCTGACGAAGCGGCCGGTGGGGTTGACGTAGATCTTCGTCTCCGCGTCCATCAGCGCAGCGGGGACGGTGGGCTTGATGACCAGCTCAATCATGTCCTTGCGAATCTGCTCGAGCGACACCTCAGGCCCATGCTGGGTGGACAGCACGACGGTGTCCACGCGGACGGGCTTGCCGTTTTCGCCGTATTCCACGGTAATTTGAGTCTTGCCGTCGGGGCGGAGGTAATCGACCAAGCCCTGCTTGCGCACGTCGGTCAGACGCTTGGCCATCTTGTGCGAGAGGGAAATGGCCAGCGGCATCAGCTCCGGCGTCTCGTCGCAGGCGTAGCCGAACATCATGCCCTGATCGCCCGCGCCGTTGTCCAGCTCGCTGTCGCCCTTGGCCTTGGCCTCGTAGCTCTTGTCCACGCCGAGGGCAATATCGCCGGACTGCTCATCGATGTTGGTGATGACGGCGCAGGTGTTGCCGTCGAAGCCGTATTGCGAGCGGTCGTAGCCGATGTCCAGCACGACCTGACGGGCGATCTTGGGGATGTCCACGTAGCAGCTCGTGGTGATCTCGCCCATGATGTGGATCAGCCCCGTGGACGCGCATGTCTCGCAGGCCACACGGCCGCCGGGGTCCTTCTCCAAGATGGCGTCCAGCACCGCGTCGGAGATTTGGTCGCAAATCTTGTCGGGATGTCCTTCGGTGACGGATTCAGAGGTAAAAAGTCGTTTTGCCATGATAATTTTCTCCTTTCGTTCGGGAAACGCAATAAAAAGCACTCTGTCGAACCGACAGAGTGCTGAATTTCTTGCTTCTCCTCATCTTTCGATTCGTTCGTCGGATTTGGCACCTTGAAAAAACAGGTTGCCGTGGCTTCATCGGGCCGTTCCCTCCGCCACTCTTGATAAGGTATTTACTTGTCATCCGTTATATTAACACATTTTTCGCACTTGTCAATAGCATATCCGAAAAAATGAGGAAATATGCGGAAGTTTTGTCGGGAAAAGCGGGAAAACGAACCGCACGTCCCGATCAACGTTTGTGAGGCGGCGTGTTGAATCGTCATTGCACCCGTCTCCACCGCCGATTTTGAAGCGATCCGACAACGATGGGGCAGGAAAGCGCAGCGGCAAGCGGCGCAGTGAGGTTGGGCGAAAAGTCCGGGTCGTCCACCTGATTGACAAGCAGCACGTCGAAGCCGCCCTCGGCCAACAGCACCCGCGCGGCCAGCGCCGGGGTGAGTATCGCGTCCTCCGTCACGCCCGCGCGGGCGGCGAACAGCGCGGGGCGGTGGGCGGCCTGCGCAATCGGTTTGCCGAATGCGGACGCACCCAGCACGCAGACCGTTCGTGTGCGCTGCGGCGGCAGGACGGGTTCCCACGTCTCGTGTGCCTTGGCGGGCAGCCGCTTTGACCCGTCCGCCTCGACCAGCACGAAATCCGCCGCCGTCTCCCAGCCCGGAAAGTCCGGCGCGGTGAGCTTGCCCTCCGGCGTGAAGCTGCCGACGCAGGCGACGCCGCCCTCCGCCAGCCGTGCCGCCATGTCCCGCGCCGTGGCCGCGAAGGGGTACTGCGGCGGTCGGAGGATGTGTGTGGTGGTGGCAAGCAGCACCGTGCCGCGCGGGCGCAGCTCCTCCGCAAGCTCGTAGAGCAGGCTCGTCTTGCCGCCGCTGCCGATGACCGCCGTCAGTCCTTGATGCAGCCCCAGCAGCTCCCACAAATTCGTCATCATGCCGCCTCCCTTCACGCCTTTCAGCATAGCATATTTGGCCGCGCAGCGCAATGGGGAGTTGAAATGACGGAGTAAGAGCCGCTGTAGGACTACAATACTTTTACCGCGCTTGCGGAAAAAGTCTTGACGTGGAGGGCAAGGTGTGGTATACTACCACTCGTTCCTGCTTGTGTGGCTCAGTTGGTAGAGCAGCTCACTCGTAATGAGCAGGTCGCCGGTTCGAGTCCGGCCACAAGCTCCAAAAAACCCACCCGACCGGGTGGGTTTCCTTTTTTACTTGTATTTTCTGCCGCTCAACTCAACGCGCTTGCCAGTCCGACCATGAGCGGCATAGTCAGGGCAGAGAGCGCCGTCTGCACCGACACGAGGGACGAGGCCAGCGCCGTGTCGCGCCCGAACTTAGCCGAGAACATGGACAGCAGCGCCGCCGGAGGCGCGCTCGCCGCGATGAGCATGACCATCGTCAGGTCGTGCGGCACGTTCAGCGCGAGGCAGACAGCCAGCGCGGCCAGCGGCAGTGCCACCAGCCGAAGCCCCATGACCGTGAGCGGCCCTCTGCCGCGGAGCGCCGCGCGGAAGTCGGCGTGGCTGAGCTGGTAGCCCACCACGATCATCGGCAGCGGCGTGTTCAGGTCGGACAGATATTCCACCGGGGTCATCAAAAACTCCGGCAGCTCGAGCTGCACGAAGTAGAAAAGCAGCGCGAGGACGGTGCTGATCACGCCGGGGTTGAGCAGCATCGGGCGCAGTCGGAGCTGGGAGCGGTCGTTCGTCAGAACGTACACGCCCCACGTCCACGAAAAGAGCGTGAAGATGATGTTGTACGCCGAGCCGTAAAAAACGCCGATGCTGCCCAACAGTGCCGCCATGAGCGGGTAGCCCATGAAGCCGGAGTTGGAGAACACCGTGGCGAAGCGCAGCGCACCCTGCCGCGTGTGCTTTTCGTCGCGGACGAAGAGGTAGGCCGCCGCGATGAACATCAGGTGCAGCAGCAGTGACACGCCGAGCACCAGCCCGAAGGCGTGCAGATCCTCCGTGTCCAGCGGACGCTGGAACGCCACCAGCAGCATACACGGCGAGGCCACGTACATGACCACGCTGCTCATCGTCGCCGAGCCGCGCTCATCGACGAGCTTCGCCTTTCCCAGCACGAAGCCCACCACCATCAGCAGGTAAAGTGTGATGATCTGCTGGCCGACGGTCAGAAAGGATGCGAGCATAGGGCGTTACCTCCGCGTTAAGAAATCATATTCTGACACAGTCTACCACAAATCCGCAGGGTGTCAAGTGAAAATTCAAAAGCGACCCCGGAGGGGGTCGCTTTTGCGTGAGCATAATAAAGCAGGCGTCTCCCCGCTTCGTCACGCGTTGAGTTAGATGTCCAGCAGCTTCAGCTCTTCCTCGTTGACCTTGCGCAGTTCCTTTTTGCTCAGGAGGTCGTACATACACGGCACAACGTAGAGCGTCATCAGCGTGGCGTAGAGCAGTCCGCCGATACACACGAGGGCAATGGGCTGGATGAGGGCCGTTCCGGCGTTCTTGGCGACCGCCGTGACGATGAGGCCGAGGATGGTGGTCAGACTCGTCATCAGAATCGGCCGCAGACGGGTCACGCCCGCGTCAACGATGGCCTCGCGCCGCGCCATGCCGGAGAGCCGCTGCTGGTTGATGTAATCGACCAGCACGATACCGTTGTTGACGATGATGCCCACGAGCATGACAAAGCCGATCAGGCTGATCACCGACACCTCGATGCCTGCGATAAGCAGCGCCATAAAGCCGCCGGTGAACGCCAGCGGGATGGTAAACATGACGATAAACGGGGACTTGAGCGACTGGAACTGTGCCACCATGATGAGGTAGACCAGCACCACGCCGAGCAGCATCATCAGCATGAGCTGCTTCATGGCCTCCATGATCTGCTCGTTTTCGCCGTTGAACTCCACCGTCACGCTCTCCGGCAGTTCCAAGCTGCCCACGAGCTTCTGCACCTCGGAGGTGACCTTCGTGACGTTATAGCCCTCGGCGATCGTCGCCGTGACGGTGAGACACCTGCGCTGCTGGTCGCGGGCGATGCTGCTGAGGGAGACGGTCTCCTTCACCTCCGCGACCTCGCCGAGCTTAAAGGAAGTGTCCTCGTCGCCGCTGTCCTCGTCGGTGAGCTGGCTGAGGTCGGAGGTGCTGCCCATAGCGGAGGACATGGATCCCTCCGGCGTGATGGTCAGGTCGAGCAGCTTTTCGCGCGTGAGGACGCTGTCCTCCGCCGCGTCCACGATCATCTCCATCCCCTCGCCGTCGAGCGTCACCTCGGAGACGGCGGTGCTGTCGCTCAACGCGGCGGTCACCTGCATATAGATCTGCGCCACGGTGACGCCCTTGGTCATGGCCTTGTTTCTGTCCACGACCACCTGCAGCGCGGAGACGGCCTCCTCCAGTCCGTCGGACACCTCGGCCACACCGTCGGCCTTGGCGATACGCTGACCGAGGGCGCGGGCGGCCTCCTGCAAGTCCTCCATGTCGCTGCCGTAGACCGTCAGCGACACGCCGCTCCCGGTCATATAGCTCATCATGCTGCTCATCACGCCGCTGGCCGTGACCTCACAGGGAAGGTCGGCGCACAGCGCTTCGATCTCCTTCCCGGCCTCCGAGCCGAACGTTCCCTCCGGCATGGTGATATAGCCGGAGACATCGTATTCCCCGCTGCCGCCGGCAAGGTTCAGCCCGCCCATCGTCCCCTCGCCCATCATGAAGCCCGCGTCGGAGACGTTTTCGACCGTCATCACACGCTCCATGACCTGATCGGCGAGGACGACTGCCTCCTCGCGTGTCGTGTTCTCGGGCATGGTGATCGTCAGTGAGAGGTTGTTCATGTCCAGCTCCGGCATGAACGTGAAGCCGCGGCTCACCGCGCCCCACCCGGTCGTGACGAGCAGCGTCAGCGACAGGAGCAGCACCCCGGCCTTGTGGTCGAGGGCGAACTCAATGGAGCGGCGGTAGGCGGGGTAGAGCCTGTCCAAAAGCCCCGGCTTGGGCGTGAAGTCACTGCGCAGCATGCCGGCGGCCATGGCCGGGACGAGCGTCAGTGAGACGAGCAGACTCGCCATCAGCGAGTAGGTGATGGTCAGCGCGAGATCGGTGAAGAGCTGGCGCGTCAGCCCCTCGACGAAGACGATGGGCGCGAAGACGCAGACGGTCGTCAGCGTGGAGGCCGTCACCGCGCCCAAGACCTGCCCCGCACCGGAGACGGCCGCCTGAATGATGGTCACGCCCTTGGCGCGCAGGCGGTAGATGTTCTCGATGACGACCACCGAGTTGTCCACCAGCATACCGACCGCCACGGCAAGGCCGCTCAGGGAGATCATGTTGATGGTCACACCCGTGAAGTACATCAGCACCACGGCAAAGATAACGCTCACGGGGATGGAGACGAGCGTGATGACCGTCGGCCGCCAGTCGCGCAGGAAAAGGTACAGCACCACCACGGAGAAGAGCGCGCCCCACAGAAGCGACGACATGATCGTCTCCACGATGAGGTAGATATAGTCGCCCTGATCCATCAGCGGCACGAAGGAAAGCCCCTCGTACTGCGCCTCGAGCGTTTCAAAGCGTTCGTTGATATTGTCGGAGACCTCCGCCGTGGCGTAGTTCGACTGCTTGGTAAAGGAGAGGAGAATGCCGTTCTCGCCGTCCAGCTTCGTGTACAGCGCATCGGCGTTGTCCGTCACGACGACGGTAGCCACGTCGCCCAAGCGGATGGGGTCGAAGCCGTCCAGCCCGAGGTCGAAGAGAATCATCTGCGACAGCTCCTCGCTGCTCTCCATCTTCTGCCCCACGGACACCATGTACTGCACGCCGCTCTCGTCCTCAATATAGCCCGCGGGCATGGAGAAATTCTGCGCCGTCAGGAGGCCGCTGACGGTGGAGATGGAGAGCAGCCCGCCCAAGTCGGTCTGCTCAGCCACCTTTTTGTAGGCGCTTCGCACCTGCTCCAAGCCGCTGTCCACCTGCGCCTCGGCCTCACTGAGCTGTATTTCCGCCGCCGTCAGCTCGGTCAGCCCGTCCATGAGCTGCAAGACGAGGTTGGAGACGCTTCCCTCCACCTGCGCGCGTGTCTTTCCGCTCTTAAGGTCGTCCATCAGCTTACCGAGCGTGGTCTTGAGCTTCTCGAGGCTTTTCTGTACCTCGCTCAGCGTTCCGTCCGGGTCGGTCATGAGGCTGCCCGCGATGTCGCGCAGGTCGGTGTCCTTCAAATTTTTATACACACTGCGCAGCTCGTCGCGCACCTTGTCCGCGGTCTTCCCTGCCGCTCCGGCCACGCCGTCGGCGATCTCCTGCTTGGCCTCGGAGAGCGAGGTCTTCCCCTCCTCAATCTCCTTCTGTGCGTCGATGAGCTTGTTCTCCGCCTTTCGGAGCTGCGCCTTCACCGCGTCCGCCAGCTTCTCGGAGAGCGCGTCCATCTTCGCCTGATCCAAAATGACGTGCGCCTCCCGCGTCACCGCGCCGGAGACGTCCACGCTCGCCACGCCGCTGATGCCCTCTAACTTCGCCGTCAGCTCGTCCGTCACGAGGTCGCTCAGAGCGTACACGTCCTTGCCCTCCTGCGACACGGCGGCGACCATCACGGGCAGCACCGATGGGTTGATCTTCAGCACGTAGGGCGCGTCCACCGTGTCATCCCATTCGCCCTGAAGCATGGAGATCTTCTGCTGGATGTCCACGCTGACGGTGTCCATATTCACGCCGTCCTCAAATTCCAGCATGACCATGGAGACGCTGTTCTGGCTCGTCGAGGTGACCTCCTTGATCTGGTCGAGGGTCGCCATCGACTGCTCCATCGGCTTGGTGATGTCGGCTTCGACCGATTCAGGGCTTGCGCCGGGGTCGGTGGTCACGATGATGACGTAGGGGAAATCCATGTTGGGCATCAGGTCGGGCGTCATCTTCAGATACGCCACCACGCCCAGCACGATGATCGCCAGCACCGTCACAAAGACAGTCAGCGGTTTTTTTACACTGAATTTCGCCATACGTCCGCCCCTCCGCTTACGGCACACCGCCGCAGTTTAAATTTCAATAACAATTCAGTTTACCATCGACGCGGCGGATTTGCAAGCGTTTGGGCATGAAATTCACGAAAGCGTTACAAATATGCGGCTTTTCCATGAAAATAGTTCGCTGTTCGTAGGAAATCTTTGCATCGCGTTCACGGTGGCACTTCGCCGCGAAACGGGAAAAGCCCGTTCTTTACACGGCGGCGAAAATGCGCTATAATGCTGTTAAATAGTATGGGGAGGTGCGGCGCATGATGGTGACGGTGCGCTCGCTGGGGCTTACGGGCATCAGCGGCTACGAGGTGTCGGTCGAATGCTTTCTCTCCGGCGGGCTGCCGGGCTTTGACGTGGTGGGGCTGCCGGACACGGCGGTGAAGGAATCGCGGGAGCGCGTGCGCGCGGCGATGAAGAACTGCGGCGCGAAGTTCCCCGTCAGCCGTATCACGGTGAACCTCGCCCCGGCGCGGCTTCGCAAGGAGGGGACGGTCTACGACCTGCCCATTCTGCTGGGCATCATGGCGGCGGCGGAGATTATCCGCCCGCTGCCGGGAGACGCGGCGTTCCTCGGTGAGCTGAGTCTGAGCGGTGCGCTGCGCCCGGTCACGGGGCTGCTGCCGATGGCGCTGACGGCGGCGCGGCTCGGCTTCAAGACGCTCTTCGTCCCCGCCGCCAACGCCGCCGAGGCCACGCTGGCCGACGGCCTGACGGTCTACGGCGTGGAGACGGTGGGACAGCTCATCGCGCACCTGACAGGGCAGCAGGAGATGCAGCCCGCGCCGCGCTGGATGCCGGAGCATCGGGTGCGTTCGCTGCCGGACTTCGCCGACGTGATGGGACAGGAGAACGTCAAGCGCGGCTTGGAGATCGCCGCCGCAGGCGGCCACAACGTGCTTTTGATGGGGTCGCCCGGCGCGGGAAAGTCCATGCTGGCGCGGCGTATCCCCTCCATCCTGCCGGACATGACACGCGCCGAGGCGCTGCAAACGACGGAAATTTACTCCGTTGCGGGCATGACCGACCCGCGCCATCCGCTGGTGGACGTGCGCCCGTTCCGCAGCCCGCACCACACGGCGTCCACCGTCTCGCTCTCCGGCGGCGGCGGTATCCCGCGCCCCGGTGAAATATCGCTGGCGCACAACGGCGTGCTGTTTTTAGACGAGCTGCCGGAGTTTGACAAAAACGCGCTGGAGGCACTGCGCCAACCGCTGGAGGATGGGTTTGTCACCATCACCCGCGCCGCCGGAACGCTGACGCTGCCCAGCCGCTTCATGCTCGTGTGCGCCATGAACCCCTGCCGCTGCGGCTGGTACGGCCACCCCAGCGGACGCTGCACCTGCTCGGAGGGTCAGGTGGAGCAGTATATGCGCCGCATTTCCGGCCCGCTGCTCGACCGCATTGATATGCACATCGAGGTCCCCTCCGTGGAGTACGAGGCCATGCGCCGCCGCGAAACGCCGGAGAGCTCGGAGACGGTGCGCAAGCGCGTCAACGCCGCCCGCGAGATACAAAAGCGGCGTTTTGCGGGGACGGAGGTGTCCTGCAACGCCTACATGACACCCGCGATGGTCGGGCAGTACTGCGCGCTTGACGACGCGGGGGATAAGATTATGCAGGGCGCGTTCGAGCGGCTCGGCCTCACGGGGCGCAGCCACGACCGCATTCTGCGCATGGCGCGCACCATCGCCGATTTGGAGGGCGCGGAGAACATCTCCGCTGCCCATCTGGCCGAGGCCATACAATACAGGAGCAGCCATATGCTCCGACAGTAAGGAGAGAAAACCACCCATGCACGAGATCATCCTGTGCAAGCTGGGCGAGGTCGTCCTCAAGGGGCTGAACCGCCGCAGCTTTGAAATGAAGCTCATGAGCAACCTGCGCCGCCGCACACAGCGGTTCGGCAAGTTCAAAATCTACTCTCGCCAGTCCACCATCTACGTGGAGCCGGCGGAAGAGACGTGCGACATCGCCGGGGCCTACGCCGCCTGCAAGCAGGTGTTCGGCATTATCGCCATCACCCGCGCCCTGCCGTGCGAGAAGTCCAAGGAGGCCATTTTCGAGACGGCGAAGCAGTATCTCGCCGATGCGCTCCGCGAGGCCAAGTCCTTCAAGGTCGAGAGCAAGCGGGCGGACAAGACGTTTCCGCTCGGCAGCATCCAGCTCAGTCAGTGGGTGGGCGGCGCGCTGCACGACGCCTTTCCCCACCTCAAGGTCGATGTCCACCACCCGGAGCTGACGGTCTTCGTCGAGGTGCGTGAGGACGCGGCCTACGTCCACGGCCCGGCGGAGAGTGCCGCAGGCGGTCTGCCTCTCGGCATGGGCGGCCACGCGGTGAGTCTGCTTTCCGGCGGGATCGACAGTCCCGTGTCGAGCTACATGATCGCCAAGCGCGGCGTTCAGCTTGAGATGATCCACTTCGCCTCCCCGCCCTACACCAGCGAGCTGGCGCGGGAGAAGGTCCTCAAGCTCGCGCAGGAGCTGACGCCGTGGTGCGGCCGCTTGGCGGTGTTCATCATTCCGTTTACCGAAATTCAGGAGGAGATCCGCCGCAAATGCCCGGAGGATCACTTCACCCTCATCATGCGCCGCTTTATGATGCGCCTTGCCAACGAGCTGGCGCTGGAGCTGCGCTGCCGTGCGCTCGTCACCGGGGAGAATTTAGGGCAGGTCGCCAGCCAGACGATGCAGGCGTTGGCCGTCAGCGAGGACGTGACCACCATGCCCGTGCTGCGGCCGCTCATCGGCCTCGATAAAGAGGAAATCGTGAAGATCGCCCGCAAAATCGGCACGTTCGACACGTCCATCCTCCCCTACGAGGACTGCTGCACCGTCTTCACCCCGCGCCACCCCAAGACGAAGCCGAGCGTGGAGGAAGCCCGCGAGTACGAGGCTGCGCTCGACGTGGAGGGACTGTGCCAACGGGCGATGGCCGGGCGCGAGATGATCCGCGTCAAGCCGGAGTATTGAGCCTATGAAAGACATGACCGAAGAAAAAACGGAGGCCGTCGTCCTCCGTCTCTGCCGCGAGCAGGGGCTGACGCTCGCCGCGGCGGAGAGCTGCACCGGGGGACTGATCGCCAAACGGCTGACGGATATTCCCGGCGCGTCGCAGGTGTTTTTGGGCGGCGTGGTCAGCTACACCAACCATGTAAAATCACAGGTACTGCACGTCCCGGCCACTCTTTTGGAGCGCTGCGGTGCTGTCTCCGCCCCGGTGGCACGGGCAATGGCGCTGGGCGCGCGGCTGCTGACGGGCGCCGACCTCGCGCTGTCCGTCACCGGGCTGGCCGGGCCGGACGGTGACGACCGAGGCAACCCGGTCGGGACGGTCTTCGCGGCACTGGCCGCGCCGGAGGGCATTTTCGTCGACTCGCTGTCGCTTACGGGCGACCGCGCACAGATACGCGCCCTCTCCGCCGACCGCGCACTCGACCTGCTGCGCCGCTATCTTACCCATCAAATGACAGAAGGAGAATGACCGATGGCAAAGAACAAGTACAAGATGAACATCAACCAGTACGCCAATCAGGAGGAAGCCATCCGCAAGGCCAAGGGCAACCCCAACAAGAACATCCACCACAAGAAGAAAAACTCCAATTACAGCGGCACGGCGACCGGGATGTATATGGCGCAGAAGGTGTCAGAGAAAATGGGCAAGCACGAGCGCGTCAAGCTGCCCCGCTGGCTGAATATCACGCTCATCGTCCTCTTTGCCGCCGTCGTCATTACGCTCATTCTGCGCCTGACGGTCTTCACCGAAAGTGCCATGCTCACGCACCTGTCCTCGCTGCTGCTCGGCCTCGCCTGCGGCGCGCTGTTCTACATCCGAAAGTACAAGCACACGCAGAAAAGCAGCGGCCTGTACGCCCTCATCACCATTGTGCTGGTCGTCATGTGCGTCATCTACGTCACCTTCGGCACGATGGGCCTGCTGGGCTTCTTAGACTGACATCCGACGTAAAGCGCCTGAAAGAAGGGAGAAGGCTATGAAATTCTTTCAAAAACGCGCCGTTGCGATGGTGGTGCTGGTGCTTGCCATCGCTGCCGCCGTCTTCATCGGCCAGCAGAAAAAGGCGGACTATATCGAGCATCAGCCCACCGCACTGCCGGATGTCCAATACCAAAGCTGGATATGCGACGAGGCCGGGCTGCTGAGCAGCGAGACGAAGCAGCTCATCAACCGTTACAATACAACATGGGACGAGCAGTACTACGCCCTCGTGGCCGTGGCCAGCATCGACAGCCTGACGGGCTGGGACGGGCAGGACTACGCCGCGAACCTTGGCGAGCGCTGGGGACTCGGCAGCAACGACATGGTGCTGCTGCTGGTGAAAAACGGCAACTGGGAGGTCTACTGCGGCGAGAATGTCTACGCCGTCATGACCACCGCCGAGCAGACCGCGCTCTCGCAGGCCATCGATGCCCTCTATTACAGCGGCGACTATGACGCTGCCGTCTCCGCGTTCTTTGCGCAGGCGGACAGCTTCTATGCGCAGTCGGGGCTGAACGCCTCGAATGGCAGTGACGGCGCATGGTATGCGCCCGACCCGCCCGCAGCCGCCTCGCCCGGCGGCACGTCCCTCTTCAGCGTGTTCGCGCTCATCGTGGCCATCTTCCTCGTGTGGATGGTGCTCGACGCGCTGCGCTACCGCCGCTATCAGCGCCGCTGCGGCGCAGGGGCGGTCGGCGCGGTGCGCCCCGTGTACTACCCCATCTTTTGGGGTCGTCCCCACCCGCCCCGCGCACCTCGGCCTCCGCGTCCGCCTCACGGCGGCGGCAGACCACCGATGGGCGGCGGCTTCGGCGGCGGCCGTGGAGGTGGCTTCGGCGGCGGCCGTGGAGGTGGCTTCGGCGGTGGCCGTGGAGGTGGCTTCGGCGGTGGCAGTCGAGGCGGCGGCTTCGGCGGAGGTCACGGCGGCGGCTTCGGCGGCGGAAGGCGATAAAACGTTTGATAGTGAATTGTCAAACTAAGTGCAACAAGCATTGAGTTCGAAGCCCCACAGTTCTTGAGCGGAATGGAAATTTAAGACTTTGCGAGGCCCGGCGTTTAAGAGCGCCGGGTTTCGTTTTAGTGTGGCGGGAGCAACACGAGACAGATTACGCCCCTTTGGGTAGAATTCGCGAAGGAGGCCGTTGGAGTTTTTATTTGTGCCTTTTGCCATTTTTCAACTGTTGCACTTAATAGTATAATTCGCCTATAAAACGATAACGCGGGAGGCTTCGCCTCCCGCGTTGCGGTTTTGCTTGGGTAGTTACTTGCAGTTTTTGGCGTTTTTTGCGTGCTTGGCGTCCTTCGTGTCCTTGGCGGATTTGCCGCCCTTGGCGTTCTTGACGTCGGCGGCTTCCGGTGTCTCAAGGTCGATGGGCTTGGTGTTCTTGGTGTTGTCCATGAGCTATACCTCTTTTCTGTACCGCAGGTACAGAGGTAGTATCACCGCAGGCGGGGAAATTATGCAAGCTTCACACCGCAACGCCCGCGCGGTCACAGAGCGCATAGAGCGGACACGCCGCGCAGTCAGGCTTTCGCGCCGTGCAGACGGCGCGGCCGTGCAGCACCATGCGGTGGCAGAAGTCGTTGGCCTCCTCCGGCGCAAGCACCTGCCGAAGCTGCCGCTCCACCTTGAGCGGGTCCTTGCTGCCGTCCGTCAGACCGAGCCGCCCGGTGATGCGGATACAGTGGGTGTCGCAGACGTAGCCGTCCTTTCCGTAGAGGTCGCCGAGCATTAAATTGGCGGTCTTGCGCCCCACGCCGGGCAGCGAGAGCAGGTCGTCCATATTGTCCGGCACTTTTCCGCCGAAGCGCGTGAGCAGCATCTGCGCCGAGGCCACGATGTCCCGCGCCTTGGCGCGCCAAAAGCCGCAGGATCGGACGTACTCCCCAACCTCGTCCACGTCCGCCTCGGCGAAGGCTTCCAGCGTCGGGTAGCGCGCAAACAGCGCGGGCGTGATGAGATTGACCCGCGCGTCGGTACACTGCGCCGCCAAGCGCACGGCGATGAGCAGCTCGTAGTCCTTTTTATAATCGAGCGAGCAGACCGCCTGCGGGTACAGCTTCTTGAGTGCCGCGACGATGGCGGCGGCCTGCGCCTTTGTTTTCATGTGCCTCACCTCGCGCTTATTGTAACAGATGTTGCGCAAAAAGGCAATGCGTGCTATAATACCCCTCGTGAACGAAGGGAGGTGGCGCGATGCAGCCCCTTGCAGACGAAATACGACCCCAAACACTCGACGAGGTCTGCGGCCAGCGTCACCTGCTGGGCGAGGGTGCACTGCTGCGCCGCCTCATTGAGAACGACGCCGACACGAACCTCATCTTCTACGGTCCGTCCGGCACGGGCAAGACCACCGTGGCGAACATCATTGCCAAGCGGGCGCACAAGCAGCTCTACTACCTCAACGCCACAACGGCGTCGCTGCAGGACGTGAAGAACGTCATCGGTGATGTGGACACCATGCTCGGCGCCAACGGGGTGCTGCTCTACTTGGACGAGATCCAGTATTTCAACAAAAAGCAGCAGCAGAGCTTGCTGGAATGCCTCGAAAACGGGAAGCTCACGCTCATCGCCTCCACGACGGAGAACCCCTACTTCTACGTCTATAACGCCCTGCTCTCGCGCTGCACGGTCTTCGAGTTCAAGCCCCTGACGGCGGAGGAGACCGTCCCCGCCGTGGAGCGTGCGCTGCGCATCGAGCGTGAGCGCAGTCCGCTGCCCTTTACGTGGACGGAGGACGTGGTGCGCTCGGTGGCCGCCGGGTGCGGCGGCGACGTGCGCAAGGCCGTCAACGCCGTGGAGCTGCTCTGCCGCTCGGCGCAGCCGAGGGACGGGGTACTGCACGTCACCGCGGACGATGCCGCGCAGCTCAGCCAGCACAGTGCCATGCGCTACGACCGCGAGGGCGACGACCACTACGACCTGCTCTCCGCGCTGCACAAGTCCCTGCGCGGCTCCGACCCGGACGCGGCGGTCTATTACTTGGGGCGGCTGCTCGTGGCGGGCGACCTCATCTCCCCCTGCCGGCGGCTGCTGTGTGTCGCGGCGGAGGACGTCGGCCTTGCCTACCCGCAGGCCATGGCGATCACGAAGGCCTGTGTGGACACGGCGCTCCAGCTCGGCTTGCCGGAGGCGCGTCTGCCCTTGGCGGAGGCCGCGCTGATGCTGGCCACCGCGCCGAAATCCAACAGCGCGTGTATGGCCATTGACAAGGCAATGGGCGACATTCGGCACGGCGCGGTCGGCGACATTCCGCGCCATCTGAAGAACGTCCACGCCGACAGTGCCGGGGCGGAAAAGGCGGCGGGCTATCAGTATCCGCACAATTTCCCCGACCACTACGTCGTGCAGCGGTACCTGCCGGAGACGCTGGGTGAGAAGCACTACTACACCTACGGTCCGAACAAAACGGAGCAGGCGGCCAAGCGTTACTGGGACGAGATCAAGGGAGGCAAGTGATGGAGCTACACCTGAACGACATTCTGGAGCTGAAAAAGGAACATCCCTGCGGCGGCAAACGCTGGCAGGTGCTGCGCGTCGGCATGGACATCAAGCTGCGCTGCCTCACCTGCGGTCACGAGGTCATGCAGACGCGGCGCAAGGTGGAGAAAATGATACGGCGCATTGAGCTGAAGGAGGAAACGCTATGAGACCGAAATGGACGCGCTATGTGGCCATGTGTATCGCCCTGCTGCTGGCGATCGTGATGGCCGTGTCGCTTGTGCTGCCCTACCTCGGGCTGTGAGCTTGACAACGCGGCGGCGAAACGGTATAGTAACGAACGAAAAAACGGCAGAAAGGCATAAGGATATGAAAAGAGTCATGAAAGCGTGGATCGCCGCACTGGCGTTGGCACTGCTGCTGACGTGCGTGGGCTGCGACGGCAGGACGGCAGGCACCGCCGACACCGCAAAGGACACCCGGCAGGAGCAGACGGTTACGGACAAGTCCGCCGCGGACACGCAGACCACCACGAAGGCAGGCGCCTCCAAGACCGAGACGAAGACCGAGGACGAGAAGAAGGCGGAGGAGGAAAAGAAGGCCGAAGAGAAGAAGACAGAGGAAACGAAGCAGGAGGAGACGACGCAGACAACGGACACCTCCGCGCAGACCGAGACATCGACCGCGACAACGGATGCGTCCACCTCCACGAAGACCAACACGGGTACACAGGTCATCGACCCCGGCACGGGCAAGGATAAGTACCAGACCGACCCCGTGCCGGAGGGCAAGCCCGCCCCGGTCAACACAGAGGACGCCACCGTGGACACGAGTACGAGCCTCACCTGCACCTTCACCATCACCTGCGAGACGATCCTGAACAACATGGACCAGTGCGCCGAGGAAAAGCGTGCGCTCGTCCCGGCGGACGGCGTCATTCTCCCCGCCACGACGGTCACGTTCAGCGAGGGTGAGAGCGTCTTTGACGTGCTTCAGCGCGTCTGCAAGAACAACGGCATTCACATGGACTCAAGCTGGACGCCCATGTATGACAGCGCCTACGTCAAGGGCATCAACAACCTCTACGAGTTCGACGTGGGTCGCCTTTCCGGCTGGATGTACTCCGTCAACGGCTGGTTCCCCAACTACGGCTGCTCGCGCTACGCGCTGGAGGACGGCGACTCGGTGTATTGGTGCTACACCTGCGACCTTGGCGCCGACGTCGGCGACAACTCCATGACGGGCTGAGTTGACGGAATTGATGCAGATGTAACGGAGCGAAAAATCAATCGCACCAACAATAGATGCACGCAGCGGGCGGGGTTTCCCCGCCCGCTGTTTTCCACCGAATTTTCAAAAGACACAACAAAACGCGCTCTATATAAAAAATTCCCATCCTGATGAAAAATTTTTATGGCTTTCGATATTGCCTTTCCTGTTTCCCCTTGATATACTACTTGGAAGAGATTCACGTATTTGGAGGGTTCACGAGCCATGAGAAATTTTAAGTGCGCCGTTGCCGATATGCGCAAGCGTGTATTCGCCGAGGTGGCCAAGCTGGCCTATGAGGGCGGCGACTATCGGCGCATGGAGCAGCTCCCCTATGAGATCGTTCCGGGCGAGGTCGGCAATCACCGCAATTCCATCTTCCTGGAGCGCGCCATCGTCGGTGAGCGTATCCGCTTGGCGATGGGGCTGCCGCTGCGCTCTGTGGCGGAGCATTCCGTGCTGTCCGAGGGTGTGGAGGAGAGCGCAATCGCCGAGAAGTACTACGACCCACCGCTGGTCAATATCATCAAGTACGCCTGCAACGCCTGTGCGCCCACGCACTATCAGGTCACGGACGCCTGTCAGAGCTGCCTTTCGCGCCACTGTCAGAACGCCTGTCCCAAGAGTGCCATCGACATTGACCGTACCGGCCGTGCCTGTATCGACCAAAGCAAGTGCGTCAAGTGCGGCCGCTGCCGCGACGCCTGCTCCTACCACGCCATCATCAAGTTCACCCGCCCGTGCCAAGAGGCGTGCGGCATGAACGCCATCACGAGCGACAAGTACGGCCGCGCCAGCATTGACTACGACAAGTGCGTGAGCTGCGGTATGTGCCTTGTCAACTGCCCGTTCGGGGCGATCGTGGACAAGGGGCAGCTCTTCCAGCTCATCCATGCCCTGCGCCGCGGCGACAAGGTCGTGGCCGTCATCGCGCCCGCCTTTTGGGGACAGTTCGGCGACGATGTGACGCCCGGTCAGATCAAGGCCGCCATGCAGCAGCTCGGCTTCGCCTCCTTGGAGGAGGTCGCCATCGGCGCGGACCTGTGCGCCGTGGAGGAGGCGGAGGAATTTCTCCGCGTCGTGCCGGAGAAGCAGCCGTTCATGGGTACCTCCTGCTGCCCCGCGTGGTCGGTGATGGCGAAGAAGGAGTTCCCCGGCTTCGCGCCGTATATCTCCATGACGATGACGCCGATGGTGCTGACGGCGCGGCTGCAAAAGAAGAAGGATCCCAACTGCCGCGTGGCGTTCATCGGCCCGTGCGCCGCCAAGAAGCTGGAGGCCAGCCGCCGCACCGTCCGCAGTGACGTGGATTTCGTCATTACGTTCGAGGAGCTGCGCGGGATGTTCGAGGCCAAGGACATCGACTTTTCCAAGATCCCCGACCTGCCCTCGCACTATGAGGCGTCCGCGCCCGGCGTCGGCTTTGCCGCCGGAGGCGGCGTGGCCAAGGCCGTGGAGGAGGTCATCCACCGCCTGTACCCGGAGGTGGAGGTCAAGACCGTCTCCGCCGAGGGGCTGAACGAGTGCCGCCAGATGTTGCGTATCGCCCGCGCCGGGAAGTACAACGGCTATCTCTTGGAGGGCATGGCCTGTCCCGGCGGGTGTATCGCCGGAGCGGGTACGGTGCAGCCGCCGGAGCGTTCGCGCCGCAATTTGGAGCGCTACAAGGCCGCTGCACCCATCGCCAACCCCATGGACTCGCCCTATATGGAGGACATCCACCTGCTCTACGAGGAAAACGAGGACTGGGAAAACATCACCCGCCACTGAGCATCGACGCACTGCGGGCGTTTGGAACGACCGTTTTCGCAATTTTCCTGTCGTTTGATGCAAAGGTCTTGCATTCTACCCCCGTGCCGTGTTAAAATACGGTATAGAATGTTGGCACCGTGGCGGTGCTTCACACGAGTGGCCTTACGCCGCCTGAAGAAAGGGGTAGATCCACATGACGAAGATGGGTAGACTGAAAAAAGGCGACATTTTCAACCGCGTTGCCTATGAGCTGTTCGGCGTGAAGATCGGCGAGGGCGAGGAGGTCATCCCCTCCGCCGGCGCTGTTGCCAAGCCGAATGGGAAAAAGAACGCCCCGGCGCAGAAGGACGGACCCGTCGTGCCGGAGGTCAAGGGTGAGCCTGCCCGTCCCGTCCCCGCCGTGGCCACGACGTATATCGCGCCCGGCACGGAGATGAGCGGTACGCTCAAGACCGACAGCAACGTGGAGATCTGCGGCAAGTTTGAGGGCGACATTATCAGCACCGGGACGGTGCTGCTGCGTGCCGATCACCACGGCAACGTCACCGCCAAGCAGCTCGAGCTGAACGGCAAGTCCATGCAGGGCGACGCCGCCGTCAGCGAGTCCATGACCATCGGCGAGGGCTCGGTCATCACCGGCAATCTCGTGGTCGGCTGCCTTATCTGTCGCGGCACGATCAACGGCGACATCCAGTGCTCCGGCGACGTGACGCTGGGCAAGAGCGCCCACGTTATCGGCAACATTCAGTCCGCTACCATCACGATGGAAAAGGGCTGCTACGTCAAGGGCAACATCACCATCGGCTGAAGAATAGAACAGCGACCCCTCCGGCAAAGTCGGAGGGGTCGATTTTTGTGTGCTTATGCGTTTTTGAAGACCGTCTCCGGCGCGGTGATGACGACCCGCGTATTGTCGGCCACCGACCCGGTGAGGAAGGCGTTGCCGCCGATGACGGAATGCTCGCCGATGACCGTCTCGCCGCCCAAAATGGACGCGCCGGAATAGATGGTGACGTAGTCGCCCACGGTCGGGTGACGCTTGCCGGGGAGGCTGGCGTGGCCTGCGCGGGGCGAGAGTGCGCCCAGCGTCACGCCCTGATAGAGCTTGACGTGGCTGCCGATGACGGTCGTCTCGCCGATGACGATGCCCGTGCCGTGGTCGATGAAGAACCACGGGCCGATCTGCGCGCCGGGGTGGATGTCGATCCCGGTGCGGCTGTGGGCGTACTCGGCCATCATGCGGGGAATCATCGGAATGTGGCGCAGATACAGCTCGTGCGCCACGCGGTAGACGAAGATGGCGAACAGGCCTGGGTAGGCGAAGATAATCTCCTCCTTGTCGGCGGCGGCTGGGTCGCCGTCAAAGGTCGCCTCGATGTCGGTCAGGAGCGTCTGTTGGATGCGCGGCACCTGCTCCAAGATCTCGTGGGTCAGCGCGGCGGCGGCGAAAGCCTGTTCCTCCGGCAGAGCCAGCGCGATCTGCGCGCACAGTGCGCTCTCGATGCGCTCCAGCAGCAGCGCGGCGTAATTCTCGGCGGGCAGCGCCATGAGCTGCGGGTCGCCGAAGTAGGCGGGGAAGAAGAGGCGGCGCAGCTCCTTGAGAATGCCGATGATGGCGCCGCGGTCGGGCAGACGCAGCCGCTTTCCGTACAGCGGCACGGCGGCATGGGACATATTCTCCGCGATAAGGCGGGCGATTTCAGGGTTGGAAGTCATAGGTATCTCCTCCGAATAGAATACAAATAAAAAACGGCGGTGAGTGCGTCCTGCACTCTCCGCCGTCCTGATGACACGGGACGAAGCAGTCTCATCGACCGCTCAAAGAGAGCCTGCACGACGCCTGCGGGCGCAGCACACCAAGCCCGCACAACAGGCGGACTGACAACAACAGGTGTACTTGGCACTGCGGACGATCATGCGGTATGCTCCTTCAGATGAATTAACTTTGTCATTATATAACCCACCCCATCATTTGTCAAGTTAAAATGGCAGCGCGGACGCGGGCAGCTCGAGCGGCGAAAAGAGGACGCCATCGGGGCGCAGGAGCGTCAAAATGAGGTACAAGGCCGTCAAAATGAGTACCGATGCGAACCATTCCGCCCGCTCACGGAGGCGGTACAGCACCGCAGCGTAGAGGATTGCCGCCGCCGTGATGGCCAGCAGCGCGGTAAGCGGCTGTGAAACGCCCAAGAGCGCAAACCATGTTGCCATAAGGCTTCCCGCGATTGCCATGGCGCACAATCCGCTGCGGCTGCCGCCGCGTCCTACGCGCCACATGAGCGGCGAAGCGGCCAGCAGCGGGAAAAACGCGCTTTTCCCCATTTCCCAAGGACTGCCGAAAATCGGTGTGAGCGACGCCGTCAGCGGGTCGTCAAACCGCACGCGCAGCGCCCACAGCAGCACCGCCGCACAGAGCGCAGCGACAACTCCGAGCGCGAAAACACGGAGCAAAACGCGCGGTTTCATATTATTTTTCATAGAAATTTACCTCCGAGAAAACGCGCCGAAAAGCCTGCTGCTGCAAGCAGGATAGACGGTGTGGGCGGTTTGCGTCCGTATCAGTCTATGCGCGATCGGGCAAAATTTTTTCTCGAAAAAAGAGGATTTCCCCATTTTTTTTGGTATAGTAGTGTAGCCGAACGAGAGGAGGGACGAAAATGCACTTCAGCGACAGCTTTTTGGACGAGGTGGTCGCCCGCAATGATATTGTGGACGTCGTCTCGAGCTACGTCACGCTGACGCGGCACGGCAGCAATTACTTCGGTCTGTGTCCGTTCCACGGTGAAAAAACGCCCTCCTTCTCCGTCGCCCCGGACAAGCAGATCTACCACTGCTTCGGCTGCAAAAAGGGCGGCGGGGTCATCAACTTCATCATGGAGATCGAGGGCTTGAGCTTCCCGGAGGCCGTGCAGCGTCTGGCGCAGCGGGTGAATATGCCCCTGCCGGAGAACCTCGGGGACGAGGATGGGGCGGACAAGCTCCGCCGCCGCGTGCTGATGCTGAACCGCGCTGCCGCCCGCTGGTTCTATGACCAGTTACAGGGCGAGCAGGGGAAGGCGGTGCAGGCGTACCTCGATCGGCGGCAGATACGGCGCGGCGTGGCCGTGCGCTTCGGGATGGGTGCGTCGCTCGACCAGTGGGACGCGCTGATCCGCGCCATGACCGCGCAGGGCTTTACGAAAAAGGAGCTGCTCGCGGCGGGGCTGGTGGCCAAGGGCAAGAACGGCAACCTCTACGACAAGTTCCGAAACCGCCTCATGCTTCCGGTCATCGACGTGCGCGGCGACGTGGTGGGGTTCGGCAGCCGCGTCATCGACAACTCCGAGCCGAAGTACATGAATACCACCGAGACGGTGGCGTACAGCAAGCGGCGCATCCTCTACGGGCTGAATCTGGCCAAGAAGACGAAGCGGCCGAACATCATTCTCTGCGAGGGGAATTTGGATGTGGTCACGCTCCATCAGGCGGGGTTTGACAACGCTGTCGCCTCGATGGGGACGGCGCTGACGCAGGAGCAGATACGCCTGCTCAGCCGCTTCACCAAGGAGCTGATCTTGTGCTACGACAACGACAAGGCCGGGACGATGGCCACCGACCGGGCGCTGGAGCTGCTGCAAAATACCGAGTTCACCGTCCGTGTGCTGCGGCTGCCGCAGCGGCTCGTCGATGGGGCTTACGTCAAGCAGGACGCGGACGATTTCATTAAGTATCAGGGGCGGGACGCCTTCGAGCGGCTGCTCTCCGGCAGCGCCAACGGCACGGAGTTCAGCCTCGCCGAGATTGCCGCGAGGTACGACCTCAAGGACGACCGGGCGCGTGTGGACTACGCCCGCGAGGTCAGCCAAGCCCTCTGCAAGCTGGAAAATGCCGTTGAGCGGGACATCTACACCACCCGCGCCGCCGAGCTGGCGGGCCTGCCGCCGGATGTACTGCGGCAGGAGGTGCAGCGCGCCGGGCGGAAGCTCCGCGCACAGGCGCGAGGGCGGCAGCTCAAGCGCGATCTGAACCCGGTGTCGACGCTCCAGCCGGACGACCGCGCCATGCGCTACGCCAACCCGCGCAGCGCGATGGCCGAGGAGGGTGTGCTGCGGCTGCTGGTGCAGGACGAGGGGCTGTTTCCGGAGGATTTTCCGCTGAAAAAAGAGAGCTTTTCCTCCCCGGTGCTGGGGCATATCTACGAGGAGCTGTGGCGGCGGCGCGGCAGCGGCAGCACGTTTTCGACGCTCTCCGCCGTGCTGACGCAGGAGGAGATGAGCCACCTGACCGCGCTTTTGCAAAAGCCCGTCTCCGGCGCGAACGCGGAAAAGGAGCTGGCGGGTTACGTGCGGATTATCCAAGAGGAGTACATGAAGCGCAGCGGCTACGGCGGGGTAGACCCGCTGGTCGCGGCGCAGGAAATATACAAAGATAAAAAAGGCTACGGAGGAAAGCGAACATGAGTGACGAGAAATACACCCCGGAGGAGCTGGAAAAGATGGCCGATCAGCTTCTGGCACAAGACACGGCGGAGGGTGAAGTGAAGGCCGAGGCGGAGACGGAGGCCGAGGTCTCGCCGGGGAAGTCCGCCAAGGGCGTGCTGGACGAGAAGGTGCTGGCCTCGCTGCCCGCCGCCGCGCTGGTGGCCAAGCATGAGAAGCTCAAGGAGCTGCTCATCAAGGGCAAGCGCAAGGGCAAGCTGGACGCGGGCGAGCTGTCCGAGGTGCTGGATGAGATGGACCTTGAGAGCGAGCAGATGGACTCTGTCTACGACTCCCTCGAGACGCTGGGCATCGAGGTCGGCGCGGAGGACTTCTTGTCCGACCTGCCCATCGAGGGCGGTGAGCCTGCGCTGGAGGAGATCGCGGAGATCGAAGAGGAGGAGCTGGTCGATCCCAACACGCTGGTGGACAGCTTCAACCTTGACGACCCGGTGCGGATGTACCTCAAGGAGATCGGCAAGGTGCCGCTGCTGACCGCCGATCAGGAGGTGGCACTGGCCTCCGTCATGTCCGCCGGGCGGGAGGCGCAGGAGAAGCTCGCGCAGGCCGAGGAGAGCGATGAGACGCTGCCCGAGGACGAGCTGGCCGCGCTGAAAAAGCAGGTCAAGGCCGGCGAGCGCGCCAAGCAGAAGCTGGCGGAGGCCAACCTCCGCCTCGTGGTGTCCATCGCCAAGCGGTACGTCGGGCGCGGAATGCTCTTCCTCGATCTCATTCAGGAGGGCAATTTGGGGCTGATCAAGGCCGTGGAGAAGTTCGATTACACCAAGGGCTATAAGTTCTCCACCTACGCGACGTGGTGGATCCGTCAGGCCATCACCCGCGCGATTGCCGATCAGGCGCGGACGATCCGCATTCCGGTACACATGGTCGAGACGATCAACAAGGTCATCCGCGTCTCCCGCCAGCTTTTGCAGGAGCTGGGTCACGACCCCAGCGCGGAGGAGATCAGCGAGGAGATGAATATGCCCGTGGATAAGGTGCGGGAAATTCTGAAGATCGCGCAGGAGCCTGTCTCCCTCGAGACGCCCATCGGCGAGGAGGAGGACAGCCACCTCGGCGACTTCATCCCCGACGAGGCCGCCAGTGAGCCCAGTGAGGCCGCCAGCTTCACGCTGCTCAAGGAACAGCTCGTGGACGTGCTTTCCACGCTCACGCCGCGCGAGGAGAAGGTTCTCAAGCTGCGCTTCGGCATTGAGGACGGCCGCACGCGCACCTTGGAGGAGGTCGGCAAGGAGTTCAACGTCACCCGTGAGCGCATCCGCCAGATCGAGGCCAAGGCGCTGCGCAAGCTCCGCCATCCCTCCCGCTCGAAGAAGCTGAAGGACTTTTTGAGTTGACAAGCGGAGCGGCATAAGGTAAGATAAACGGGACAAACAGGCGCATTTGACATCAAAATAGGGACGCAGAGCGCGCTCTGCGTCCCCGCACTTCTGGGTTCTGCTGAACCCAGAAGTATGTGCGTCTGCCGGAAGAAGGCGTGCCTTGCTGCTTTGCGCGCAAAGAAGAAAAATAGGGAGAAGAGAAAATGGAAAGTTCGACTTTATACATCGTCATCCCTTGCTACAAGGAGCAGGAAGTGCTGCATGAAACCGCAAGCAGACTAAAGGTGAAGATGGAAGCCCTGATCACTGCGGGGAAGATCAGCCCGGAGAGCCGCGTTATGTTTGTCAACGACGGGTCAACGGACAATACGTGGCCGATCATCTGTGAGCTGCACGAGCAAGACCCGCTGTTTTCCGGCGTAAATCTTTCGCGCAATCGCGGCCATCAGAACGCGCTGCTCGCCGGGCTGATGACGGCAAAGGACCGCGCGGATATGGTGATCTCCATGGACGCTGATTTGCAGGATGATATCAACGCGGTCGATGCCATGGTGGACAAGTACTACGCGGGATGTGACATCGTCTACGGTGTCCGCTCGTCCCGCAAGAAGGACACGTTTTTCAAGCGGTTCACGGCGGAGGGATTTTACCGCGTCATGAACAGCCTCGGCGCACAGACGGTGTTCAACCATGCGGATTACCGTTTGATGTCGAAGCGGGCGTTGGAGGGGCTGGCGCAGTTCAAGGAGGTAAATCTGTTCCTGCGCGGTATCGTGCCGATGATCGGGTATACATCAGGCGTCGTCACGTACGAGCGAGGGGAGCGTTTCGCGGGGGAGAGCAAATACCCGCTCAAGAAAATGCTGGCCTTCGCGATGGAGGGGATTACGTCTCTGTCCACCAAGCCGATTCGCTTTGTCACCCTGCTGGGGTTTGGCGTGTCTGTGATCAGCCTTCTGATGTTGATTTATTTCATTGTGCGCTGGGCTGCCGGGGCGACCGTTTTGGGCTGGGCGAGCCTGATCTGCTCCGTGTGGGCGATCGGCGGGCTGATTCTGTTGTCGGTCGGGGTCGTCGGGGAGTACATCGGCAAAATTTATCTGGAGACGAAGGAGCGGCCACGCTTCATCATCCAAGAGATTTTGGATGATACGTCCCGTTCGTGAGGGCTGCCATGAAAGCAAAAATCATCGACAAAACCGTGGTTAAGTTCTTGGCGGTGGGCGTGGTCAACACCCTGATCGGCGCGGGGGTCATGTTCCTGCTCTACAACGTGGCGAACTGCTCGTACTGGCTGTCCTCGGCGGCGAATTACGTGGTCGGCGGCATCGTGAGCTTCTTTCTGAACAAGTATTTCACATTTGAGAATAAAGAATGGTCGTGGCGGCAGGTGTGGCGGTTTGCGCTGAACGTGGCCGTGTGCTACTTTATCGGCTACGGCCTTGCCAAGCCCGCCGCCATGTGGCTGCTGCGGGGTTCCTCCACACGGCTTCAGGAGAACGCCGCCATGCTGGTCGGAATGTGCCTCTACACCGCGCTGAACTACCTCGGGCAACGGTTTTTCGCATTCAAGAAATAGACAGCGACGCTGTGCTTGCAAAAAGGAAACGATCGGAGGGAATCGGCCTTTATGAATAAAAAAGAACGAAACGTATTGCAGTGGGTGGACAAGCACTTGCCGATGATACTGCTGCTTGCCTGCACATTG
The DNA here is from genome assembly GCA_963631875.1 of Firmicutes bacterium CAG:341. Classification (GTDB taxonomy): domain Bacteria; phylum Bacillota; class Clostridia; order Oscillospirales; family Oscillospiraceae; genus Vescimonas. The sequence continues at coordinate 276 of CAVGSO010000011.1, read as the reverse complement.
CTCGGCGCTGCCATTCGCTTCAAGCTGAGGGGTATTACCAGCGGAGATTATACAGACTACTTGCAGCCGTGGTATGACGAGATATCAAAGAACGGAATTTCCAAGCAGGTGGGAGATTATAATCTTCTATATCAGATGATGATTTGGCTGATGACCAAGGTCAAGGTCGCACCATTGTATGCGTATAAAATCTTCTCCTGTTTCTTTGATATGGTGCTGGCCATCACGGCATTTGTTATAGTAAAAATAAACGCTGAGCGGGTCAGAGAGAGAGAG
>CAVGSO010000010.1:0-41719 GCA_963631875.1 Firmicutes bacterium CAG:341 | reverse complement strand
TTCAAGTCCCGCCTCGCGCACCAAAAATTGTCGGATACGGCTGAGTTAAGGCCGTATCCGACAATTTTATTTTGTCTGTTTTGCGACTACCCGCCAACTGCCGGAGGGGATTTCTTGCGCAGGCAACCCCCTATCTTCCCGGCCACGCCTCATTTCCTCTGCCATGGTTGAAGGCCGCGCAGTTCTTCGAAGAGGCGGGTGTAGCTGCGGTGGCGGCTGGCGGGGATGTGGCCGTCGCGGACGGCTTGCAGGACGCGGCACCCCTTTTCCTTCGTGTGGGTGCAGCCCGTGAAGCGGCATTCGCCGACGTAGGGCGCGAACTCCGGGAATGTCTCCGGGAGGTGCTGCTTCAGCTCCAGATCCAGCTCCGCCGTGTCGAACGAGGAAAAGCCCGGCGTGTCGATGATATACGTCTCGTCGCCAAGCGGGAACAGCTCCACGTGGCGGGTGGTATGGCGGCCGCGCCCAAGCGCCTTGCTCACCTCCCCGACCGGGAGGTCGAGGGACGGGCAGAGTGCGTTCAGTACGCTGGATTTGCCCACGCCGGAGTTGCCCGTAAAGGCATTGAGCTTGCCGCGTATGGCCTCGCGCAGCGCGTCCAGCCCCTGTCCGGTCGCGGCGCTGATGCGCAGGACGGGGAGAGCGGAGTGCGCGTAGATGTCGTAGAGCGCGTCGGCGCTGTCGAGGTCGCACTTGTTCAGGCAGACCAGCACCTCGCAGCCCTTGAGCGCGGCGATGGCGGCAATGCGGTCGATGAGGTACGGCTCGGTGACGGGGAGTGCTGCCGAGGCCAAGATGACGAGCTGGTCAATGTTGGCGGCGGCGGGGCGGCTGAACTGATTGCGCCGCGTCTCCACCGACTCCACGAAGCCCTCGCCATTGCCCAGCGCTCGCACCTCCACCCAGTCGCCCACGAGGGGACTGAGTCCCTCGCGGCGGAACCTGCCGCGTGCGCGGCAGCGGAGCGTCTCGTCGCCTAAGTTGACATAATAAAACCCGCTGAGGGCTTTTTCAATGCGCCCCCGGCTCAAAAGCGTATCTCCTGCGCGGGCGAGAGGACGGTCGCGTCCGTCTCCACGCTGGTGAAGTAGGCGCAGACGGTCGAGCCTGTACCTGCCGGGCCGGAGAACGTGTAGCTGATCGTCCCCGTGCCGGCACTGAGGTACTGGCTGTCCACGATCGCGCCGTCCTGCTCAAACTCCACCTTGACCATGCCCACCATGTCGGAGGGCATGGTGAACTCCACGACCGTGGTGCGCAGCGAGGTCACGGTGTTCTCGCTGCCGCTGACGGTGAAGCTGATCTTCGTACCGCCGGCCACGTCGGTCTTGGGTTCAATATCCTGCGCGACGACCGTGCCGGGCGTTGCGGAGCTCAAGGGATAGTAGGTGATCTCGCCCACCGTCAGGCCGATGTCCTGCGCGTCGCGGATGGCACTGGCAATGTCCATGCCCGTAAACGTCGGAACGGTCACGGTCTCCGGCCCGGTGCTGATGTGCAGGACGATGGTCTGCCCCTTCGTCAGCACCTCGTCGGCCGCCGGGTCGGTGGAAATGACGACATCGGCGGGGTACTTGTCGGATTTTTCATAGAGCGGCTGGAAGACGAGGTCAAGCCCCAGCTCGCCCAGCAGCACCCGCGCCTGACGGTACTCCATGCCGACCACGCTCTTCATACGGACCTGCTCCGGCGCCTGCGCCACGTAGACCTGAATGACGAGGTTGCTCTTGCGGGTCTTCCCCGCAGTGGGGTCCTGCTCCACGATCTGCCCCGGCTCGTAGTCCTCCGTCACCCGCGTCCCCGCGACGTCGATGTAGAAGATGTCCTTGACACCCTCCATGACCTGCGCCTCCTCCACGGTCTTGCCGCGAAGGTCGGGGACGGTGTAGCTCTTGTTGCTCCCGGCCGGGCCGAAATCGCCCAAGATCAGCTTGAAAAGCAGGAACACCAGCACCACCGCCGCGGCGATAATGCCGCCGATGAGAACAAGCGATTTCCGATCGCGGCGCGGCGGCTCGCCGCCGTCCCTTTCCTCGTCGCGGCGCGTCTCGCTGCTGCGCCGCTTTACGGCGGAGGCGACCTGCGCCGTGGGGATGGGCATAGTCGGCTCGCTCTTGGCGGAGGGTTCGGCCATTTCGCGGCGGATATAGTCCAATTCCACGTCCGGGTCCTTGCGGAACTTCTCAAGGTCGGCGAGCATATCGTCGGCGGTGGGATAGCGTTTGTCGGGGTCGGGACTCATCGCCTTCATGCAGATCAGCTCCAGCGGCTCGGGGATGCTCGGGTCGATGTCCCTCGGCGGCAGCGGTACAGAGCTTACATGCTGCAGCGCCACGGAGACGGCGCTGTCGCCCTCAAAGGGCAGCCGCCCGGTGAGCATTTCGTACAGCACGACCCCGGCGGAGTAGATGTCGGAGCGGGCGTCGATCCGGTCTCCCCGCGCCTGCTCGGGGGAAATATAGTGAACGGAGCCGAGCGCCTCCTGCGTCAGCGTCTGCCCGGCGTTGGCAAGGCAGGCGATGCCGAAGTCGGCGACCTTGACGCTGCCGTCGCGCAGCACCATGATGTTCTGCGGCTTGATGTCGCGGTGGATGATCCCCCGGCTGTGCGCGTGGCTCAGACCGCGCATGATCTGCGTGATGAAGTGCAGCGACTCGCGCCAGTCCATGCGGCCGCGCCGCTCCATATACTGCTTGAGCGTGATCCCGTCGATCAGCTCCATGACGATATACTCCGTGTCCGGGTTGGTGGACACGTCGTAGACCGAGACGATGTTCGCGTGGCTGAGCTGCGCCACGGCCTGCGACTCATCGTGGAAGCGGCGGCGGAAGGCGGCGTTTTCTGCCAAATCGCTCTTGAGTATTTTGATGGCGACCAGACGGTTGAGGCGGTGGCAGCGCGCCTTATAGACGTTGGCCATGCCGCCCGAGCCGATCAGCTCGAGAATTTCGTAGCGGTCATCCAGCATTTTTCCGATATACTGATCCACGGTCGTCAACTCCTTTCCTTTTCGTTGCCAATCAAGACGGCGGTGACATTGTCCGGTGCGCCGCGCTCAAGGGCGATATGCACCATCTGCTCCAAGCAGCCGTCCACATCGCCGTCGTGCAGCACCTCGAAGAGCATCTCCTGATCGGAGACGGTGTTCACAAGGCCATCCGTACACAGCAGTATGTACTCGCCCTCGCGCCACGGCAGCGTGAACGTGTCCGCCTTGGCCGTGATGTCCGGGCCGAGCGCGCGCGTGATGAGGTTGCGGCTGGGGTGGCAGCGCGCCTCCTGCGGGGTGATGTCGCCCTTGGCGACCATGCTCTCCACGACCGAGTGGTCGCGCGAGATCTGCCGTATGCCCTCGGCGTTGATGTGGTAGGCGCGGCTGTCGCCGATGTTGGCGATGAGCGCCGTGTCGCTGCGCACGAGCGCACACACGAGCGTCGTCCCCATGTGGCGGTACGCCTCGCTGCGCTCCGCCTCGCGGCGGATGGCCTCGTTCGCCCCGGCAATGGACGAAAGCACCGCGCGGCGGAGCTGCTCGTCGGTCATGTCGTCCCGCACGGCCGCTTGCACTTCCTTTTGAAAGCGGGCGACGGCGATGGCGCTGGCCACCTGCCCGCCGTGCGTGCCGCCCATGCCGTCACAGACGACGGCGACGGTGAAGCCGCCCGCCTCGAACGTGGCGTAGGCGTCCTGATTTTCGCGGCGGACAAGCCCCGTGTTGGTAATACCCCATAGCTTCATGTGATTTCACATCCTTTTTGTGCTGTGCTATGCTGCATCGGGAGCGCGACCTCACAGAAGCCCCATCTCCTGCATTTGTTTTCTTCTCAGCTGGCCGCAGGAGGCGTCGATGTCTCCGCCGAGACTGCGGCGTACCGTGGCCGTCACGCCCAAGTCCTCCAGCTTTCGCTGAAACGCCGCGATACGGCGGCTGGGCTTGTAGGGACTCTCCACCACGTCGTTGAGCGGGATGAGGTTGACGTGACCGGGCATTCCCTTAAGCTTCTTGGCAATCAGCTCCGCCTGCCAGTCGTGGTCATTGACACCGTCAATCATCGCATACTCGAAGCTGATACGGCGGCCCGTCTTCTTAAAATAGCGGTGGCAGGCGTCAAAGAGTGTCTCTACATCATACGCGCGGTTGATCGGCATCATGCGGCTTCGCGTCTCGCTGTCCGGCGCGTGGAGGGAAACGGACAGCGTCAGCTGCAACTCCCTCTCCGCCAGCGCGTCGATCCCCGGCACAACGCCGCAGGTGGACAGGCTGATATGCCGCATTCCGATGTTCAGCCCGTCGGGGCTGTTGACCAGCTCCAAAAAGCGCAGGACATTGTCCATATTATCCAGCGGCTCGCCGATGCCCATGAGAACGATGTTTGAGATGGGCAGGCCGCTGTCGAGCCGGGTGAACAGCACCTGATCCAAAAGCTCAGAGGGCTGCAAATCGCGCACCTTTCCGGCCACGGTGCTGGCGCAGAACGCACAGCCCATGCGGCAGCCCACCTGCGAGGAAATGCAGACGGTGTTGCCGTGGTGGTAGCGCATGAGGACGCTCTCGATACAGTTCCCGTCGCCCAGTTCCCAGAGGTACTTGATCGTGCCGTCCAGCTTCGACACCTGCTTTCGCGCCACGCTCGGCGCGGTAATGCAGCACGTCTGCGCAAGCTGGGTGCGCAGTGGCTTTGATAGGTCAGTCATGTCCTCAAAGGACGTAATGCCCCGGTGCAGCCACGTGAAGACCTGCTTTGCGCGAAAAGCTGGCTGACCCAGCGATTTGAAATAGGCGGCCAGCTCCGCCTCCGTCATGGATTTGATGTCTGTCACGTTATCATCCCTCCTCGCTGCGGCGCATTCGGCAGATGAAAAAGCCGTCCGTGCCGCTGCGGTGCGGGTAGAGCGTCACCGCGCCGTCACACTCGCCGACACCCGGCAGGGTGAACGGCGTCTTTGAAAAGTTCGGGTGGGCGGCCAGAAATGCCTCGATCTGCCCCTCGTTTTCCTCCGGCAGAATGGTGCAGGTCGCGTAGACCAGCACGCCGCCGGGTCGAACGTAGCGGCAGACGTTCTCCAAAATTGCCTTCTGTATCGGCAGGAGCTGCTGCAGCTCCTGCGGGTTCTTATCGCGGATGTCCGGCTTCTTGCGGATAATACCAAGCCCCGAGCATGGGACGTCCGCCACCACGAGGTCAGCCTTTCCGACCCACGCGGCGTGGTTTTCCCGCCCGTCCGCCAGCGCGGTGCGGATGGAGTTCAGTCCCAGCCGCTGTGCGCCGCTTTCGATGAGCTTCAGCTTGTGGGGATGGACATCGCACGAGAGAATGTCGCCGCCGTCGGCCATGTCCATCGCCAGCGCGAAGGACTTGCCGCCCGGCGCGGCACAGACATCCAGCACACGCGCCTTCCTTTCCGGAGCGGCGGCCAGCGACACCAGCCGCGCCGCCGCGTCCTGCACGGTGCAGCGTCCCTCGGCAAAGGCGGGCAGCTTTTCCAAATCACCCGTCCCGGTGACGGTGAAGCAGCCATCCAGCCACGGGTGCGGCGTAACGTCTATGCCCGCCGCTTCCAGCTCACGGCGCAGCGCGTCCGGGGTGGTTTTCAGCGGGTTTGTCTGCAAGGTCGTGGGGACGGGCTGATTGTGCAGTGCCATGAGCTGCTCCGTCTCGTCCCGACCCAGCAGCGTCAAAAGCCGCTCCACGAGCCAGCGCGGGTGGCTGTATTGCAGTGCCAGCGTGTCCGTCTCGTCCCGACCGCGCAGCGGCGGCAGGTTGTTTTTCTGCGATGCGCACTTTCGCAGCACAGCATTGACCATCCCGGCGGCGCGGCTTCTGCCTTGGCGGCGCGCCTGCTCCACCGCCTCACTGACGGCGGCGCGGTCGGGGATCTTATCCATAAAAAGGATCTGGTAGACCCCAAGGCGCAGGATATACGCCACCACAGGCTCTAAGCGGTTCGCCCGCTGGGTACACCAGTGGTCGATATAGTAATCCAGCAGCCGCCGCTGCTGCACCACGCCGTAGACAAGGCGGCTGCACAGCGCGGCGTCGCGGCTGTCCAGCCCGGCGCGCTGCACGGTGCGCTTCAAGCTGCCGTCCGCCCAGCCGCCGCGGCTTAATTGGAGCAACGTCTCCAGCGCTGCGTCGCGGGCATTCATCGTGCCGCTCATACGTCCAAATGCAGCGGATGGCCGCAGAGATAGCTCGCCGCGGCCATGCGCTTGCCGCCCTCGGCCTGCAGCTCCAAGATACGCAGGCACTTGCCGTCACCGCAGGCAATGTCAATGCCGTCCTTCCCCGCCGCCACGACTTTTCCCGGCGCGGCGGCGGTGTCGCCGCCCACGGCGGTACGGTAAATCTTCACGGCTTTGCCGTCCAGCGTCATCGACGCACACGGCCACGGAATCAGTCCCCGCACCTGATCGTGAGCTTGGCGGGCGGATTTTGTAAAGTCCATCGGTGATAAATTGCGGTCGAGCATCGGCGCGTAGGTCGATTGGCTGCCGTCCTGCGGCGTCCGACGGACCATGCCGTCCGAGATCTGCGAGATCGCCTCGCTGAGCGCGTCCGCACCCAGCTCCGCCAGCCGCGCCGTCAGCGTCAGCGCGTCCTCTGCGGGGTCGATGGCCGTCTCCCGCGCGAGGATGATATCTCCCGCATCCAGCTCCTTGGCCATATACATGATGGTCACGCCCGTCACCTGCTCGCCGTTGAGGATCGCCCAGTTGATGGGCGCGGCGCCGCGGTACTTGGGCAGGAGCGACGAGTGGACGTTGATCGCGCCGAAGCGCGGCGTCTGCAAAATATCCTCCGGCAGTATCTTGCCGTAGGCCGCCACCACGATCAGCTCCGGCGCGAGGGACTGCACGAGGCGCAGCGCCTCGCCGTCCCGCATTTTCAGCGGCTGATAAACCGCCAAATGCTCGGCGAGCGCGTATTCCTTGACCGGGGAGAACGACACCTTATGTCCCCGGTTTTTCGGCTTGTCCGGCTGGGTGAAAACGCCGCAGACCTCATGCCCCTCCGCCACCAGACGGCGCAGGGAGGCCACGGCGAACTCCGGCGTTCCCATAAACAAAATGCGCATCAGGTATCCTCTTCCTCCGTCTCCTCGATCTCGTACTCGTCGGCGTGCGCCTCGAGCCACCTTTGCAGCTCCTCGCCCTCCATGAGATGGTCGGTATGCTCGACGAAGAGGTGGCCGTCCAAATGCTCGATCTCGTGGCAGAAGCAGCGGGCGGTCAAGCCCTCGTCCTCCGCCTCGAACCAGTGGCCGTCCCGATCCTGTGCGCGGACACGGACGAGATAGGGACGCGTCACCTCGCCGTACTTTCCGGGGACGCTCAAGCAGCCCTCCAGCCCGGTCTGCTCGCCCTCGGTGCAGACGATCTCCGGGTTCACCAGCTCGATGAGCTGGTCGTCCTCATCCAGCACCACGCACACGCGGCGCAGCACGCCGACCTGCGGCGCGGCCAGCCCGACACCGCCGGAGTCCTCCAGCGTGTCCGCCAAGTCGTCCAGCAGCGTGTGGAGGCGGTCATTGAAGTCGGTCACGGGGCGGCAGACCTTTGTCAGACAGTCCTCGCCCTGCAAGGCTATTTTCCGTAATGCCATGTCGATTCCCTCCGATTTGTAAAAATCAATCCATCAAATCACAGTCTACGCGGATGTGCAGCCGCCGATTTTCCGGCCGTTGGGCGAACGAGCGCATGAATGACGAGAGCAGCGCGCGCACCTGCGCGTTGTTCTCGCCCAGCAGCAGCAATCGGTAGCGGTAGCTGCCGTTGATGCGCAATATCGGGGCGGGCGCAGGGCCGATGACCTCCAAATTCATGCCGTCATAGGGCGGTTTTTTGACCGAGTCGCTCAAGCCCCGGCACAAAAGCCCCACGGCGCGGCGGACAGGGGCTTCCTCGCCGCCGCTGACCGTGATGACAAACTGGTCGGCAAAGGGCGGGTCGCGCCGCACCCGCCGCAGCCGCAGCTCACTGCGGTAAAAGCGGTCGTAGTCCTGCGCGGCGGCGGCCTCGATGACATCGTTTTCCGGCGTGTAGGTCTGAATGACCGCCCGCCCCGCCTTTTCGCCGCGCCCGGCGCGTCCCACCACCTGCGTCAGCAGGTTGAAGGTGCGCTCGGCGGCGCGGTAGTGGTCCACGTAGAGTGAGAGGTCGGCGCTGAGGACGCCGACCAGCGTCACATTCTCAAAATCCAGTCCCTTGGCGACCATCTGCGTACCCAAGAGGATGGGGACCTTTCGCTCTTCAAATTGCTTCAAGATGGCCTCGTGTCCCATCGTGACGGTGTCCGCGTCCATGCGCAGCACCTCCACATTCGGGAAGAGGTCGTGCAGCTCCGCCTCGACGCGCTGTGTGCCGTAGCCAATGTGCTTCAGCGCGCCGCCGCAGTCGGGGCATTGCTCCGGCGCACTCTGAGAAAAGCCGCAGTAGTGGCACATCAAGCGGTTATTCGCGCTGTGGTAGGTCAGATAGACGCTGCACCGCGGGCATTCCGGCACATAGCCGCACTGGGGACACAGCAGCTGGCGGCTGCTGCCGCGCCGATTGAGGAAGAGAATGCTCTGCTCCCCCGCCGCCAAACTTTTCTCCAGCTCCTCGCGCAGCGGCTCACTGATGATGGTACTGCGTCCCTGCCGCAGCTCGCGCCGCAAATCGGCAACGATGACGCGCGGCAGGGCTTGGCGGTTGAAGCGATGGCGGAGCTCCAAGAGGCCGTAATCCCCGCGCTCGGCGTGCCACGCGCTCTCCACCGTCGGGGTGGCCGAGCCGAGCAGCAGCCGCGCACCCTCCTGCGCGCAGCGGTACTTCGCCACGTCGCGGGCATGGTAGCAGGGTGCGTTTTCGGACTCATACGACCCCTCCTGCTCCTCGTCCATAATGATAAGGCCGAGCTTTTGCAGCGGCGCGAAGACCGCCGAGCGCGTCCCCAGCACAATCCGCGCCTCACCTCGGCGAATACGCTTATACTGGTCGTACCGCTCCGTCATGCGCAGGCCGCTGTGCAGCAGCGCCACGGTCTCGCCGAAGTACGCGCCAAAGCGCGCCATCATCTGCGGCGTGAGCGCGATCTCCGGCACTAAGATCATCACCGAGCGGCCGCGCTCCAAAAGGAGCTGCGCAAGGCGGATGTAGACCATCGTCTTGCCGCTCCCCGTCACGCCGCGCAGCAGCGTGACCCCGGCCTCGCCACGGTCGAGCTGGTCGAGCAGCGCGTCGCAGACACGCTGCTGCTCCTCGTTGAGCGTGATCTCCGCGGCGCGGAAGGCGTAGCGCTTCTCGCTGATGCGGTACTCCTCCTGCTCGCGCAGCCGCACCGCGCCCAGCTTTTGCAAATCGGTGACGGTGCGCCGCTCCGCGCCCGTAAAATAGCGCAGGTCGTGCATCGCCGTCTCACCGTTTTGTGCCAAAAACGACACCACCGCCCGCCGCTTTTCCGACCGTCCGGCCAGCTCCAACGCCTGCTCCGCGCCGACGCAGAGCGAGACGAAGGCCACCACGCGGTCGCGTACCTTCTTCTGCTGCTCCGTGGTGTGGGTCAGGTAGCCCGCCTTTTCCATCCGGCGCAGCACCGCCGGGAGATCGTCGCCCAGCGCCTGACAGAGCTTGTCCTCCGTCATCGTGCCGTTCAGCAGGAGCTGAGCCGCCGCCATCTCGCGCGGCGGCGCGTCGCTCGGCGGCATCTGCCGCAGCGTCCACAGCTCACGGTAGCGGTACCACACGGCGGCGGGCAGGACGGTGCGCAGCGCGTCATAAAACGTGCAGAAATACCTCCGACTCATCCACAGCGCCAGATGCAGCTCCTTCTCCGTCGCCGCAGGCGCCTCGTCCAGCACACGGCGGACAGCCTTGAGCGGCTTGGTCGGTGTCTCCTGACGCAGTGAGAGGATCATCCCCTCGCTGAGACGGTTGCCGCGCCCGAACGGCACCAGCACGCGGCAGCCCACACTGCCCTCCATTTCCTCGGGCAGCAGGTAGTCATACGCCTTGTCGATGGCGTAGGTCGCCGCCTGCACGGCCAGCTTGGCGACAACGGCCACCTCAGGCCTCGTCTTCCTCGATGACGGGGTTGCTGCGATACTTGCCCTCGGCCACCTCGTCAATGGCGAGCGTCACGGGCTTTTCCTCCGGCTGCACGCCGGTCGCCTCCGCCTCGGCGGCAATCTGGCGGGCGCGGCGCGCCACCACATTCACCATCATATAGCGGTTGGGGATAAAGCGGGTCAGCTTGTTCATTGCGGGATACAGCATAGACATAACGTTCACATTTCCTTTCTGCTCATAATCAATTCCATACGCTCGGCGGGCTTGCAGTGTTCGGCGCAGAGAATGGCTCTCAGCTCCTCCACCGCCTGCTCCACCGTGTCGTTGATCACAAAATAATCGTAGTCGCCGGCCATTTCCAGCTCCACCTGTGCGCGGATGAGCCTCTTTTGTATCTTCTCCGGCGTGTCCGTCCCACGGGCGGTGAGGCGGCGTTCCAGCTCCGACCAGCTCGGCGGCGCGATGAAGATCCGCACCGTCTCCGGCCGCTTGGCGCACACCTGCACCGCGCCCTGCCGCTCGATATCCAAGATGACATCCTTGCCGCGTGCCATCGCGTCATCCACGTACATCTTGGGCGTACCGTAGAAGTTGCCGACATACTCGGCGTACTCCAAAAACGCATCGGCGGCAATCATATCCCGAAACTCGTCGGGCTGGATGAAGTGGTAGTCCACGCCGTCCCGCTCGCCCTCGCGCCGCTGGCGCGTCGTGGCGGAGACGGAGAAATAGAGATCGTCCCGCCCGGCAAACAGCGCGTGCAGCACGGTGCTTTTGCCCACGCCGGACGGCCCGGAGACGATAAAGGTCTTGCCTGTTTTGTGCATTTTCATTCCTCCTCCGTCAGCTCTCCGACCGAAAGCCCCAGCCTTGGCGCGAGCCGCTCCGCCGCCAGTGCGGACAACACCACGTGGTCGCTGTCCATCATCAGCACCGAGGCGGTCTTGCGCCCGAATGTCGCGTCGATGAGCATTCCTCGGTCACGTGCCTCCTGCACCAGCCGCTTCACGGGCGCGGAGTCCGGGCTGACGAGGGCGATGAGCCGCTCGGCGGAGACGAGGTTTCCAAAGCCGATATTGACAAACTGCATTCCGGCCACCTCACTCCATGTTCTGTACCTGCTCGCGGATCTTCTCGACCTCGGCCTTCATGCTCACCACATCCTGTGCAATCGTCAAATCGCTGCACTTCGAGCCGATGGTGTTGCACTCGCGGTTGACCTCCTGAATGAGAAAGTCCAGCTTGCGCCCGACCGGCTCGGCGCTTTGCAGCATGGCGCGGAGCTGGGCGATATGGCTGCGCAGGCGCACCGTCTCCTCATCCACGGCAATCTTATCGGCGAAGATGGCGGCCTCGGTGAGAATGCGGCTCTCGTCGATGCTTGTCGTGTGCAGCACCTCCTGCATCTTCGCCTCGAGCCGCTGGCGGTAGGCCGTCACGGTCTGCGGCGAACGCGCCTCGACCCTGCCCACCACCTCCTCGATGGTGTCCACACGTCCCGCCACATCCAGTGCCAGCTTCTCGCCCTCCACCGTGCGCATTTCATTATACGCACGCAGCGCACCCTCCAGCACGGCGCAGATGTCGGCGGCGATGGCCTCCAAGTCCTCCTCCGCCTTCGTCACGGTCAGCACGTCGGGGAACTTCGCCAGCACCTCCGGTGCAATGTCGCCGGGGAGGGAGAACATCGTCTTGAGCTTCGTCAGCGCGTCGTAATATCCGCGCGCCAGCGGCTCATTCACCGCCACGACTGCCGTGTCGGCGGCGGTGGCGTCAATGGTGACGAACACGTCCACCTTGCCGCGCGAAACGGCCTGCTGCACGAGTGTCTTCATCCTGTCCTCAGCGAAAATGTAGGCGCGCGGCATCTTCACCGCGCAGTCCAAATAGCGGTTGTTGACCGAGCGCACCTCCACCGTGATGTCGCGCCCGCCGCGCATCTCCCGCGCCCGTCCGTAGCCTGTCATACTCTTGACCACGAAATCATCTCCTTATCGTGTAATAGAAAGGGACTCGCGCCCCTGTATCGTCCTGTTCAGCAGAAGCACACCGGGACACCCAGCGCGTTGCAGCACAGTGTCGCGCCGCACAGCCGCAGGCAGTCCGCGTTGCCGCAGCTCCCCGTGGTGATATTCCCAAACCCGTCGGGTCGGTAGCCGCCGCGTCCCTCGGCCATATCCAGTGCCTGCTGGTACTCCGCGTCGTCCGGGTCCATCTGCACCGCCGTCTGATAATACTGCCGCGCCTCGTCCAGCCAGCCGCGATGTGTGCAGATGACGCCCTTGAGGTAGTTCCACTCCGCGTCGTGGTCGCTCTGCGCGTTCAGCAGCTCCTCGGCTAAGTTCAAATCGCCCTGCCGAATGGCCATGCGCACACGCTGATAGCGCGTGCCGTAGGCCCCCTGATAGCCGCCGTAGCTTTGGCCGTAGGCGGACTGCCCGTAGCTCTGACCACCGCCGCTGCGGGCGGCCTTGCGCTGGGACTGCACCGTCTCGTAGGCCTCGTTGATCTCCTTCATCCGCTCCTGCGCCAAGTCGGCGAGGGGGTTGTCGTGATAATTGTCCGGGTGGTACTTCCGCGCCAAGTCGCGGTAAGCCTTCTTCACCTCTTCATCCGTGGCGGTGCTGGGAACGCCCAGCACCTGATAGGGGTCACGCATACTCGCTGCCCGCCTTTCGTATCTTCTTCTCTTTGCGGAACGTCCCCGCCAGCACCGCTGCACCGACGGCGTACAGTCCCTCGTATACCACAGAGCGCAGGATCGGCGTATACACGCCGCAGTCCGTCAGCTCAAAGGCCGCGGCCATTGCACGCACCGAGCCGTCCAGCGTAGTGGCGAGCGTCCGCTCGTCGTCCTCAGAGAGCTTCCCGTCCACCGGGGAGAAGCGCAGCGTCAGGGGATTGTAGCTGCCGCTCTTCACGTCGCTCTTCAAATCGTCCGCCGCGTCGATGAGGTACACCCACCGTCCCAAATGGTACAAAAGCTGCTCCGTCACGCGGCGGCGCACCTCGTCCGTCTCCGTCTCCGCCGCTTCGGACAGCAGCGTGGCGAAGGCGTTCGCCGGGGCGTCCAATGACGCACATTTTTGCCGCTCCAGCGCCGCAAGATGTGCCAAATGCGCCGCCGTGCTGCCGTCAAATGACGGCTGACGCCGCCGCGCCTTGCGATAGGCCGGGCGCAGCAGCCATAGTGCGGCGCGGTACTTCAGCCCTCGGAAAAAGCCGTGGTCGGCCACGCCGTCCCGAAGCTGCCACCATGTCAGGATGACGCTCATGTCCGCCGCCGTATCGAAGGCGGGGTCATGCGCGGGGCAGCACCGCTTCTTGAACGGATGTACCGCGCAGCGGCGCGGACACGCCGCTGCCGTCCCGTGCGAGAGCACCATGGCCAAAAACGTCAGGTCGTAGTTCAGGAGCATCCGCCCCGCGAGGCCGTACCGCCGCCCCAAGGCGTGACACAGTCCGCAATACGCGCCGCGAAACGTCTCCCGCTCCGCCTCCGTCAGCCGTCCGTCCGAGGGACGCACATAGCCGAACACGCTTTAAAACACCCGTAGGATGGTATACGTCAGGCTGCCGTCCTTCTTGGCCTTGCGGTCGCAGGCCACGCTCACAAGAAACGACAGTGCCGCCGCGCCGATGGCGATGGCGTACCGCCAGCCCTCCGCCAGTCCATCCGAGAGAAAGTAGCCCAGCAGGAAGCACACAATCGGCAGCAAATAGACGACCGCCACCACGCCCAGCAGCTTTTTCGTGCTGCTCTCCACGACGACCTTGTCGCCGACCTCCGCGCCGGGGTCGTTCTTGGCCTTGGCCTTGATGGCCGCCCCGGTCATGCCGCAGCCCGCGCACTGCTCGCAGTCGTGTCCGCAGGCCGACTTGCGGGGAACGGAGATCTCCGCGTACCCGCCGGGCAAAAGCTTTTCTACCGTTGCGATCTGTGTCATATGCTCACCTCATGTCTTATGCCGCCGCGTTCGGCGTCTGCGATGAATGCGCCGCGCCGCCCTCTGCCGGCTCGCTCTGTGTCGTCTGCGGCGCGGTGTCCGTCACCAGCACCGTCAGCTCGTATGTCCCGCGCACGGTCACGTCGTTATAGCCCACGACCGACACCGTCACCGGGACAGTCACGACGCCCTGCCCGGTCACGCCGCTCATGTCCGCGCGCACCGTCAAATTCTCCGACTGCACCTCGGCAATCTCCTCCTCCAAGCCCCAGAGCTTCACTGAGAGCGTACTCTGCGGCACGGCGTACATTCCGGCGGGCAGGCTGTCGTAGGTAATGTCCGTGGCGGTCAGCGTCGTCTCGTCAATGCCCTCGAGCGTAATTTCGACCTTGGCCACCTCGTTGCCGTTCACCAGCCACGTCCCGTCCGGCGGCGTGACGACGTAGCTGTTCTGCTGCGTCAGCTCAAGGTCCTCAACGTACAGCGTGGCCAGCACGATCTTGCTGATATTTTCCAGCACGTCCGCCTCGCCGTTGAGGCGCACGGTCTTGGGCGTGATGGTGCATGTGATGCTGTCCATAGCCGCGCCGGGGATGCCCGAGAACTCCACCTCCAGCGGCACCTCCTTCGTCGTCAGCACCGGGACTTTTGCCTGAATGAGACTGGCGTTCATGCGGATGCTGCTATTCTCGACGAGGTTGCCGTCATAGTCGTAGAGCTGCACGTCCGCCGTTTGCACGACGGAGCGCGTTGCGCCGGAGATGTCCACCGTCAGCTTCGCATGGCTCACGTTCAGCAGATCGTCGCGCTGCGCACGCAGCGTCAGCTTCTCCGGGTCAAGCACCACGTCCCCGGCGAAGTAGCCCTCGGCCACCTCGCCCACGACCTCGCACTGCACCTCAACCTCCTTGGTATACAGCTCGCCCACCGTCACGGTGATCTGGCTCAGGCTCGCCTTCTCCACGCTGACATTCGCCCGCACCACCCCGTCGGGGAAGCTGTACGTATAATCAAGCTGGTGTACGCCCACGGAGTCGATACTCGACGTGCTGGCGATGACCCGCACGTTTTCACTGTTCATCTTCACCAGCTCACGCTTCGGCCCTTTGATGACAAGGTCGATGGTGGTGTCGTAGCCCGAGAGGAGCATGAGATTTTTATCCGCCAGCGTCGTGTTCTCGCCGGAGAACTCCACCGGGATGTCGCGGATGGTCTTCGTCCGCTCCGGGGCCTTCTCCAAATCGACATAGACCCACATGGCGATCGCCACGAGCAGGGAGATCACGATACGCAGTGCCTTGCTGCGGTTGAACGCGGGGCGATTTTCCCCGCCGGTTGTTTTTTCAGAGCTCTGCGTCGTCATCGTTGTCCTCCTTTCGATGCAGTCCCAAAAGCCCGCTCAGCGTGCGGCGCGGCTTTTCCTCGCCGTCCTCCTCCGGCGGCATCAGCTCGTTGCGCAGGAGCTTCGAGAGCGTCTCCGGCATGAGGTGCCGCTTGAGCATCCCGCCGATGGCGACGGAGATCGACCCCGTCTCCTCCGAGACGATGACCACCACCGCGTCGGAGTTCTCGCTCATGCCGATTCCGGCGCGGTGACGCATACCGAGGTCGCGGCTCAAATTCACGTTCTTGCTCAGCGGCAGCATACAGCCCGCGCCCAAAATCCGCCCGTGGCGGATGATGACCGCGCCGTCGTGCATCGGGGCTTTGACGAAGAAGATGTTCTTCAGAAGCTCCGAGGACACCGCCGCGTCCAGCGTCGTGCCGCTGCGCACCATATCGTCGAGCCGGATGTTGCGCTCGAAGACGATCAGCACGCCCGTCTTGCTCTGCGACATTTCGCTGCACGCGATGACCGTTTGGTCGATGGCCGTCTCCAGCTCCGTCTTCTGCTGCGCCGTGTCAAACATCTTAAAGAGCTTGATGTTGCGGCTGCCCACCCGCTCCAATATCTGCCGTATCTCCGGCTGGAAGAGAACGATGATGGTCAGAATGCCGACCTGCACCAAATTGCTCATGATGTAGAACACCGCGTTGAGCTGCAAAATGTCGGCCACGCCGAGCGCCAGCAGGAAGATGACCACGCCCTTGAGGATATTCTCCGCCCGCGTGCTTTTCACCAGCCGCAGCAGGCTATACACCAAAAAGGCGATGATCGCGATGTCCAAAACATCCGATACCCGGATGAGTACCAAATAATTCCCGATATTTTCTAAGATTGACAGTACCTTATCCATGCCCTCACCCTTCCTGAAGCGGGAAACTTCGCATAAAAACAGATACTATCATTATAGCGAAAGCCCCCATAAAATGCAATAAAAAATTATCCGCCGACGGTAGCTCCGTCCCCGCCCGTCCCTCGCGGGGCAGGCGCCCTCTATTCATGACATTCTCTCATGGAAATATGCCGTTTTGTCGCTTTACATCGCGGGCAAAACCGTGTATTCTACACCCTGTAATTCACATATGAATTGCTTTTCCTTTCTATCCTCAAATCGTCAACAGCCGCACGCCGTGCGGCTGTTGACCTCTTTTGAGCAATGCGCGCTCCCCCTCACACAACCGAAAAAGCACCGAGCGGCCACGCAGCAGCTCGGTGCTTTTTCGTGCTATGTCACATTGTCATCGTAGGCGCGGCACGGCGCTTGCGCTTTACGCCGCGCCGTGCTATGATAAGAAAAGTTTACAGAAAGGACATCCCCCCGCTATGACACTTCAAAAGCTCTTCGGCGGTCTGCGCATGAGCTGGCCTGCCGTGCTGCTCTCCGCCGCCGCCGTCGGTATCTACACCGGGGCGGTCATGCTCATCCCCGCGCTCAAGGACACGTCGTTTCAGGACATCGGCGTCACCTACGAGTGGTGGGTCATCTTCGCCGTCATCCTCGTGGTGAACTGCAAAACGAGCGCGGAGGCGATGCTCAAATGCTTCGTCTTCTTCCTCGTCAGCCAGCCCCTCGTCTACGCCGTGGAGGTCGTCTTTGGGGCGCTGACGGTCGAGCAGGCTGCGTACTACCTCTCCATTTGGCTGCCGATGACGCTGGCCACGCTGCCGGGCGGCTTTATCGCCTTTTTCTGCAAAAAGCAGACCGCGCTCGGCGCGGTCATACTCGGTATCGGCAACACGATTCAGGCCGTGATGGGGCTGAGCTACGCCGCTATGGCCGTAGGCGACTTCCCGCACCATCTGCTCAGCGCGCTCATCTCGTTTGCTTCCATTTTCCTCATGACGCGCGGCATCCAGCGGACGAAGCGCGGCCGCTGCCTTACGCTGCTCACGACCGCTTCTCTGACCGCGCTGCTGCTCGTCTTCGCGCTGCTGACGGATCGCCTGCACCTCTGAGGCATCCTTCGCCGTCAATCGTCGCCCACACTCTGCTTGCCGCTGACAATCTCCGGCACGAGCTTGACGATCATCGTTCTGTCCATGCTCTGCTGCGAGCAGCGATGCGCCCGCTCCATCGAGACCGGGTCGAGCGCGGCCACCAGCCGCTCCAGCGCACGGCGCTTTTCCGCCGGGTCATGCACCACGACGGCGCGGCCGTGGACAACGGCGGAGTCATACGCCGTTGTCAGCTTGCCTAATACGATGTGCTGCCGTGCCACGGCGGTGAGGCAGACGCTCGGCTCTTTGGCGAGGATCTCCCATTTGCGCCCCGCCCCGGCGCAGTGGAAATAGACGGCGTTCCCCGCCTCGTCGGCGATATGGTTGATGGGGAGGCAGTAGGGGCTGCCGTCCTCCGCCGTCATGGCGATGACGGCATAGGGCGCGTCGCGCAGCACCTGCCACGCAAAGGCTGCGTCGCGCTCCTTCTCTTTTCTGCGCATGATCTGCCCTCCTTATCTCACACGATGGGCCTGCCCAGCAGCTTTTCAAACCGCGGCAGCATTCCCTCGTCCACGTGTCCCGCGTTTTGGCACATATCGTACCCCGGCAGGTTGTTGCCCTCCACCAGCACCGGGCCGTCCGGCGTGATGGCCACGTCCCAGCCGATGTATTTCAGGTGCGCCTCCACGCGCTTGGACGCCGTGCGGCACAGCGCCAGCGCCTCATCGAAAAGCGGTATTTGGAAGCCCGTGATTTCCGTTCCCGTCACCGGGTGACGCTCGTAGTACTTGCCCGTTTTGTCGCAGAAGGCCGGGCGATAGAGCTGCCCCTTTTCGTTGACCGGGGCGTACATTCCGCCCGAGGAGACGTTGTCCACGCACACGCCGCCCATGCCCATGCGCACCAGCGCATAGACCATCTGCGCGCCCGCGTCCGTCACCAGCGTGACGATACGCACCGTGTTCACCGAGTCCGGGCAGAGGCGGCACATCTCCGGGTGCTGGCGTATCGGCTCTTCGATGAGCAGCTGCCCGCCCTTGACGAGACGGTCGTAGAGCGCATCGTAGTCGTCGATGTCCGCCGTGGCGAGGCGCTGAATGCCCTCGCCGCCGCACAGCCCGGCGGGCTTGCAGAAGATGGCCTCCGTCCCGGTGCAGAAGTCGCGCAGCCCCGCCGCGTCCGTCTTGCGCAAATCGAGAAACCGCCGCTTGAGCAGGTCGGCGAAGATCGTGTCGAAGGCGATCTTGTCGTTGAGCTGATAGCAATACGCCGGGTCGTTCATCTGCCGCGTCAGTGCCTGATTCTGCACGGCGGTCATATACGTCTTGCGCACTGCGCCGTGCCGCTCGGCGAAGCCGAACACGTGATAATCCAAATACCCGATTCCGTACCGTGCCTCACACCAGACCATGTCGCAGAAGATGAGGGCGCGGTTTTTCCCCGTCTCCTCATGCACCGCGTTGACGTGCAGCTTCAGCCGCGCCATGCTCAGGTGCTTGAGCTGGCGGCAAAAGGTGGCGATTTTTCTTCCCATAAACGAAGCCCTCCATTCAAGGTTTTCAGGTCTACCTATGCAGCAAGCGCCGCAGCGGCTCGGCGGCGAGGCCGCGCTCATAGCGGTTCATCCCGAACAGCCACATGGACGCGCCGTACACCGCCACGAACAAAAGCCCCGGCGGGATGAGCGCGAGGTAGCCGGACGGATGTACGAACACCGCCAGCAGCACCGCCGTCACCGCGGGCGGCAGCATCGCCGGCAGCAGGTGGGCGATATGCCGCCAAAAGGCGGGGATGTTCAGCCCGATGTGCCTATAGTAATAGCGGTTCATCAAAAACACGTTGCCCACTAAGGTCGCCACCGCCGTACCGACGGCCGCGCCCAGTCCCTCCCAGCGGATACACAGCGGGATGGACAGCAGCGTATTCCCCACCAAAACGCCCAAATAGACGAGTGAGCGGTACTTATGCATATTCTTGGCGCGCTGGATCTCGATGCCCACCGTCTGAATGTTCGTCCACAGGCAAGCGAAGAACAGCAGCAGCGCCGTCCAGTAGTCCACGCGGAACTGCTCGCCGCCGCCCCACAGCACCACGAACGACTGCCCGATGGCCACGAAGCCGAGGAAGATCCCGCCCAGCAGGATAAATTGCAGCCGTCCCACGCGGGTGAACAGCGCGTCCAGCGCCCGCATGGGCGCGTTCTCCGCCACGAGGCGGTGGACACGCGGCGTCATCACGTTGGAGATGGCGTTGCCGAAGAGCAGGAAGTAGTTGTTCAGCTGTGCGGCAATGACGTAGACCGTCACCGCGCTCGAGCCGTGGAACCACGTCAGGAGCTGGCGGTCGATGCTCCAGTTGAGGTTATCGACCACAATGCCGATGAAGACGTAGACCGTGAAGCCGAACATCTCCCGCAGCAGCTTGAAGTCGTACCGCCGGAACGAGAACGGCATCCGAAGCCGCCACAGGCAGTAGTAGATGTTGATGACACCGCTGACGATGGTGAAAAGGAGCGACACGATGGTCAGCGTCACGGAGCGGTAGCCCATCAGCAGCAGCGGAATCATGATGAGCGGGTTGAGTACCTGCTTGCCCATCGCCACGATCTTTTGGAAGAGATACCGCTCGTTGATGGTCACGTGGCTTTCAAAGACGCTGATGGGGAACGTCAGCGCGGCGTTGACGGACAGAATGCGCAGCAGCCGCTCCGCCAGCGCGACCTCCTGCGCCGTCAGCTTCGTGCCGAAGATCACGTCGCAGTAGGAAAGACCGAATCCGATGGCCAGCACCACTCCGCCGAGGAAGAGGTACGTCACGAGGAACATCCCGTTGAGCTTGGCGCAGCCCTGCTTGTCCCCGGCGGCGCGGAAGCGCGAATAGTAGCGCACATACGCGCTGCCCAGCCCGAAGCTCAGCAGATTCAGGTACGAGATGATGGGCAGCACCGACTGGTACACGCCGAACTCGCTGTCGCCGAGCTGGCGCAGCATGATGGGCGTGTAGACGAGCGAAATAACGGTACTCAGCGCCATCGACACATAGCTCAGCGCCGCGCCCGCCCGTATTTGATTGACCTGCACCGCCGCACCCCCTTACCCGTGTCGCGCTAAGTCAGCTCTTTATTATATCCGAAATCCTCCCCGCTGTAAAGCCGCCGCATCGGCTTTTTTGCCGTTCCAAGTAAAAAGACGCCCGAAGGCGTCTTTTTACTTTTTGCGATGAAATTTACTTCGTCCCGAAGATGCGGTCGCCGGCGTCGCCGAGGCCGGGGACGATATAGCCGTGGTCGTTGAGGTGGTCGTCCAGTGCGCCGGCGTAGATCTCCACGTCGGGGTAGAGCTTCTGGATATGCTCAATGCCCTCCGGGGCGGCGACCAGCACCATGAGCTTGATGTGCTTGCAGCCGCGCTTCTTCATCTCGGCAATCGCCTCGGCGGCGCTGCCGCCCGTGGCCAGCATGGGGTCAACGATCAGCACGTCGCGCTCAGCCACGTCCTTGGGCATTTTGCAGAAGTAGGGATGGGGCTCGAGCGTCTCCTCGTCGCGGTACATACCGATATGTCCCACGCGGGCGGAGGGAACCATGCGCAGCACGCCGTCCACCAGTCCGAGACCTGCACGGAGGATGGGAACGACCACGAACTTACGCCCCGCCAGCGTGGGCGCGTCCATCTCGCAGATGGGGGTTTCGATGTGCTTGGTGGTCAGGGGCAGGTCGCGGGTGGCCTCGTAGGTGATGAGCATTCCGATCTCGGACACCAGCTCCCGGAAATCCTTGACGCTGGTGTTCTTGTCGCGCATGATGGTCAGCTTGTGCGCCACAAGGGGATGGTTCATAATGTGGACTTTCTCGCTATACATACTGTTCTCCTCCGTGTATATAAATTTCTAAGGGATACACTATGATGATACGGCCTATTCCGTCAGGCTCAGCCCCTTGGCCAGCCGTTCGCGCTCGGCCTGACTGAGCCGCAGGTAGACGGGCTGCAGGTCCTGCGCGGTGCAGGTATGCCCTTCCCGCACCATGGCTTCCGCCGCCAGCGCCACGCCTGCGGCACTCTGAAAGCGGTGATCGGGCGCGGCCATACGGCAGGGAATGTTCGCGCCGATGAGGAAATCATAGCTCAGCCGTGCGCCGTCGCCCAGCACCAGCTTCGGCTCGGGCAGGTCGCGCAGACGCTCGGCCAGCGTCTCCAATGACACGGCGCAGTCGTCACACAGGCGGGTCAGGTGTCCGTTTTCCGCGCGAAAGAGCGCGTGGTAGACCTGCTGCCGCCGCGCGTCCATGGCGCACACCAGCAGCCCCTCAAAGTCCGCCGCGCCCCGCGCCATCGCCTCCAGCGTGGACACGCCGCAGCACGGCAGCTCCTTCGCCCATGCCAGCCCCTTGGCCGCCGACACGCCGATACGCAGCCCCGTGAAGCTCCCCGGCCCGTGCGCCACGGCGACAAGGCCGATGTCGTCCATCGTCAGCGAGGCGTTTTTCAGCATTCCCTCCACCATCGGCATGAGGGTGCGGCTGTGCGTGAGGCCGCTGTTCTGATAGCTCAGTGCCAAGATCGCGCCCTCCTCCGCCACGGCGGCGGAGACGGCCTTGGCAGACGTTTCCAGTGCCAGTATTTTCACAGCGCCGCCCCTCCCTCCACGGTGATCACGCGGTCGTTCTCGCCCTCTCCGCGCTCGATCGAGACGGTCAGCGTCTCCGGCGGCAGCGCACGCTCGATACGCTCCGACCATTCCACGACGCACACGCCGCCGCGTGTGAGATAATCGTCCCACCCGATGTCGAACAGCTCGTCCTCTCCGCCGAGGCGGTACATATCAAAATGAAAGAGCGGCGTTTTGCCCTCGTATTCGTTGACAATGGTAAAGGTCGGGCTTGTGACACGCCCGGTATACCCCAGCCCGCGCGCCAAGCCGCGCGTAAAGGCGGTCTTCCCCATGCCGAGGCCGCCGCGCAGCGCCAGCACCGCACCGCCGGAGAGCCGATGCGCCAGTGTCTCGCCGATACGCTCCGTCTCCTCCGGGCTATGGGAGAGATATTCCACCGTCCGACGCCCCCTTTCCCTCAAATCGGTTTATTATAGCACAGGGAAGAAAAAAAGAAAAGAGCAAAACGGCGGTTTACACGGAAAAGTTAATGTGGTAAACTAAGGAGACTGACAACGTAGGCTCGATGGGAGGTGTCGCCGTTGCTGTACCGCATCCGTGATCTTTTTTCCGACGTGGCGCGTCAGGCCGATCTGCTGCTGCTCGCGCTATGCGGCGGCACGTCGCTTTTCGGCATTCTGATGATTTACAGTGCCACCCACTATATGCACTCCAACCGCTACGTGCTGGTGCAGGCGGCCTCGCTCGTCATCGGCGTGGTGCTGTACCTGCTCGTGTCGCAGATCGACTTAAACGAGCTGGTGAAATACTGGAAGTGGATTTTCCTCGTCGGCTTCGTCTTTATTCTCCTGCTGGCCACGCCGCTGGGCATCGAGGGCGGCACGGGCAACAAGGCGTGGCTCGAGTTCCCGTTCCTGCCCGTCAAGGTGCAGCCTGCGGAGATCGTCAAGCTCACGTTCATCATCGTGCTGGCCAAGCAGCTCGCGTGGCTCAAGGAAAACCGCGATTTGAAATCCGTCGGCTCTATCGCCATGCTGGCCGCCCACTTCGGCGTGCTGTTCGTGACGTATTATAAAATTTCCTCCGACATGGGCAGCGCGCTCGTCTTCTTCTTCATCTTCGCCGCCATGTGCTTCGTGGCGGGTGTCGCGCTGCGCTGGTTCTTCATCGGCGGCGGCGCGGCGGCACTGGTCTTCTACGCCATGTGGGATCTCAATCTGATGAACACCTACATGAAAAAGCGGTTCATCGTCCTCTTCGACCACAGCTACGACCCGCTGGACACCGGCTGGCACCAAACGCGCAGTCTGCTGGCACTCGGCGGCGGCAAAATTTTCGGGCAAGGCTACCTCAACGGTGTGCAGAGCCAAAGTGAGGCGTCCTACAACCTGCCCAACCGCCACACGGACTTCATCTTCTCCGTCATCGGCGAGGAGCTGGGGCTTGTCGGCTGCGTGCTGACGCTCGCACTGCTCACGGCCATCGTCCTGCGCTGCATCTACGTGGCGCGCCGCGCCAAGACGCCGCTGGAGGGCTACGTCTGTATCGGCGTGGCCGGCGTCATCATCTTTCAGGTCATCGTCAACGTGGGGATGTGCCTGTTCGTCATGCCGGTCATCGGCCTGACACTGCCGTTTATCAGCTACGGCGGCTCGTCCATCGTCATGACGTTTGCCCTGATGGGGCTTGTGTCGGGCGTTCACGGACGCGCCGAGCCGGACTGGCTGCGATAATACTTCATCTATGGGAGGCGCAACATGACTCTGTTCGACTATTACCTGCGCTACATGACCGAGCTATGGGAGGGCAAGCGTCCCGCCCCGGAGGGCATTTCTCTGCCGAGCGGCGGCGGAGAGGACGAGCGTATTCAGGCACTGGGGCAGCAGCTTCAGCGCATGGGGATGGCCGCTTTCGTCCGCGCCTGCGCCGCGCAGGACGGCACGGCACTGCCGGACGAGCTGTTCAGCGAGGGCGGCGAGGACGATATAGCCGCGCTGCTGCGCCCCGTGCAGACCGAGGATGCGCCATCGGACGCGTCCGACCCCGACGCGGGCAAGCACCCCTTCGAGGTGCTGCTGGACTGCGTCGCGCTGGATGATGGGCTGGTGCAGTACCTCATCGACG
The DNA here is from genome assembly GCA_963631875.1 of Firmicutes bacterium CAG:341. Taxonomy (GTDB): domain Bacteria; phylum Bacillota; class Clostridia; order Oscillospirales; family Oscillospiraceae; genus Vescimonas. The sequence continues at coordinate 17,664 of CAVGSO010000010.1, read as the reverse complement.
CGCTCAAGAACATGGACCGCACCGCGTTCTTCAAGCTCAGTCAGATCACCACCAAGCTCGACCTCGACCCGGAGGAATTCCTCTACTGGCTGGGACATCGGGAGCAGTACGCCGATGAGACGGAGCGCGCCTGCGCCGCCGTGATGGACGATACGCTGCTGCGCCTCGCGTCCGAGGGACGGCTGGACGTAGTCGCCGCCATCCTCAGCGGCGACAGGCCGACGTTTGAAGCCCTCTGCCGCGAAGCCCCGGAGCTGCGCGCGCTCCCCGAGGCCACCTTCGCGTGGTACGAGAAGCACTATCTGGACAGGGACTATCCCCTCCGGCTCATCATGCGCCTCAACGGCGTCATCTTTCCCTCGTGAGGTACTTATCATGAACGAACACTACACCGCCCTCGGCGTGAGCGACGCCGTCCTCGACTTCGGCGAGCGCGTGCTTGCCGATTTGAAAGGCCGCTTTGCCGACATTGACGCCATCGCCGAGGCCAACCAACTCAAGGTCATCGCGGCCATGCAGAAAAACCGCCTCGCCGCCAATCACTTCAATCTCTCCACGGGCTACGGCTACGACGACGAGGGGCGCGACAACTTAGAGCGCATCTACGCCGACTGCTTCGGCGCGGAGAGTGCGCTCGTGCGCCCGCAGATCACCTGCGGCACACACGCCCTCGCCCTCGCACTGGGCGCGAATTTGTTGCCGGGCGACGAGCTGCTCAGCCCCGTGGGCGCGCCCTACGACACCTTGGAGGAGGTTATCGGCATCCGCCCCTCCGTCGGCTCGCTGCGGGAATACGGCGTCACCTACCGTCAGGCCGATCTGCGGAGCGACGGCAGCTTCGACTATGATGCCATCCGCGCAGTCATCAACGAGAAAACGAAGCTCATCACCATCCAGCGCTCCAAGGGCTACGCCACCCGTCCCAGCTTCTCCGTGGCGCAGATCGGCGAGCTGATCGCCTTTTGCAAGCAGTGCAAGCCGGACGTCATCTGCATGGTGGACAACTGCTACGGCGAGTTCACCGAGTTGACCGAGCCGGTCAACGTCGGCGCGGACATGATGGTCGGCAGCCTCATCAAGAACCCCGGCGGCGGCCTTGCGCCCACGGGCGGCTACGTCTGCGGCCGCGCCGACCTCATTGAACGCTGCGCCCGCCGTCTCACCGCGCCCGGCCTCGGCCGCGAGGTCGGCGCGAACTTGGGACTTTTAACGCAGCTCTATCAGGGCTTCTTCCTCGCGCCCACGGTGGTCGCCTCCGCCGTCAAGGGTGCGGTCTTCGCCGCCGCCTGCTATGAAAAGCTGGGCTTTCGCGTCGTCCCCTCCGCCGCCGAGACGCGCCACGACATCATTCAGGCCGTGGAGCTGGGCAGCCGCGAGGGCATGATCGCTTTCTGCAAGGGCATCCAGTCCGCCGCCCCCGTGGACAGCTACGTCACCCCCGAGCCGTCGCCCATGCCCGGCTACGACAGTGAGGTCATCATGGCCGCGGGCGCGTTCGTGCAGGGCAGCTCCATCGAGCTTTCCGCCGACGGGCCGACCCGCCCGCCCTACGCCGTCTATTTTCAGGGCGGCCTGACGTGGCATCACGCCAAGCTGGGCATTCTCATGAGCCTCCAGAAAATGCGGGAGGCCGGGCTTATCGAGCTATGATTATGTAAACTACGGAGGACGCCATGACTCTCCCAAATCACCCGTTCCGCCGCCGTCCGCCACCTAAAACCATATTTTCGTATAAATTTATGTAAACTTACAAAGGAGCAATTATGTGGTTTTGGTTTTCCCTCATCGCCCTCGTCTGCTGGAGCGGCTCTGACCTCTTCAGCAAGATTGGCTGTCAGGACGCGGACGACAAATACAGCCACCTGAAAATGGTCATCGCCGTCGGTGTCGTGATGGGGCTTCATGCCGCCTACGAGATTTTTATCGGCGGCACGGAGATCAGCGTCGGCATTATCCTGACCTATCTCCCCGTTTCCCTGCTCTACATCGTCTCCATGACGCTCGGCTACGTGGGGCTGCGCTACATCGAGCTTTCCATCTCCTCGCCCATCTGCAATTCCTCCGGCGCCTTAGTGGCCGTGCTGGCACTCGCCGTGGGCGGCATGGGCGAGCTTGTCCCCGCCCAGCTCGCGGCGACCGCGCTCGTGTGCGTCGGCGTCATCGGCCTCGGCATCGTCGAGGCGCACGAGGACGAGGAGCTTCGCGCCGCGCGGCAGCAGGCCAGCAATCACCGCTACGCCAAGTCCGCCCTCGCCCTCGTCCTACCCGTTCTCTACTGCCTTTTGGACGCGCTGGGGACGTTTGCCGACAGCCGCGTGCTGGAAACGCTGGACGAGGACAGCGCCAACTGCGCCTACGAGCTGACGTTCCTGCTGGCAGCCGTCGTCTGCTTTATCTATGTGGTGCTGATTAAGAAAAGCCCCCTCGTCCCCAAGCGTGAAGGCCCGAAATACCTCGGCGCACTCTGCGAGACGGCGGGACAGTTTGCCTACATCTACGCGCTCGCCGACACGGCCCACGTCGCCCTCGCCGCGCCCATCATCTCCGCCTACTGCGTGGCCTCCGTCCTGTGGAGTCGGCTCTTTTTGAAAGAGAAATTGAGCCTCAAGCACTACGCCATGATCCTCCTCGTCGTCATCGGCATCGTCATCCTCGGCCTCTACGACGCTTGAACCGATTTCCAACAAAATTCGTCATAAAAAAGAGACACACGCTTGTGTGTCTCTTTCGCTTATCAAAACGTCTCGCAGCGCTTGCCGCCTTTCCTCATCAAGCCCCTCACTCTTTCGCCAGCAGCGTTTCCAGCCGCTCGCGGATGAGGTGCAGGAGCGTTTCGTTGTCCGGCTTGTCGGTATATTCGGACGAATCGCAGAGCATGGTCAAATCCTCCGTGAAGTGACCCTCCTCGAACACGTCCAGTCCCGCCCGCTCGAGGCAGTCGGCAAAGTGCATCAGCGCGGGCAGACCGTCCAGCTCGCCGCGCTTGCGCAGCGCACCCGCCCACGCGAACATGGTGGCCAGCGGGTTGGTGGAAACCTTTTCGCCCCTGCGCCAGCGGTAGAAGTGGTCGGTGACGGTGCCGTGCGCCGCCTCGTACTCAAAGCAGCCGTCCGGCGACACCAGCACGCTCGTCATCATGGGCAGTGAGCCGGAGGCGGCGGCGATCAGGTCGCTCATCACGTCGCCGTCGTAGTTCTTGCACGCCCACACCATGCCGCCCTTGCTGCGGATGACCTTGGCGGCAATGTCGTCGATCAGCCCGTAGCGGTAGTGCAGCCCCGCCGCTTCAAAGGCGGCCTTGTACGCCTCGTCGTAGACCTTCTGAAAGAGCAGCTTGAAGGTCTGGTCGTAGTCCTTGGAGATGGTATCCTTGACACCGAACCACACGTCCTGCTTCACGGACAGGGCATAGCCGAAGCAGCAGCGGGCGAAGGAGAGAATGGACGTGTCGCGGTTGTGCATGGCCTGCACCACGCCGGGTGCGTCGAAGTCATACACCGTCTGACGGCTCAGCTCCCTGCCGCCCTCGTCAGTGAACACCAGCTCCGCCTTCCCCGCGCAGGGGACGCGGTACTCCACCGCCTTGTAGAGATCGCCGTAGGCGTGGCGGGCGATGGTCACGGGCTTTTCCCAGCACCCCACCACGGGCTTGACGCGCCGCAGCAGGATAGGCGCGCGAAACACCGTGCCGTCCAGCGCCGCCCGCACGGTGGCGTTGGGGGATTTCCAGAGCTTCTTGAGTCCGTATTCCTCCTGCCGCTGGAGGTTGGGCGTGATGGTGGCGCACTTCACGCCCACGCGCAGCCGCTTGATGGCCTCCGCCGCCTGCACGGTCACGGCGTCCTCCGTCTCGTCCCGATGGGGCAGCGAAAGGTCGTAATACTCCGTGTTCAGCGCCACAAAGGGACAAATCAGCTCACTTTTTATCATACCCCACAGGACGTGGGTCATCTCGTCGCCGTCCAACTCGGCGATGGGGTTCGGCATTTGTATCTTATCCATGGTGTTCCTCGCTTTTCGCCGCGTAATGGTTGATGAGGCAGCCTTGCAGCAGCAGCTCGCGCTCCTCTGCGTTGGCGTTTTTCAGGTACAATGTGAGGGCTTTCTTCTCGCCGCCGTGCAGCAGCACCGCGGGAAATGCTTCGTCGCCGCGAGCCACACGGCTGCGCACGTCGGGGACGTAGAGGAAGTCCCCGTTCTCGCCCTCAAAGCGGTCACCCGCCGCCAGTGTAAAGGGCAGCAGTCCCCAGTTGACGCAGTTGGAGCGGTATCGCTTTGTGGCGAACTCGTAGCAGATGTTGGCGCTGCCGCCCAGCACGCGCTGGCAGCTCGCCGCCTGCTCACGGGCAGAGCCGTCGCCGGGCTTGTTGGCGAAGATGACCGAGCCGATGTGCAGCGCGGTCTGTGCCGTGGCCTTGTCCACACCGAGCGCATCCAGCACCGCCGACAGCTCTGCGGGCATCTCCCCGGCCTGACGCGCCGCTTCAAGCGCCGCTGTCGCCTTGGCGCGGGCAACATAGCCCGCATCGCGCCGTGAGAGGGTGAACTCCGCCAGCTTGAGCGGATTGGAGCGGTAGGACGACGTCTCACCGGAGGGGATCAGCTCGTCCGTGGTCGTCACCTCGTCGCGCAGGACGGAGCAAACGCGCAGCAGGAGATTCTCGGACAGCGCGGGGATCTCCGGCCACTCGGCGATGTTCGGCCCGTATTGCAGCGGCGCGTCCGGCTGTGCCTTCCCGAAGCCGCGATAGACCCGCTTGTCGTACACGGAAGCGTCGAACCGCCGATGCTGCTCCGTGGCTTCGTCATAGTCCACATCCGCCGCCGAGGTCAGCACACCGTGATGGCGCGCCGTGGCGGCGATTGAGCGGGCGTCCATGAGGATGACCCCGGCCAGCTGCCCGTCACCGGGCTTCGACCCCTCGCGGTTGGGGAAGTTCCGCGTGGTGTGGCGGATGGAGAGCGCGTCGTTGGCGGGAACGTCGCCCGCGCCGAAGCACGGGCCGCAGAAGCACGGCTTGCACACCGCCCCGGCGCGCAGCAGGCGCGAGGTCACGCCGTTTTCCACCAGCTCCAGCTCCACGGGGACGGAGGGCGGGTACACGGAGAAATCGAAGCTCCCGCTGCCCACGTCGCAGCCGTCCAGTATACTTGCCGCCGCCGCGATATTGTCGTACAGGCCTCCGGCGCACCCGGCAATCACGCCCTGCTCCACGCGCAGCTTGCCGCCTCTCACCTTGTCGGTCAGGTGCAGCGTCACCTTGCCGCCGAACTGCTCGGCGGCGCGCTTTTCCACCTCGCGCAGAATGTCGCCGGGGTTGTCGATCAGCTCGCGCAGCGTCACCGCCTCGGAGGGGTGGAACGGCAGGGCGGCCATCGGCTCGATGGCGGAGAGATCCAGCTCGATGAGCGCGTCGTAGTACGCGCCGTTTTGCGGGTGCAGCGGCCGATAGTCCGCTGCACGACCGTGCAGCGTCAGGTAGTCCCGCACGGCCTCGTCCGTCTCCCAGACGGAGCTCAGGCACGCCGTCTCGGTGGTCATCACGTCGATGCCGATCCGGTAGTCCATGCTGAGGCCGCCGATGCCGTCCCCCACGAACTCCAGCACCTTATTTTTCACGAAGCCGTTTTTATACACCGCGCCGCACAGTGCGAGCGCGACATCGTGCGGCCCGACGCCGTGGCGCGGCGCACCCGTGGTATGCACGAGGACGATCTGCGGCATGGCGAGGTCGTAGGTATTGCGCAGGAGCTGCTTGACGATCTCGCCGCCGCCCTCGCCGATCCCGAGCGTCCCCAGCGCGCCGTAGCGCGTGTGGCTGTCCGAGCCGAGCACCATTTTGCCGCACCCGGCCAGCATTTCGCGGGCGTACTGGTGGATGACCGCCTGATTGGCGGGGACGTAGTCGCCGCCGTATTTGACCGCGGCGGACAGGCCGAAGGCGTGGTCATCGGCGTTGATCGTACCGCCCACGGCGCACAGGCTGTTGTGGCAGTTGGTCAGCACGTAGGGGACGGGGAACGCCCGCAGACCGCTGGCCTTGGCGGTCTGGATGACCCCGACGTAGGTGATGTCGTGGGAGATGAGGCTGTCGAAGGTCAGGCGGAGCAGGCCGTCACCCCGACCGCTGTCGTGGCGGCGCAGGATGTCCTCCGCCATAGTGCCGCCGCGTTTTGCGCCGGAGGGCGCGGGGCGGGCGGAGCCGTCCTGCCACACGACGGGCGCGTTGTAAAGCTTGAGCATGATAGCACCCCTTTCGGGAAATCGTCGGCGGAGCGAAGCGCCCCGCGCGCAGTAATGTAGTCAGTATAGCACGGCTTTGGGAAAATGCAAGAGGGAAAATAGCAAAAATGCAAGATGAGCAAAAATAATTTGCAAAAGTTTTAACAATACTCCGCATTTGCGCAACCTTAACGAAATTTTTTGAATTTTTACAATTTGCTACTTGCAAAACAAAAAACGTGGTCGTATAATCATCCCATGAGACAAAGCAAGCCGCCCCGCGGCGAAAGGAGACGCGATACCATGAACGAAAAGGACACCACGATGCTCCGGCAATATACCGGCCCGCTCAGCCGCAGCATACAGGAGCAGTACGCCATCGACGCGGAACACTACCGCGGCGACATCAAGCTCGGTCTGCGCAACAGCGACGGCACGGGCGTGCTGGTGGGCGTATCCAAGGTCGGCAGCGTGCAGGGCTATCTCATGCAGGACGGGCAGCGCGTCCCCGCGCCGGGCAGGCTCTATTACCGCGGCATCGAGCTGACCGACATTGTCGAGGCGCACCGCAGGGCGGGGACGTTCGGCTTTGAAGAGGTGGCCTACCTGCTGCTGATGGGCTACCTGCCCTCCAAGGACGAGCTGGCGTATTTCGGCAAGATCATGAATCAGGCGCGGAAGCTGCCGGAGGGCTTCACCGAGGGCATGATCATGCGCCACCCCAGCCAGAATATCATGAACGAGCTGGCGCGCAGCGTCCTCAGCCTCTACTCCTACGACCCCGACCCCGACAGCACGAGCATCGAGAATATGCTGCTTCAATCGGTGAAGCTCATCGGCTATTTCCCCTCCATTGTGGCGAACGCCTACGCGGTGCAGCGGCATTATTTTCACGGCGACTCCCTGCACATCCACTTCCCCGTGCCGGAGCTGTCCACGGCGGAGAACTTCCTGCGCATGATGCGCCCCGACAAGAGCTACACCGACGAGGAGGCGCACCTGCTGGACATGATGCTCATGGTACACGCCGAACACGGCGGCGGCAACAACTCCACCTTCGTCTGCCGCGCCATGTCCTCCAGCGGCACGGACACGTACAGTGCCATCGCCGGGGCGGTCGGCTCGCTGAAGGGACCGCTGCACGGCGGCGCGAACGCCAAGGTCATGGAGATGTTCCGCTGCATCAAGGAGAATGTCGATCCCCACGACGACGGCTCGATCAAGGACTACCTCAATAAGCTGCTCGATAAGCAGGCGGGCGACCGCTCCGGCAAGCTCTACGGCCTCGGCCACGCGGTCTACACCATGTCCGACCCCCGCGCCGTGCTGCTCAAGAAGTACGCGCAGCGCATGGCGGAGCTGAAGGGCTACGCCGAGGATTTCGCCCTGCTGCAAAAGGTGGAGGCGCTGGGCATTCCGCTGGTCATGGAGCGCAAGCACAGCAGCACACCCATGTGCGCCAACGTGGATATGTACTCCGGCTTGGTGTATACCATGCTCGGCATCCCGCAGGAGGTCTTCACACCGCTCTTCGCCTCCGCCCGTATCGCGGGCTGGTGCGCCAACCGCATTGAGGAGGTCGTCACCTGCCACCGCATTATGCGCCCCGCCTACCGCGCCGTGACCACCCATGAGCCCTATATTCCCATCGAGCAGAGAGAAAACCACCTCCGCCTGACGGAGAGTTGAAAATAAAATAAATTATATTGCGTACTCTACGCCCTTCTGTACGCCGCCAATCCTCTGTTGGGTTTTCTTCAGCCCTGTATTTCCCCGCGTTCCCGCTTTCCGATTGGCATTTTGGACTACATCTTTTTGATAATGTGCGCCACGAGGCGGAGGTTATGCTCCACAAGCGTGTTGCGCGCCTGCACATCCCCGGCGGCGGCGCGTTCGAGACACTCCCGCTCCCGCTCCGGGGAGAGCGGCTTGGGGAACGAACCCGGCGACCCGGTGAGGTGCAGGGACAAAAAGAGGCTGTTGCACAGCAGAAGCAGCGCGGCGGACAGCATGGGACATCGCTCCTTTCGCTCTACCCTATGAAGCGCGGGAATGTCCGTATGACGGGAAGCGGTGTCATTGTGAGCCGGTGCGCAGGCCGATGCGTGCGGCGAAGCGTAGCTGAGGCGGCAGCGCGAAGCATTGACGGAGGGGGTGTTGTAGGGGGCGATGCCCGCGCAGTGGAGCGAAGCGGAACAAGTACTCTTGGGGTGCATCGCCCCGCACCATTCTCAGTCGAAGAACCCGGCTGCGCATCAAGCGGCAGCCGGGTTCTTCGACAGACTGAAGGGAACGGCGTGATCCGCTCCCTTCAGAGTTCCGTTTTGTTTTCTCAGTGTTTTTTCTTGCCGACCCATGCCATGCCGGTCACGGACAAGACGGCGGTTGCGGCGTAGATACCGACACCCGCGTCAAACGTTTTGGCGGAGTCGGCCTTGGCCGTTGTCGCTGTGCCGGCTGCCGCACTGTCGATGACGATATAGGCGCGGTTTGTGCCTTGGGTGGTGACGACGTCGGATTCAGTGGGCTCGGAGGTGATGAGATACTCGGAGAAGTGCGACAGCGTCAGCGTGACACGGCCGGTCAGTGCGTTGTACTCAAACGCTTGAGCCTCCAGTTTGTTGTCGTTCACATAGAACACCTTGATCTTTTCGGACGTCAACCCCGTCTTGTACGGGACGGAGACGACCGCTTTACCTCCGCTATTGCTCTCGGTGAACACGGGTTCATTGTTCGCATTGGTCAGCGTGATGACGATGGACGTCGCGTCTTTGCCCTTGACCTCTGCCGAGTTTTTCAGCGTGTCCGACAGCTCTGCCGTGTTGTCCTTCACATTGAGTGTCAGGTTGCCGCTTTCGCTGATTTTACTCACGGCGGCTCCGTCAAATGTCACCGTGACCGCTTTACTGTTCACCACATTGGGGACGGTGATCTCCATTGTGTCGTTAGCGCCGACCTTGATTTCCTGCGCCGTTCCCGCCGTCGTTATGGTTGGGGTGGTCGGCGTCGTTTTCTCCGTCACGGTCAGCTTTATATTTTTCTCAAACCCTCCTGCGTAGTCGTACTCTATAGTGTCTTCAGTATTGCCCTCGCCCGTCTTTTCGTTATACTGCTCGTTAAACACCTTCAGGGTGTAGGTGCCGACAGCGAGGCCGGTGGGGATATTCACGTCCACGGTGTCGCTGCTGTTGCTGCTCTTCCCGATACGCCCGTAGTAAAGAGCTTTGTCACTGCTGTCAACAAGCATCGCGGAGATATACTCTCTGTCACCCGTGGCCGCATTGGAATAGGTGACCTTCACCGTCCAGTCGGAATAACCTTCTTCCCGCGTCAGCTCACTGTTGTTGTTTACGGTAACTGAAAAAGAGCTGTTGCCATCTCTCTTCAGCGTCAGACGCCAGTTGTTGATCCCCGTACTTTCCGGTATTTCGGTCAAGCCACTTTCCATATTTCCCACGCCGCCGAGCTGGTAGCTCTCATTGCTGATCGCGTTCTTGCCGCCTTCGGCGGCAGATATGAAGAGAATTTTTCCCTTGACATCGTCGCTGATTCCGCCCACGCTTTGGCCTGTGTAAATCTGGATCATCCTGACTTTGCCATCTTCTGCAAAAGCCACGGTGGGGAGCAGCACCAGTGCCATGACCAACGCCATGACGGCTGCAAATAATTTCTTCATGGTATTTCTTCCTAACACAAAAATTTTTGAGCTCACAGAGCCGATGCGTTTCGGGCTTCGCCCGAAACAGCTGAAACATTCCCTCCCCCGCAGGGAGGGAATGAGGTCATTATAGCAGGTTCGGCAAAAAACGCAAGCAAAAAATGGCGAAAAAGACAAAATTTTTCTAAAACGGCTGCCGCGTTAGCTTTCAAGCCGACGCGGCAGGACGAGGCAAGCGGCGTGTTTACTTCCACAGCTTGCTGAAAGCGGTGGGCATGGGGTGGTTTTTTCGCGATTTTTGAGGACACCAAACCCAGTCGGCCGCGCCGTCGCCGGTGACGCGCAGGCGGTAGACCGTCAGGTCCCACACGAGGTGGGTAAAGACGTGCTTTGCGCCGAACCGCTCCTGCCACGCCAGCGGCGTGACACCCCACAAAGTAAGCTGCCGTGCACATTCCGCCTCCGTCAGCGTTCCCTCGACGTTGGGATATTCCCAGAGAGAAGCCAAGAGGCCGCGCTCCGGGCGGCGGCGCAGCGCCGTCATTTCGTCCCGTTCCAGCAGAAAAACCGTGTACGTTTCGTGACGTTTTTTGCTCGTTTTTTGACGGACAGGCAGCAAAAATTGACGCCCATCGTGCAGTGCCGTACACCATTCGGCGAGCGGGCAGCCTTCACACAGCGGCGCACCGGGGAGGCACACCGCCGCACCGAGATCCATCAGCGCCTGATTGAAATCGCCGGGGCGACTTTTGGGAATGACCTCTGCCATCTGCGAGCGAATGGCGCGGCGCGTCCGCTCGTCCAAGATGTTCCCCTCGTCCCCGGTCAGCCGCGCGGCGATACGCAGCACGTTGCCGTCCACCGCCGGGACGGGTTGGCCGCAGGCGATGGAGAGGATCGCGCCCGCCGTGTAGTCGCCGATGCCGGGCAGGGCGCGCAGCGCAGCATAGTCATCGGGCAGCACGCCGCCGAGCTGCTCCGTCACGATTTGCGCCGCCCGCTGCAAATTGCGGGCGCGGCTGTAATACCCCAGTCCCTGCCAAAGTGCCAGCAGGCGCTGCTCCGGCAGGGCGGCCAGCGCGGGGATGTCCGGCGCGGCGTCCATAAACGGCTGAAAATAGGACAGCACCGTCTGCACCCGCGTCTGTTGGAGCATGATCTCCGAGACCCACGTGCGGTACGGCGTGACGACCTCGCGCCACGGCAGGCAGCGGCGGTTCGTATCATACCACGCCAGCAGCGGCGCGGCGATCTGTGCAAGCAGCTTCGTCTCCTGTGTCATGATACCCCTTCACTTATTAAATCTCCGCGCAAAGCCGCAGGTGCGGCAGAGGGCTTCGCTCGGCGTCCGCCGCCGAAAGCCCTCCCGCATGGCCGCCGCCCGTGGGCTTGCCAATAGCTCACCAAGCTCCTGCTCGAGCAGGTTGCCCAGCGCCAGCTGCCCCTCACCGTCGAGACAGCAGGGGACGACCGTACCGTCGCACAGCACGGCGATCTGCGAGCGCAGGGCGTGGCAGAACTGCGTCTGCGCGTCCGCGCTCCCATGCCCCGGCCAGTCGAATTTCTCCCCCGGCTCTAAGAAAATACGCTCCGCGAGGCGGCGGTTGCCTTTACCGTCGGCGCGGAGCGATCCTATCTCCACGCCCGCAAGGCGCGAGAGCTGCGTCTCGATGCGGCCATTGAGGCGCGCCGCACCGTTTTCGTTCCACAGCCGCAGCGCACAGATCGTCCCCTCCGCCGCCAGCGTGCGGCAGCTTGCCCAGCAGGCCGTGACGTAGCGCTCCAAGCCGTCGTCGCCGCCGTTGCCCTCGAAGGAGTGGAGCGACACACTGACCTTGTGCAGTTCTCCTCGCCCTTGCAGCACCGCCAGACGCTCCGGCAGCAGTACGCCGTTCGTGGTCAAACACACCCGAAAGCCGAGCGCGGCGCACACGTCCAGTATCTCGCCCAGCGCGGGATGCAGCAGCGGCTCGCCCATGACGTGGAGGTAGAGGTAGTCCGTCCACGGCCTTAGCTTCCCGGCCAGCACGCGGAACGTCTCCGGCGGGAGAAACCGCTTCTCCCGCGCCGTTCCGGGGCAGAAGTCGCAGTGCAGGTTACATACGTTCGTGATCTCCACATACGCCCGCTGAAGCATACGCCGCCCTCCCCTCGTGCCGCAGGTCTTGCTCACAGTATACCCCCGAACGGCCCTTTTTTCAATCGTTATTTCCTCCGCATGCCGCCATTTCCCGGCAAGCTTCGCGCCGCCGCTGCACTATAATGACGCCATTGACGAAAGGGAGGGACAAGCCTTGAAACAACTGCTTCGCGGCGTGAAGGCCGCCGCTGCGCCGCTTTCGCTGACATCACTGGCCGCGCCGTGCGCCGCATTTTTCCTCTCCGCCGCCGCGCTCGGCGGACAGTACAGCCCGTGGTCGCTGGCGGCGGTGGCCGTCTCCGGCTGCGGGTGGCGCGGCGCGATCTCCGCGCTGGCATCGCTCTTCGGTGCGTATGTCTTCATGGACTTTCAGCCCGGTCTGCGCCACGGCGCGGCGGCGCTGCTCATCCTGTGCGCCAATATGGCGTTTTGCCCCACGCGCCTTTATCGGGAGCGGTGGTTTCGCCCGCTTGCCGCCGCGCTCTGCACTGCGCTGGTGCAGACGGCGTATCTCTGGCAGCGGGGAGGGCGGCAGTGGGCGCTCTTCATCGTGTCGCTTGCGCTGCTCGGCGTCTGCCTTCACCTGTGGCCGCGCAAGCTCGGCGGCGCGGCGGAGGACGGACGAGCGGGCGGGCTTTTGCTGCTGCTGGGCGTCTGCGCCGCGCTTGGCCGCCTGACGCTCTACGGCTTTTCCCCTGCGACGCTCTTGGCCGCCGCGCTGCTGCTGACGGTACGCCCCGCGCTCCGCCCCGCCGAGTTCATCTGCGCCGCCGCGCTGACGGGGATGACGCTCGACCTGTGCGCCTCGGACACATTTTACGCCGCCGCCGCGCTCACGCTGGCCGCGGCTGCCGCCGCCTTTCCGCCCATGCCGCGCCTCGTCTCCGCCGCCGCGTTCTGCTTCGGCGGTGTGTGCGGCGCGTGGCTTTTAGGCGACGTTCAGCCCTTGGCGCTTCTGTGCGAGCTGACCGCCGCGTGCGCCCTGCACCTGCTTTTGCCCGCCGCGCCCGCCGCGCGCCTGGCTGCGCCCGCCGTGGCCGCCGCCCCGGCTGCCGCCTTTCGCGCGGTGTACGAGAGCCTCCCCGCCGAGGCACCGCTGTGGCAGGCGGAGAATCCCGCCGTGCTGTTCGACCGCGCGGCGGAGCAGGTCTGCCGCGACTGTCCGCTGCGCGCCGACTGCTGGCAAGCACACTACACCGATACGTACAATGCCTTCAACGACGCCTGTCCGCGTCTTCTGCGCCGCGGGCGGCCCATCCCGGAGGATTTCCCCGCCTACTTCGCCGCCCGCTGCATCCGCTTCACACCGCTGCTGAACGCGCTTGAGGTGCAGACGCGGGGCTACCTCGGGCGCCGCGCCGGACACGCGCGGCTGGACGCGGCGTACCGCCTCGCCCGCGAGCAGTACGCGCAGGTGTCGCAGGCACTCTCCGAGCGCGTTCGGGACACCGCCGCGGCGCACCCGCGCTACGTCTGCCGCACCGCCCTCGCCACGCGAGCGAAAAAGGGCGAGACGCACTGCGGCGACGAGGCCGACTGCTTCACCGTGGGCGACAGGACGTACCTCCTGCTCTCCGACGGCATGGGCAGCGGGGACGGGGCGCACGCCGAGGCGGCGATGACCGTCCGCCTCCTGCGCCAGTTCCTCACGGCGGGCATCGACCCCGTCCCGGCACTGAAAACGCTGAACACCGCGCTCATGCTCCGCTGTCAGAGCGGCGCGGGGTTCACGACCATCGACCTTGCGTGTATGGACGGCGCGAGCGGCACGGTCAGCCTCTATAAATACGGGGCTGCGCCCTCGTATCTGAAAAAGGGCGGCACGGTGACGCGGCTGGAGAGCAGCGCTCTGCCCGCGGGGCTGGAGCGAGCCGACCGCGAGGCCGCGCCGCAGCGGCTCGCGCTCTCCTCCGGTCACTGGCTTGTGCTGGTGTCCGACGGCGTTCTCGGCGCGGGCGACGAGTGGCTGCAGGATCTGCTGGCCGGGTGGGATGGTACCTCGGCGCGGGAGCTGGCCGCCCTCATTCTCCGGGAGACGCAGACGCGGCACGGCGAGGAGGACGACTGCGCCGTGCTGGTGCTTCGCGCCGAACGTGCGGGCGAGGGCAAGCGCCGCGTGTAGGGATTTCAACTTTTTCCCTCCCCCGCCGTATATCCTGCCCGCGCGGCGGCGATACTAAGACCATCAAAGGCAGCAAGGAGGGCATCCACTTGGTGAAAGGCGTTTCCCGCCGCGTGATCGTCGTTGACTCCCCCGACCCGCGGATCTTTGAACAGGCGATCTTCATTCTCCCCACCGACGGCGGCGGCGTCAGCTCGCGCCAGCTCGTAGATCAGGCGGTGCGCATTGCCCGCAGCTACGCCAGAACGCAGAGCGCGCCCCGCCGCCGTCACCGCTGGCCGCCGTGGCTGTGGGGCCTATGCGGCGCGGGCGTCTGCGGCCTCGTCTGGCTGCTCGCCGCATTGCTCTGATAGGCCGAACGCACCGATTATCTCGGCCGTTTTTCTCCTCACTTTGGGCGGACGCAGGGCGTCCGCCTGATTTTTGCGCTTTGCAAAGGGAGAACGGATTTCCGAGCCGGCTCTCAAGCCGGCGTAGGACTCCGTCTTCCTCGTGTCGTTGGCGCAAAAAAGAAGACGCCTCGCGGCGTCTCCGTTTTTGCTTATTGCTCCGCCTCCGGCAGCTTCTCCGGCCACTGCGGCCACGTCTGCCGGATAAACGGCACGACCTCCTCCCGCGCCAGCTCCAGCGCCGCCGCCAGCTCTCCGTAGAGCTGCTCCTCGGCGCGCTTGAGATACCGCTCGTCCATCTGACTCATCTTTTTTCCGTGGCGCACCGCCCACGCCCTTCGGCGGCAGACGGTGTGGACCATCGCGGCGATCTCGCTGCTCTCGCAGCGCTGCATCAGGTGCTGATAATGCTCCTTCGCGGCGCGCATTCCCGGCAGCTCCGGCTTGCACGGCGGCAGCTCGGGCAGATGATCGATCAGCGCCAACGCCGCCTCGCGGCTCATCACCGGGCGCATCAGCACCGCCGTATCCAGCGGCGTCAGCACCGTGCCGCTCCGATAGAGCGGCACAAGATGGTAGTAGACCTTTCCGCTGGTGTCATAGTCCATGCCGGACGGGCCGATGGCGTCCACGCGGCAGACACCCTCGCCTCCGTACACGACCAGATCTCCCACTGCAAACATTCTCAAAACACGCTTCCCTTCTCACACAAAACACAATAACCAGCTATACAGGGAGATTATACCACAAAACCGCGAAAATTGTAAGTACAAATTTTCGGCAGGCGGTCGATTTTTGCGTAGGGTTGTGCTACAATAGCGCATAACAAAGATTTTGCGAGGTACAGCTTATGAAAACTCCCACGATCCACCCGGAGGCGTATATCGCGCCGAACGCCACCATCGTCGGCGACGTGCGCATCGGCGCGGGCAGCAGTGTCTTCTACGGCGCGGTGCTGCGTGCCGACAGCGAAGCCATCATGATCGGCGAGGACACCAACATTCAGGACAACTGCGTCCTCCACCTCGACCCCGGCTATCCGCTGACCGTCGGCCGCCGTGTGACCGTCGGACACGGGGCGATCCTCCACGGCTGCACCGTGGGTGACGAGACGCTCATCGGCATGGGCGCAATCGTCCTCAACGGTGCAGTCATCGGCAAGCACTGTATCATCGGTGCGGGCGCGCTCGTCACGCAGAATGCCGTCATCCCCGACGGCTCGCTGGTCTACGGTTCGCCCGCCAAGGTCAAGGGGCAGCTCACCCCGGAGGACATCGCCGAGCTTGCCGAAACCGCCGTCAACTACCGCAGGGAAGCGGCGGAGATGCTGGGGCATTACGCTGAACGCTGAACGCACGAACCCCCGGAGGGTGTTGCCTCCGGGGGTTCGTTATGCATATTTGCTGTTTCTGCGGGGTTGCTTACTTCCCGAAGCAGCGCTTCAGCAGGCATTCGAAGGCCTTGCCGTGGCGAGCCTCGTCGCGCGCCATTTCATCGTCTCGCCGACGGGCAGGCCGCTTCGCGTCCTATGGGAACCTCGGTATCAAGCGGTTTTCCGGCGTTTTATCCTCATCCTACTCGTTCACCAAAAAGCCATGGCGGTGCAGAAATTTTCCACAAGACTTCCACAGGCGGGATTAGCATTCCCCTTGAAATTTCCGCACAAATATGATATTATGAATGTGCCACACAAATCCATATCGTCCGTTCCAATAGGGAATGTATTTTTATTTGGTAAAAATGCATTCTCCGCTTTGCGTTCCCTATTGGAAGGTAAAGGATTTGTGTGGCAACAAATGGAGCTATGCATTTTTCGGTGTGTAGTTCCGTTTGGGACTACACACTTTTTTATTTTTCAGAAAGGAGATAGCTATGTGCAATAACTTCGTTGGAAATTTGGGAACTAAAAAATTACATTGCATTACCTACGCAGACGGTCGTTGCAAAATCAACTTGATCAAAGAAGAAAGCAAAATCTGTTTCACAACCTATGAAGAAGGCATGAATTATCCCAGCTTAGACCGCAAGATTTTTGCCCCATGCGCTATTTGCATACCAAAATATAGAGCATCCCTCAGAGATTAAGAAAGGAAGGAAAACAACTACCATGAAAAACAAAACCACAGCCTTGATTTTGTCCGTTTTTGTAGGCGGTCTTGGCATTGACCGTTTCTACTTGGGCTACACTGGAATGGGCGTACTCAAGCTCCTTACCGCAGGGTGCTTCGGCATATTTTACATTATTGACATTGTCAATATTGCCACCGGCAACCTCCGTCCTGCGGACGGTTCGCCATACGAGGATGATAAAAAGACCGCCGCAGCGCAATCGTCTTCGATGGTAAACGCAGCAGATGAATTAAAAAAATACAAAGACCTGTTGGATGACGGGGTCATTACCGAGGAAGAATTTCAATCCAAGAAGGAACAATTGCTCATGCTGCTCTAAATTGCAGTCTCTACACACAATAGCAGATTGCAAAATTTACTTTTAGTGAGGAAAACACTATGAAAGTTAAGTCCAGAAATATGATCGAAGTTGTATTGCAAATTGTCTTTTTACTCTGTCTATTTTTGCAGTTTACGCGTTGGGGATTCTCCTTTGTTGACATTATATTCGGCGTTGCTGCCTTGGCTATCTTGGCATTATTTGCTATGCAGGCCATGGGCAAAGGAAAGAAAAGCAATCAGCTTTATGTAGCTTTCCTACCCATTATTGAAATCGCCTTATTCTTGGGAACCGCAGTTTTGGGGCATCGCATTGACGCCCTTTTTGTCACCAAAACCGCCAGTATCGGAAGCTGCATTTTGCTTTTTGTCACTCTCGCCGTTCTTTTACTCCTTGCCTGTATCGCCATTCCGACATATTTCAAAGCCAATAAGCTGGGTGTCATAGAAGATCAGTCTGCCACGAGCAGTATCCCACACGCTGGAAACGCTGATGAAATCAAAAAGCTCAAAGCCCTGTTAGATTGTGGCGCAATCACCGAAGAAGAATTCCAAGCAAAAAAGGCCGAACTCCTCAAATAACAGCAAAGAAGCACCCGCCGGATGGCGGGTGCTTCGGTTGTCCTGATTTACTTCCCAAAATACCGCTTCAGCAGGCCCTCAAATGCCTTGCCATGTCGAGCC
>CAVGSO010000009.1:0-44709 GCA_963631875.1 Firmicutes bacterium CAG:341 | reverse complement strand
GAATAGACTTCCTTGCTGATCAGGGCGAGGGCGATGGCGACCACGGGCGGGAACAACGCCCAGCCGGTGGCGACGAAGCCGGAACCGTCATTGGCGACCTTGGCAATAATCAAGGCGACCACGACGACCGCGAGGGCTACGCCATACGCGATTTTTGTACTTTTCTTTTCCATGTGTGTGATTAACCTCCTCACAAATTGGTGTGGTCATTGTACGTGGTTTTCTTGACGTTGTCAATATTTCATCAACCTGCAGCGCTGGCAATTTTGAACAAATTATGAACCGAACTTTCTACCTTTCCTCCAAATTTTCAGGAAATTAGCATAGAATTATCAAAATACGTGGCTTCTTTACGTGGACTTTATACAGAAAACGTTAGCGTTTTTACTGCTGCTTGTCAGCGACTTAACGCAATAACAGGTTCTCTTTTCATAGTCTGAACATCTGCCGCGAAAGGCGTATTGACGATATTTCAACAAATCTCGCCAAATCGGTGCACCACGCCGCATTCTCACCGCATAAGAGCGCGAAAAACGCGGCGCTCTTGGAAATGCGGAAATTTCGACATTTCCCCCTTGCATTTTGCGCGGTCTTACGTTATAATAGGCGAGTACCGTTTGCCGGTGTGATGGAATTGGTAGACGTAGTGGACTCAAAATCCACCGCTGGCGACAGCGTACCGGTTCGAGTCCGGTCACCGGCACCAAAGATAAGAGACGCACGCTGTGCGTCTCTTAATATCATATGGTATAGAGCAAGAGGCACGCTTTCGCGTGCCTCTTGTGTGTTTCGGCTTTGGCTGAATTACTTGGTATTCAAATACTCCGTGGCGATGGCCGCGAGGGCGGAGGTGCCCTCCTTGATGACGTTCTCGTTGAAGACGATCTTGCCGTTGTGCAGCGACACTGCGTTTTCGCCGCACCCGGCGTCCACCATCATGAAGGCCGACGGCGTGTTGGTGAGCTTGCCGAAGAAGCTGAAGTCCTCGCTGCCGGAGAACGGCTTGTCGATGTACTCCGTGCGGCCGCCACTCTCGGTGACGGCCTTGTCCACCAGCTCAATCATGGCCGGGTCGTTGTATTGCAGGGCGTAGCCCTCCTCCAGCCTGACCTCGATGCTGCAGTCAAAGGCAATCCCGATGCCCTTGCAGATGCGCTGCACCTCTTCAATGGCGGTGGAGCGTGCCGCGTCGCTGAACGAGCGGAGGACGGCCACCATCTGCGCCTCGCCCGCGGTGATGTTCACCGCGTCGCCGCCGGACATCGTGCCGACCGTCAGCACGGCGGAGTCCATCGGGTCGATACGGCGGGAGACGACCGTTTGCAGTACGGTGATGAGATACCCCGCGCAGGCGATGGCGTCACGGGCGGTGTGCGGCGCGGAGCCGTGGCCGCTCTTGCCGTGAACGGCGATGTGGAAGAGATCGACGGCGCTGGTGAAGTAGCCCTTGTAGAGCTGGACGCGCCCGACGCTGTCGTTCCCGGAGGGGCAGACGTGCTGGCCGAAAATCGCGTCCACGTGGGGATTTTCCATCACTCCGGCCGCCACGAGGGCGCGCGCGCCGCCGGGCATGGTGTCCTCGCTGGGTTCGAAGATGAGCTTGACCGTACCGGCAAAGCTGTCGCGCAGATGGCAGAGCGTCTTGGCCGCGCCGAGCAGCATCGTGGTGTGGATATCGTGGCCGCAGGCGTGCATGATACCCTCGGTCTGGCTGGCAAAGGGCAGGCCGGATTCCTCGCGGACGGGCAGCGCGTCAATGTCGGCGCGGAGCGCGACACATTTGCCCGCGCCCTTTCCGCCGTGGATCAGTCCCACCACAGCGGTGGGCAGGGGCTGCTGGATTTCGTCCACGCCCATCTTCTCCAGCTCGCGGCGGAT
Organism: Firmicutes bacterium CAG:341; assembly: GCA_963631875.1. Taxonomy (GTDB): domain Bacteria; phylum Bacillota; class Clostridia; order Oscillospirales; family Oscillospiraceae; genus Vescimonas. The sequence goes on along the minus strand of CAVGSO010000009.1, from coordinate 42,831 downwards.
GAGTGCGCTCGTGCGCACCTCGTGCATTCCCAGCTCCGGGTGGGCGTGGATGTCGCGGCGGATGGCGACCAGCTCATCGAAAATCGTATCAACATAGCTTCGAATGGCAGACATTCGGAAACACTCCTTTCAAATCTTTTGCATTTCACGCGAAACTTACAGCCAGCTGCTCATCACGCCTGCTACGAGGACGGAGGTGATGGACACCGTGACCATCCCTGCGATCAGCATCTTGGGCATGATCTCCGCGTTGATGGCGGCGACCTCCTCGGGGGTCGTCCCGGTGCTTTCGGAGACCTCGTTGGAGATGATGACCGTGCCGGGGAAGCCGAACAGGCAGGAGCTGCCGATGGCCACGGACATCTGCCAGCTATACCCGAAGATCTTGCCGACAAGGATGGACACCACGGCGAACGCGATCGTGCCGATGACGATGCACACGAGCAGCGGAACGAGCATACTGCCGACCATCTCCGGCGTGGCGGAGGCGAGGTTGGTGAAGATGGACAGCGTGATGATGGGCATCACGATACCGGTGGCGTGTGCCTTGCCCAGGGCGTCCTCATCCAAGAAGCCGATCTCCTTGCACAGCACACCGAAGATGAGGCACCACACAAGCTTGTTGATGGCGTCGTTGAACAGGCTGGACACCCACACGGACAGCAGCGCGACGAGGATGACCTTGGCAAGAATGGCGTTGGGCGTGTTGTAGCGGGCGGGCAGTGCGGGCAGCAGCTTCTTGCGGCCTGCGGCAGCGGTCTGTGCCGCCCCTGCGGCGGTGTCCGTCTTCAGCTCACCGCTGTCGATGAGACCCTTGATGCGCTTGGCCTCGCTCTTGAGGCACAGGGAGGCGACGGGGTAGCCGACGAAGCCCTGCGCGCACATCACGAGCGTGGCGAAGACGGCCAGCTCAGGCAGCCCCGCGTTGTTGGCCATGTCCTGCATGGTCAGCGTAGCGACGACGCCGCCGGAGAGAATGGGCGCACCCACGAGGGCAAAGCCGCGGTCGATGACGAACTGGCCGAGGAAGAACACGGCGGCGGAGATGGCGATACAGGCGACGGCGGCGATGATGACGGTGCGCCACTGTGCGCCGAAGTCACGAAGGCGGATGGTCGTGCCGAGGTGGACGAGCAGCATCGTCACGAGCAGCCCGGCCATGCTCAGCAGTGTGGAGTCGGCAAAGAGCGTGGTGGGGAAAATGCCGGTCCAAAAGCCCAGCAGGAACACCACCGAGGCGACCAGCAGCATGGATACGATGGCCTTTGTTTTTACGGAGATGGCGTCTCCGACGGCGAACACCAAAAAGATGACAGCCGAAGCGATAATTGCAGTCATAAAATGTTTCTCCTCTCAGATATATGTTTTGGGTGGGAATATATCAGAAAAGCGGCTCCGCCTGAAAGGCGAAGCCGCTGTATGCACACGCAAAATGTACTCAAACGGGTTCAACACTTATCAGCCGGTATTTGGTATCGCGGGGTAAAATAGGCATACCAATAAAAGCCCCAAAAGTAGGAGCAGCCGGCATAATAGGAGACGGCGGCATGGCTTGCGGTCATGTCGCTGCGGTTTGCATTGCGCTGCATCGTGTGAAGTGCCATGTGCGTCTCCTTTCCGCCGAACTCGTCGGCCGTTCTTTTCTTGGGTGTGATTGTAGCGTTTTATCGTCTTAAAGTCAATCGGTACATTGGTACAAATTCCGCGCCGTTCGACAGAAAATTTCATAAAATGCAACAAAGAGGACGATGCCCGTGCCCTTGGCGTGAAATAACAGGGCGGACAAACGCCCCATGTGTTTTCTCGGCGGTTTTTCTTGCAATCCGGGGAGGGATGCTATATAATAAATCTGTATATGCCTACCCCGCGGGGAATCGGGCATGACCCCGGCAAAATAACGGAGGAAAGTAGGTGGCGGCATGGACAAAACGCCCCAGTATGTGATCGAAATGCTACACATCACCAAGGTGTTTCCCGGCATCATCGCCAACGACGACATCACGCTCCAACTGAAAAAGGGTGAGATCCACGCCCTGCTGGGCGAGAACGGCGCGGGCAAATCCACGCTGATGAGCGTGCTGTTTGGCCTGTACCAGCCGGAGGCGGGCGAGATACGCAAAAACGGCGAGACCGTGCGCATCAGCGACCCCAATGACGCCACCGCACTCGGTATCGGCATGGTACACCAGCACTTCAAGCTGGTGGAGGTCTTCACCGTGCTGGACAACATCATCCTCGGCGCGGAGACGACGAAGCTCGGCTTCCTGCAGCGCAAGGAGGCACGCGCGAAGGTCGAGGCGCTCTCCAAGCGTTACGGGCTGCACGTTGACCTCGATGCCAAGGTGGAGAACATCACCGTGGGGATGCAGCAGCGCACGGAGATACTGAAAATGCTCTACCGCAACAACGATATTCTCATCTTCGACGAGCCGACGGCGGTGCTGACGCCGCAGGAGATCGACGAGCTGATGGCCATCATGAAAAATCTGGCCGCCGAGGGCAAGTCCATCCTCTTCATCTCCCACAAGCTCAACGAGATCATGGCCGTGGCCGACCGCGTGACGGTGCTGCGCAAGGGGCGGTATATCGGCACGGTGAACACCTGCGAGACGAACAAGCAGGAGCTTTCCAACATGATGGTCGGCCGCCCCGTGCAGCTTGAGGTGCAGAAGACCCCGGCCAAGCCCGGCGAGGCGGTCTTGCAGGTGCGTGACCTCTGCGTCCCCTCCCACACCCACAAGCGCAACGCCGTCAACCACGTCAGTCTCGACGTTCACGCCGGGGAAATCCTCTGTATCGCCGGCATTGACGGCAACGGTCAGACGGAGTTCATCCACGCCCTCACCGGGCTGGACAAGGCCGGCGGCGGCAGCGTGACGCTGTGCGGGCGGGATATCTCCCACGCCTCCATTCGGCGGCGCGGCGAGCAGATGAGCCACATCCCGGAGGATCGGCACAAGCACGGCTTGGTGCTGGATTTCACGCTGGAGCAGAACATGGTCCTGCAGCGCTACAAAGAGCCGGAGTTTGAACACCACGGCTTCATCAAGCGCGACGCGGTACGCGCCTACGCCGAGAAGCTCATCGAGCGCTACGATGTCCGCAGCGGACAGGGCGCGGTGACGATCGCCCGCAGTATGTCCGGCGGCAACCAGCAAAAGGCCATCATCGCCCGCGAGATCGACCGCAGCAAGCCCCTCATCGTGGCGGTGCAGCCGACGCGAGGGCTGGACGTGGGTGCGATAGAAACCGTACACAAGGAGCTGGTGGCGCAGCGGGACGCGGGCAAGGCCGTGCTGCTGGTGTCGCTGGAGCTGGACGAGGTCATGAGCCTCTCCGACCGCATCCTCGTGATGTACGAGGGCGAGATCGTGGGCGAATTTGACCCCAAGCAGATCACCGTACAGGAGCTTGGCCTTTACATGGCCGGCGCGAAGCGGACTGACAGGAAGGCGGGTGAGACGGCGTGAAGGAGAAGCTGACGAATTTATATGCCAAGAACGGCACGAAGAAGGTGCTGGCCTCCCTGCTCTCCATTTTCGTGGGTCTGCTGGTCGGCGGCCTCGTCGTCATCATCGTGGGACTTTCCGAGGACAAGATCACCTCCGGCGGTATGTGGGACGGTGTACGCCTCATTTTTGCCGGCATTCTCAGCACCGGGCGCGACGCGGCAGGTGCGCTGACGTGGGGCTTTAACGCGCAGAACGTCGGGAATATGCTCTTTCGTGCCACGCCGCTCATCATGACGGGACTTTCCGTGGCGGTGGCGTTCCGCACCGGGCTTTTCAATATCGGCGCGCCGGGGCAGTACCTGATGGGCACGCTCGTCTCTCTCTGCGTCGCGCTGGGCATTCCCTCCGAGACTGTCCCCGCGGCCGTCATTTGGCTGCTCGCGTTCCTCGGCGGTATGCTGGCGGGTGCGCTGTGGGGCGCGATTCCCGGACTTTTGAAGGCACTGCTGAACATCAACGAGGTGCTGGCCTGTATCATGACCAACTGGATTGCGGCCAACTTCGTCACGTGGATGTTCGACATCAGCAATTTCAAGAACATGGCGGAAAGCACCAAGTCCGGCTATATCTATAAAACAACGTTCAACGGTGTGGCCACCCCGAAGCTGGGACTGGACAAGCTCTTCCCCGGCTCACAGGTGAACGCGGGCATTTTGGTCAGCATTCTGCTGGCCGTGGTGGTCTACATCGTGATGGAGAAGACGGTCTTCGGCTACGAGCTGAAGGCCTGCGGCGCGAACCGCCACGCCGCCCGCTACGCGGGCATTCCCGACAAGCGCAACATCGTGCTGTCGATGGCCATCGCAGGCGCGCTCTCCGGCGCGGGCGCGGCGCTCTACTGGCTCAGCGGCAACACGGAGTTCTACTGGACGACGTACCAGTCCCTCCCCGACGTGGGCTTCAACGGTATTCCTGTGGCACTGCTGGCGGTGAACCATCCCATCGCGGTCATCTTCACGGGGATCTTCATGGCCATGCTGGACATTGTCGGCCTCCAGCTCACGAACCTGACGGCTTACAACGAATACATCACCGACGTCATCATCTCCGTCATCGTCTACCTCTCGGCGTTCTCGCTGGTCATCCAGATGATGCTCTCCGGGCGCAGAAAGCCGAAAATAGACGCGAAGAAGACGACCACGGCGGACATCCCGCCGGAGGCGGAGCCGGGCAGCGCGGAGACACCGCCGACGAAAGAGGACCTGCCCACGGAGGAAGGCCTCCCCATGGAGGCCGCCGCAGAGGAAGGAGGCGTACAGGCATGACGTTTCTCATTCAGCAGACGCTCATCTACGCCGTGCCGCTGATGATCGTGGCACTGGCGGGTGTGTTCGCCGAGCGCAGCGGTATCATCAACCTCGCGCTGGAAGGTATCATGATCATGGGCGCGTTTATCGGTGTCCTGTTCGTCAACATCATGCAGACGCACCACGTCTTCGACGCGGCCAAGGCCGCCGGAGACTGGGTCGCCCTGCAGGGCTTCGAGCTGCTGGCCATGCTGGTGGCGGCGCTGTTCGGCGCGATCTTTTCGCTGCTTTTGAGCTTCGCGTCCGTGAACCTGAAGGCGGATCAGACCATCGGCGGCACGGCGCTGAACCTGATGGCGCCCGCGCTCGTGCTGTTCCTCATCCGTATCATCGCCAACCAGAACACGCTGCAAATGGCCACGGGCGACGCGGCGAGCTGGTTCATGATCAAGAAGACGACGCTCGGCTACGACAAGACCGCCGACCTCGGCTTCCTCGGCAACACGTTTTTGCATAAAGTCTATTTAGCGACCTACGTGTGCATTCTCATCTTCGTCATCCTGTCCATCCTGCTCTACAAGACGCGCTTCGGTCTTCGCCTTCGCTCGTGCGGCGAGAACCCGCAGGCGGCGGACTCGGTGGGCATCAACGTCTACAAGATGCGCTACGCCGGCACGACCATCTCCGGCGCACTGGCGGGCATGGGTGGCTTCGTCTACGCGCTGACCACCGCCAACTGCACCTCCAACGGCGACGTGGCGGGCTTCGGCTTTCTCGCGCTGGCCGTGATGATCTTCGGCAACTGGAAGCCGCTGAATATCGCGGGCGCGTCGCTGCTGTTCGGTCTTTTCAAGTGTATCGCCGCGGCGTATTCCAGCCTCGACATCAACGGCGACGGGGTCTACTGGCTTGCCGAGATCGGGATCAGCGCCCACGTCTACCGTATGCTGCCCTACCTCATCACGCTCATCGTGCTGGCGTTCACCTCCAAGAAGTCCCGCGCACCCAAGGCCGAGGGCATTCCCTACGACAAGGGGCAGCGGTAAACCGACAAAATACAATACAGCCGCCCTTCCATTCGGGGCGGCGGAAAAGGAGAGTATTTTTCAATGGAAAGAAAGAAGTTCTATATCACCACGCCCATCTACTACCCCTCCGACAAGCTCCACATCGGCCACAGCTACTGCACCGTGGCGACCGATGCCATCGCCCGCTACAAGCGCTTGCAGGGCTGCGACGTCATGTTCCTGACCGGAACGGACGAGCATGGTCAGAAGATTGAGACGAAGGCCAAGGAGGCGGGGATGACGCCCCAGCAGTTCGTGGACAACATCGTCGAGGGCGAGCGCGGCATTCTCGATCTGTGGAAGCTGATGAACATCTCCAACGACCGCTTCATCCGCACCACGGACGACTACCACGTCAAGACGACGCAGGCCGTCTTCCGCAAGATGTACGAAAACGGCGACATCTACAAGGGGACGTACAAGGGCAAATACTGCACCCCCTGCGAGAGCTTTTGGACGGAGAGCCAGCTCGTGGACGGCAAGTGTCCCGACTGCGGCCGCGAGGTGCATGACGCGGAGGAGGAGGCGTACTTCTTCCGCCTGAGCAAGTACGCCGACCGCGTGCAGCATCTGCTGGAGGATACGGACTTTTTGCAGCCGCGCACCCGCGTCAATGAGATGGTCAACAACTTCATCAAGCCCGGTCTTGAGGACCTCTGCGTCTCCCGCACCAGCTTCAGCTGGGGCATTCCCGTGGATTTCGACCCCGGCCACGTGGTGTACGTGTGGGTGGACGCCCTCTTCAACTACGCCAGCGCGCTGGGCTACGAGAACGACAAGTACCACGATTTTGACAAATTTTGGCCGGCCGATTATCACATCGTCGGCAAGGAGATCGTGCGCTTCCACAGCATCATTTGGCCCGCCATGCTCATGAGTGTGGGTCTGCCCCTGCCCAAGCACGTCTACGGCCACGGCTGGCTTGTCATCGACGGCGGCAAGATGTCCAAGTCCAAGGGCAACGTCGTTGACCCCTATGCGCTCTCCGAAATGTTCGGCGTGGACGCGCTGCGCTTCTTCCTGCTGCGGACGTTCCCGTTCGGCTCGGACGGCAACTTCTCCAATGAGCTGCTCATCGGCACCATCAACACCGACCTCGCCAACAAGCTCGGCAACCTCGTCAGCCGCACGACGGGCATGGTGGAGAAGTATTTCGGCGGCATTCTCCCGACCGCCCGCGAAAACGCGCCGGAGGACGAGGAGCTGAAAAAGGTCGTCTGTGCCCTGCGCGGCCGATACGAAGCCGAGATGGAGAAGCTTCAGCTCCAAAACGGGCTGGACGAGATCTTCAAGGTCATCGACCGCACCAATAAGTATATCGACGAGACCGCTCCGTGGGCGCTCGGCAAGGACGAGAGCAAGCGCGACCGTTTGGCCACCGTCCTCTATCACCTCTTGGAGAGCCTCCGTATCTGCACCGTCCTGCTCACCCCATTCATCCCCGATACCTGCGACAAGATCTTCGCGCAGATCGGCGTGAGCGCGGCGGAGCGCACGTGGGACAGCGCGGCGCAGTGGGGCGTTCTGAGCAGTGAGGCCACCGTCAGCAAGGGCGAAAACCTCTTCCCGCGTATCGACACGGACGAGGCGATGGCCAAGCTGGAGGCCATGCAGGCCGCGCAGAAGAAGGCCGCCCAGCCCGCCGTGGAGCTTGACCCCTACGTGGAAAAGGAGGTGGACTTTGACACGTTCCTCAAGTCCGACTTCCGCGCCGTAAAGATCAAGCACTGTGAGGCCGTGAAGGGGTCTGACAAGCTGCTCAAATTCACGCTGGACGACGGCAGCGGCACCGACCGTATCATCCTCTCCGGCATCCACCACTACTACGAGCCGGAGCAGCTCATCGGCAAGACGGCGATCGCCATTTTGAACCTGCCGCCGCGCAAGATGATGGGTATCCCGAGCTGCGGTATGCTGATCTCTGCCGTCCACAAGGAACACGGCGAGGAAAAGCTGCACCTCATGCTCATCGACGACGCCATCCCCGCCGGCGCAAAGCTCTGCTGAGGGGCGAAAAGCATCATAAAAAAACGAAAAAGCAGGCTGGTGCGGCAACGCCGAACCAGCCTGCTTTTAATACACTTTTTATCAATACATTCCCATGCCGCCCATGTCGGGAGCGGGTGCAGCCGGTGCGGGAGGCTGGGGCTTGTCGGCCACCAGAGACTCGGTCGTCAGCACCATGCCGGACACGCTGGCCGCGTTCTCCAGTGCGCTGCGCGTCACCTTGGCAGGGTCGACGATACCGCCCGCGATCATGTCGCCGTACTCCTCCTTGTAGGCGTCGAAGCCGTAGCCGTTCTTGCCGGAGGCGCGTACCTTCTCCAGCACCACGCTGCCGTCGATCCCGGCATTGGCCGCGATTTGACGGATGGGCGCTTCCAGTGCCTTGGCCACGAGCTGCACGCCCACGCGCTCATCCCCCTCAGTGCTGCTCAGCAGGGCGGTGACGGCGGGGATGACGTTGACGTAGATCGTGCCGCCGCCGGCCACGATGCCCTCTTCGACAGCGGCCTTCGTGGCGTTCAGCGCGTCCTCGATGCGCAGCTTCTTCTCCTTCATCTCCGTCTCGGTGGCGGCACCCACCTTGATGACGGCCACGCCGCCGGCCAGCTTGGCCAAACGCTCCTGCAGCTTCTCCTTGTCATACTCGCTGGTGGTCACGCCGATCTGGGCGCGGATCTGAGAGACACGATCCTTGATGGCCTGCGAGTCGCCCATGCCGTCCACGATGATGGTGTTCTCCTTCGTGACCTTGATCTGACGGGCGCGGCCGAGCATTTCGACGGTGGCGTCCTTGAGCGTCAGACCGAAGTCCTCGCTGATAACCTGACCGCCCGTGAGGATGGCAATATCCTGCAGCATCTCCTTGCGGCGGTCGCCGAAACCGGGTGCCTTGACGCAGACCACGTTCAAAACGCCCTTGAGGCGGTTGACCAGCAGCGTGCTGAGTGCCTCGCCCTCGACATCCTCGGCAATAATAAAGAGCTTCTTGCCGCTTTGCAGCATCTGCTCGAGCAGGGGCAGAATGTCGCTGATGACGGAGATCTTCTTGTCGGTGATGAGGATGTAGGGGTCATCCACCACGGCCTCCATCTTCTCCATGTCGGTGGCCATATAGGGGGTGATGTAGCCGCGGTCAAACATCATGCCCTCGACGACCTCACTGTACGTCTCGGCGGTCTTGGACTCCTCGATGGTGATGACACCGTCGGCGGAGACCTTCTCCATCGCCTCGGCGATGAGCTTGCCGATCGTCTCGTCGCCGGAGGACACCGTACCCACACGGGCGATGTCCGCCGTGCCGTTGACCTTTTGGCTCTGCTCCTTGATGGCGGCCACGGCGGCCTCCACGGCCTTGGCCATGCCCTTCTTCATCACGATGGGGTTCGCACCTGCGGCCAAATTCTTCAGCCCCTCGTGGATCATCGCCTGTGCCAGCAACGTTGCGGTGGTCGTGCCGTCGCCCGCGACGTCATTCGTCTTGGTGGAGACCTCGCGCACGAGCTGCGCGCCCATGTTCTCAAACGGATCGTCCAGCTCGATCTCCTTGGCGATGGACACGCCGTCGTTGGTGATCAGCGGCGTACCGAATTTCTTATCCAGCACCACGTTGCGTCCCTTAGGGCCGAGTGTGACCTTTACGGTGTCGGCGAGCTGGTTGACGCCGGACTCCAATGCCTTGCGGGCTTCGTCGCCGCGCTTAATGATCTTAGCCATAAAATTGCCTCCAATTTCAAATTAAGATGGAAAGGGGATGTTGTCCCCTTGCAAGTGTCATTCTACGATTGCCAAAATGTCGCTCTGCTTGACGATGATGTACTCCACCTCGTCCAGCGTTACCTTCGTCCCGGCGTACTTGTCGGTGATGACCTTATCTCCGGGCTTGACGGACATGGTGACGGTCTTGCCGTCCACCGTGCCGCCGGGGCCTACGGCGATAACCTCCGCCACAGAGGGCTTCTCCTTGGCAGAGCCGGTGAGGATAATGCCGCCCTTGCTCGTCTCCTCCGCCTCCGTCATCTTCAGCACCACGCGGTCGGCCAGCGGTGTCAGTTTCATAACAGTTTCCTCCTTATATACTTCAAATATTAAACGATTTCAGCGTTAGCACTCGATTGGTAGGAGTGCTAACGCTGATTATCATAACACACTTTTTCGAATTTGCAAGGGGGAAAAAGGGAAAAATCGGAAAATTCACAAAAAGTTCAACTGTCGCGCCGCCTCGACCCGTTCAGCGGGCGGTGCGGTTGCACGAGCAGCCCTCCGGGCCGAAGAAGTTGAGCTTCTTGTCGTGCAGCTTGATGGTCACGTCGCTGCCGGTAATGCACTCGCCGTCAAGACAGGTGACGATGTCCGGCTTGTCGGACGTAATGCGGATGACCTTGGGCGTGGAGCAGTGGGCATAGTCGGGGAACTTGGCGTAGTCGCCCTTGGCGTATGGGCCGACGAATTGCAGGAACGTCCGGCGGCTGACCTTCTTGACCACGAGCGTGTTCAGCACGCCGTCGTCCATCCGCGCCTCGGCCACGGGCATGAAGCCGCCGCCGTAGTAGCGGCCGTTGCACACCGCCACCAACGCCCAGTCGCCGCTGACCGCCACGTCGTCCAACGTCACCGTCCAATGCGAGGCGATCCCCTTGAAGAGAAAGTTGATCGCGAGCGAGAGGACGTAGCTGCCCTTGCCGTCCACGAGCGGGCTTTCGCTGTATTTATGTACGTCCCGCGCCACGCGGGCGTCAATGCCGGAGCAGGCGATGGTCAGTGCCAGCCGCCCGTTGACGTCGATGGCGTCGATGGGGAACTGCGGGCCGTCCCAGAGGTTTTCCGCGTCACGGAACTTCTCCGCGTCCGCACCGAAGTTTTTCAGAAAATCGTTGCCCGTTCCGACGGGGATGACGGTCATGGCGGCGTTGTCGTAGCCGATAATGCCGTTGGCCACCTCGTTGGCCGTGCCGTCGCCGCCGCAGGCGTAAAAGCGCAGCTCCTCGTCGCCCTCGCAGAGCTTCCGCGCCAACTCCGTGGCGTGACCCTGCTTCTTCGTGAGAATGCACTGCACGTCCAGCCCATGCTCGCGGCGCAGCGCGTCCGCCATGTCGTAGATCCGCTGCCGACTGTCGGACTTCCCCGCCGTGGGGTTGATAATAAAAATATGCTTCACCGAGGCCGCCTCCTCATCAATAGATAAAGTCTACGCACTATTCTACCATCTTTCCGAGAAAGAAAGTGAACAAATTGAAAATAAAACGCTTTGCCCGCACCGGGCAGTTGATGTAGAATGACCGGGTGGGTAATACGTTGTTGGGTACGGCATCTCTCTGCGGGGATACCGTCTTTCTCAAACGTTGCCGTACATGAAGAGGTCGCATTTGATCATGCCGTTGTAGAGCTTGCGCTTTTTGCCCGCGGTTCTCCCGAAGCAGCGTTCAAACTCCGTGTGGCTCGACAGCACGAGCGTCCGCCAGCCTGCGGGCAGCGTTCGCCACGCCTTGCCGAAGGCGCGGTAGAGCGCCTCCGCCTCCTGCCGCTCCAAGAGCCGCTCACCGTAGGGCGGATTCGTGACGAGCTGGCCGTACGCACTGTCGCGGCGGAATTTCCCGGCGTCGGCCACCTCAAAGCGGACGCAGTCCTCCACCCCGGCCTTGCGGGCGTTGTCGCGGGCAATCTCCACGGCGCGCGGGTCAATGTCGCCGCCCCAGATGTCGTAGCACCCGTGGAACTCCTTGTCCTGCGCCTCCTCCGCCGCGTCCAGCCAGCACTGCGAGGGCAGGAACGCCCACCGCTGCGCGTCAAACCGCCGCTCCAAGCCGGGCGCGCGGTTCTTGGCGATGAGCGCGGCCTCGATGGGGATCGTCCCGCTGCCGCAGAACGGGTCGCAGAACGGGTCTTTCCCGCGGTAGCGGCTGAACGTCACGAGGGCGGCCGCCAGCGTCTCACGCAGGGGCGCCTCCACGCCCACGGCGCGGTAGCCGCGCTTATACAGCCCCTCGCCGGAGCTGTCCAGTCCCAGCAGCACCTCGTCCTTCATAATGGCGAAGCGGAGCTGATATTTCACGCCCGTCTCCGGCAGGTGCGTCACGCCGTAGTGCGCGCCGAGGCGGTCAACGACCGCCTTTTTGATAATGCTCTGGCAGGCGGGGACGGCGTGGAGCTGGGAGTTGATGGAATATCCCTTTACCGGGAATGCGCCATCCGGCGGGATATAGTCCTCCCACGGCACGGCCTTCGTCCCCTGAAACAGCTCTTCAAAGCTGCGGGCGGGGAACTGCGCCAGCACGGCGATGACCCGCGCCCCGCAGCGGAGGTTAACGTTGAGCCGGGCGCAATCCGCCCACGTGCCGCGGCAGAGGACGCGGCCATTCTCCGCGCGCACGTCGTCAAGGCCGAGACGCTTAACCTCGTCGGCCACGGGCTTTTCCAGCCCCAAAAGGCAGGGGATGACATAGGTGATCATACGGTGTACCTCGCATGGATGTTCTTTCCTATGAGTATACCGCAAGGCGGCGCGGGACGCAACCTGATTTTTTCGGTGGCTTTTTCGGAAAATATCCGTTATAATAGGGATGTAAACCTGCGGTTGCACCGAAAGCACGGAAAAAATCAGCAGTGCAACCTGAGGTTGGTAGACATTTTTCGCCGCTGCGGTATACTGGAGGCAGCAAAGGAGGAACGGTATGTCATTTGGACAACAGTTGGCGGCGGTGCGCAAGCGCACCGGGCTGACGCAGGAGCAGTTCGCCGCCGAGCTGGGCGTATCGCGGCAGGCCGTGAGCAAATGGGAGTCGGGTCGCGGCTACCCGGAGACGGAGAAAATCATCTACATCTGCAATCGCTACCGCGTGACGATGGACACGCTGTTCGCCTCGGAGGTGCCGATTGCCGAAGCGGCGGAGCGCGCCGTACCCGCGCTGCCCCGCACCTCGCTGCAGCGGGCGTTCACCGCATTTTTGACGAATCTTTCCCCGAAAAATAAGTGGCTGGCCGCCGCCATACTGCTCGGCGTGGCCGCCCTCGCAGCCATCATCGGCCTATTCTTGAAAGGAGGCAACTCGGATATGTCCACAACGATTTGGATCGCGGCCATCATCATCTTCGGCGTGGTGGAGGCCGCCACCGCCGGACTGACCTCAATATGGTTCGTGCTGGGCAGCGTGGCCGCGCTGGTCGCCGCCGTCTGCGGCGCGGTGATATGGCTTCAGCTCGTGCTGTTCTTCGCCGTCTCGGTGGCGGCACTGGCAGCGACAAGGCCGCTGGTGACGAAGCTGATGAAAAAGGATATCAAGCCCACGAATGCCGACCGCGTGCTGGGCGGCATTGCCCGCGTAACGGAGCGCATTGACAACGATGTCCCCACCGGCGCCGTCTATATAGATGGAAAGGTTTGGACGGCGCGAAGTGCGGACGGGAGCATCATCGACACGGATGGGATGGTGCGCATCCTGCGTATGGAGGGCGTCAAGCTGTACGTGGAAAGGGAGGGCTGAAATTGCCGTACGTCATAGGGGGTCTGGCTGCCGTGTTCGTGGGCGTGGTGGTCAGGATCGTGCATTTGATGCGAAAGCATAGAAAAAGTAAGAATACACAGTAAAAACGCAGAAAAAGGAAAGAAACGCAAGGAGGAAGATAGTATGCCTACACCCGGAACGATCGCCATTGTCATTCTCGTTATCCTGATCTTAGCGGTCATCGTCAGCTGCATTCAAATCGTCCAGCAGTCCAAAGCCTACGTGGTCGAGCGCCTCGGCGCGTTCCACAGCGTTTGGGGCGTCGGGATGCACTTCAAGCTGCCGTTCATCGAGCGCGTGGTAAAGAAGGTCAGCCTCAAGGAGCAGGTCGCCGATTTCGACCCCCAGCCCGTCATCACCAAGGACAATGTGACGATGCAGATTGACACGGTCATCTATTTCCAAATCACCGACCCGAAGCTCTACACCTACGGCGTGGAGTATCCCATGAGCGCCATCGAGAACCTGACGGCCACGACGCTGCGCAACATCATCGGCGAGCTGGAGCTGGACCAGTCGCTCACGAGCCGCGACACCATCAACGCCAAAATGCGCTCCATTCTGGACGAGGCCACCGACCCGTGGGGCATTAAGGTCAACCGCGTGGAGCTGAAGAATATCCTGCCGCCGCGTGAAATTCAGAACGCGATGGAAAAGCAGATGAAGGCCGAGCGTGAGCGCCGCGAGTCCATCTTGCAGGCCGAGGGCGAAAAGGCCAGTAAGGTGCTGATTGCCGAGGGTGAGAAGCAGTCGGTGCTGCTGCAGGCGGACGCCGCCAAGCAGGCCAAGATCATGGCCGCCGAGGCCGAGGCCACGGCCATCCTCAAGGTGCAGCAGGCCATGGCGGACTCGCTGAAGCTGCTCAATGAAAACGCGCCCAACGAGCAGGTTATCAAGCTCAAGTCGCTCGAGGCGCTGGAAAAGATGGCGGACGGCAAGGCCACGAAGATCATCATTCCCAGCGAAATTCAGGGGCTGGCCGGGCTGGCCGTCAGCGCCAAGGCGCTCGTCGAGGGCGGCAAGGAGGCAGAGTGAGCCGTGGCGAAGAAAGAGGGACGCTTCATCAAGGTGTTCGACGAGGGCTGCTTCTTCGGCAGCAGCGAGGTGCTGGTGGACACGCAGACCGGCGTGCAGTATCTCTACCACGCCGTGGGCAACGCCGGCGGGCTGACCGTGCTGGTGGACGCCGACGGCAAGCCGCTTATTTACCACAAAACGCCAAACGCACCGGAGTTTTGAAAGAAATATAAAGTGAATTGTCAAACTAAGTGCAACAAGAATTGAGTTCGAAGTCCCACAGTTCTTGAGCGGAATGAAAATTTAAGACCTTGCGAGGCCCGGCGTTTAAGAGCGCCGGGTTTCGTTTTAGTGTGGCGGGAGCAACACGAGACAGATTACGCCCCTTTGGGTAGAATTCGCGAAGGAGGCCGTTGGAGTTTTCATTTGTGCCTTTTTGCCATGCACAATATGGGTCAGCAACTTGGAATATTCGAATTGCACGGAGTGCAAGCGATTTGTTCCGGCGACCATGTTGCCCGTAGTTTTTCCATTCTACCAGATCCCTGTATGAGCTTCTTCTTTTTTCAATTGTTGCACTTCATAGTATAATTCACCAAAGGCCAAAAAAGACGCCGCCCGAAAGGGCGGCGCAAGCGGGTGGGATATTGGAAAGCCTCCGAGGACTATACTACACCATGTCCCGCCCTTTGTAAATAGGAGCTTTTGGCGTATCGGCGCGAGTTTTGGGAAATATCGTCGTCTCCGTCAAAATCACGAAAACATTGTGAATTTTTTACAAATTTTCGCAAAACATCTTTTCAAGTGTGCAATGATTTGCTATAATGGCGGCAAGGATAAGGGGATACCCCTCCCCGACCCTGATCGCGTTGACCGCACTGACGAAAGGAGCAAGCCCTATGAAGTTCACATTCGCCTGTAAAAAGATCTCCCTGAACGACTCCATCAAGGAATACGCCGAGAAGAAGATCAGCAAGCTGGATAAGTATTTCCCGGAGGAGGCAGACGCCTTTGTGACCTTTGCCGTGGAGAAGAAGAACCGCTGCGTCGTCGAGCTGACAATCCGCAGCAGCAACGGCACACTGTTCCGCGCACAGACGGAGGATCCTGACGGCGATATGCGCAGTGCCATCGACGAGGCCGTCAGCTTCATCGACCGCCGTATCCGCAAGAACAAGACGCGCCTTGCCAAGAACCTGCGTCCCGACGCGCTGGTGTCCACCATTCCCGCCGAGTTCGACGTGGCGGAGGACAATGACTTCGACGTCATCCGCACCAAGCACTTCTCCGTCAAGCCCATGACGACCGACGAGGCCATTTTGCAAATGAACCTGCTGGGTCACTCATTCTATGTCTTCCGCAACATCGAGGTGGGCAATGTCTGCGTGGTGTACCACCGCAACCACGGCGGCTATGGCCTCATCGAGACGGAGGAGTAAACAATAGATAGACGATAGAGCGTCTGTTATGTGAAGGAAGACCGCCGCGGCGGTCTTCCTGTTTGCCTTGCTGCCATATCTCCGCCGCGTACCGTGCCACCCGTTTCAGCCCTGTGCGCCGCACATGAAAATTTTAGTTGACATCGCTTCGCGGTGTCTGTATAATATATCTTGCGCTGTCTGCGTGCTTTGCAGAGGCGTCGTGTGTTTACTGCGGCGGATTTCCGCTGTCGAGTAAGAGCGGCGATATATCGCCGCCGGATAATCTTTCGAAAATGGAGGTGTCATGCAATGTTCCGTACCTATCAGCCCAAGAAGCGTCAGCGTTCCAAAGAACACGGCTTCCGCAAGAGAATGGCCACCAGCAATGGCCGCAAGGTGCTGGCTCGCCGTCGTGCCAAGGGCCGCGCTCGCCTGACCCATTGAGGTCACGGAAGGTGCATCGCACATAAGGATAAGCCCTGAGGGACGGAGGTCATCAAGCCCCGTCCCTATTGGTCTATTTCTGCGTGCAGACAGGAGAAAAAGAGGGAGAGCATGAACGCAAGCGTCACGGTCAAGACGAACGGCGACTTCCGCCGCATATACCGCAAGGGACGCTCCGCCGTCTGCGGCGGTGTGGTGGTCTACTGCCTGCCCAATCGGCAGGGCAAGAGCCGCCTCGGCCTGACGGTGTCCACGAAGGTGGGCAAGGCCGTGGTGCGCAACCGTGTCCGCCGCCGCTTCCGGGAGATATACCGCTATCATTTGGCGGAACTCAAGCCGGGGATGGATATTTTAATGGTGGCGCGTGTCCGTGCCGCCGAGCTGCCCTACGCCAAGCTGGAAGGGCAGTACCTATCCTGCCTTGAAAAGCTCGGTCTGCTGTGCGGCCAATGAAACGTCTGCTCATCTCACTCGTGCGCTTTTATCAGCGCGGAATATCTCCCCTCTTCCCCGCCCGCTGCCGCTATATCCCCACCTGCTCCCAGTACGCCCTTGAGGCGTTGGAAAAGTACGGTGCGGTCAAGGGCGGCTGGCTGGCGCTGAAGCGTCTGCTGCGGTGTCACCCGTTCCATCATCACAAGGACGGCTGGTATGACCCCGTCCCCTGACCCCGGCGCACGAAAACTCATGTTTTCCAAATTCTAACGGAGGAAACAAGCCTATGTTTGCACAACTCGGCTACTACATCTGCGTTCCGTTCGCGTGGCTGACCCGCCTTTTCTACAACTGGACGGGATCCTACGGCCTCGCGCTGATCTTCTTCACGCTGATCGTGAAGCTGATTTTGCTGCCCTTCCAGCTCAAGAGCAAGAAGAGTATGCTCCGCATGGGGCGTATGAGCGGCAAGATGGAGGAGATCAAGAAGAAATACCCCAACAACCAACAGCGTCAGCAGCAGGAGATTGCCGAACTCTACGCCCGCGAGGGCATCAACCCCATGTCGGGCTGCCTATGGTCGTTCCTGCCGTTCCCCATCCTCATCGCACTGTACTACATCATCCGCACCCCGCTGCGCTACTTCATGTCGCTGTCCAACGAGGCGATCGCGAGCATCACCGAGCTGGCCGTCTCCCTCGGGTACAGCTCCGAGGTCAGCGGTCAGGCGGCAGCGTATGACCAGATATACCTTGCGAAGTTCATCCACGAGAATTGGAGCGAGTTCGCCGGGAAGTTCGACGGGCTGCTCGATTTGGACTACAACTTCCTCGGCATGGACCTCTCCGCCGTCGGCAGCAATCTCTTCAGTCAGTTCCCCTCCGGCGGCTGGCCGGTCATCGGCGTGCTGATTCTGCCGCTGATCTCCGCCGCGCTGCAATTCTTGATGACAAAGATCTCCATGGCCGCCAACGGCAGTGCCAACGCCAATGCCACGTCCAAGGCCATGATCTACATGATGCCGCTGATGACGATATGGATGGGCTACATCCTGCCCGCCGCCTTGTGCGTCTACTGGATCTGCAACGCCGGCTTCTCCTGCCTGCAGGAGCTGCTGCTGAACAAGAAGTTCAACGCCATCCTCGACCGCGAGGAGACGGACAAGGAGCGTCAAAAGCGCGAGGCGCGCTACGCAAAGATGCAGGCTGCCCGCGAAAATTACGACAGGCAGCTCGCCGCGTCCAAGAGCGAGAAGAAGCCTCAGACGCAGCCGAAGAAGAAAAAGCCCGCCGACCAGCACGGCGCGTCCACCACGGAGGCCGGGCGCGTGGGCGGCAGACCATACGCCCGTGGCCGCGCGTATCAGGAAAGCCACTACAACGATAACGATGAATAAGGAGCTTTGTCTATGAGTTACATCGACGTAACGGGAAAGACCGAGGACGAGGCGCTCCGCAAGGGACTGGAGCAGCTCGGCATGGAGCGTGATGACGTATCCGTCTCCATCCTCGAACGCGCCAAGAGCGGATTTTTAGGCATCGGCGCGTCGCCCGCCCGCATTCGCATTACCTATGGCCCGGAGGATGCGCCCGTGGCGCAGGAATCCGCGGCCAAGCCCCAAATAGTCCCCGAAAAGCCCACCGAGCCGAAGATCACACAGCCCGTGCAGCCGAAGCCCGCACAACAGGCCAAGCCCGCACAGCCCAAGAGCGTACAGCCGCCCAAGCCCCGACAGGAGAAGCCCCGTCAGGAGCGTCCGCTGCCGACCGCTGCGCCCGCGCCGGAGATCAACCTCCCGGAGTGTGACGACGACAACGCCAAGCGCATTATCGCGTTCGTCTCCGGACTGCTTGCGCATATGGACAGTGCCGCGCAGGTCAAGGTCTACGAGACGGAGGCCGGACGCTACAAGGTGCTGCTCGTCGGCGAGAAGCTGGGTCAGCTCATCGGCCACCGCGGCGAGACGCTGGACGCTATCCAGCAGCTCACCAACTACGCCGTCAACAGCGGGTCGGATAAGCACATCCGCGTGCAGATGGACGCGGAGAACTACCGCGCCAAGCGTGAGCAGAGCTTGGACAGCCTTGCCCGCAAGGTCGCCGGGAAGGTGCAGAAGTACCGCCGCAGCGTCACGCTTGAGCCGATGAACGCCTACGAGCGGCACGTCATCCACGCCGCGCTTCAGGACGTGAAGGGTGTGACCACCTACTCCGTTGGTACAGAGCCGAACCGCCGCGTCGTCGTGGCCTTCGACCGCACCGAGGCTCGGTAAAAGAGAAAAGCAAACCTCAAGGCAGCGGCTTCGCCGCTGCCTTGAGGTGTATACAGCGGGCTGCCGGCGCGGAATTTGTTTGTCTCAGGTGGGCAAATGATGCGCGCCGCAGCGTATGAGCCTTTTGTTGGAGAAATCGGAGGGCTTTTCCGACAGTCTCAGCGGGCGGTAACGACTTTCCGTTACCGCCCGCTTTGCTCGTAACCTAGTAAGCGTCAAATAAGAACTGTTCTCAAGCCTGTTTTTTTCTTCTGCCGGAAACAATCGCAGCGCCCAGTGCTGCCGCACTGCCTACAATCAGGATCTCCCAAAGCACAAGATGACTGTCGTCTCCTGTCCGGGGCGAAGTTGCAACAGTATCTCCTGTCGAATCCGGTGCTGCAGAGCCTGCATCCTTATCGGTCGAGGGAGCTGTATACGCCGGAACAACTACTGCTGCACTCTTGCCCGGATAGGTTGCAGCAGTTTCCGCAACTCTCACCAATACCTCGCCTGCCTTCAGCCCGGTAATAGGATTGGCTGTTACCTGTGTCCATGTGACTCCATGATCGGTGGAATACTCCATAGCTGTGGTTACTCCGCTGATCTGCCCGTTGCTTCCGCCGCTTGTAGTAGGTGCCTTCGGCACAAGTCCGCTTGGTGCATCAGGTCCGTCTGCTTTGCTCTTTGGCTCAGTAATTCCGTAAACAGAGAAGCCGCTTGCGTAGATGTAAATATATCCGTCTCCGACATAGAATGTGCCATCCATATAATCTGCACTTGGCTGCGTGCTCAGCTTCGTAAGCTCCCTTGCAGTGCCGCCATGATACCTGAATACACTGAGGTTTTTGATTGTTGTATCATAAGGCACAGCAATCTCAAGCACATCCGTATTGCGGCTTCCGATATTCACCTCTGTCTCAGAAGCGCTATCCTCTGTCAGCGCCTTTGTCACCTTATACAAAGACAGATCGAGCAGCTTTGATACAGTATAGCTCTTTTCATCTGCAAGGCTTTCGATTTGGCTTGCTTCGGTGCCGGAGGAATCCTCATTCTTCACCTGTAATTTTACCGTAACGCTAAGCTCGCCAGCCTTAACCTTGTTGATTTCATCTTCTGAAACAATGCTTGTATTACCAAGAACATCAGACAGTCCCTCCACAGCGACCGGCACGACATTGTCCACGACCTCTACAATGCTCTTGCGCTCACCCTCCAAGATGTGAAATGTCACATTGCCGGCACTTCCGCCCTTGATCGTAAGCATTTTTGTCTCGACAAATTTGCCGTCTGTTGTCCGCACCACCACATTATACACGCCATCCGGCAGATTCTTAAAGGCAGTCGATTCGGTTGGCTTGCCGCTTTCGATTCCTGTGGCCGTGGCTGTCGCAATGACGCTGTTACCACTTTCAATGGTAATCACGGCATCCCGGCTCTCGTCCAGCTCGCTATGGATGGCAACGGTGATGCTTCCGGCAGGCAAATTCTCGGATTTCGTCGTGATCGTCGTTGCATTTGCCTCGGCGGTCTCGGAGGTCGTGCCGTCTATATAGGTAACAAATGCGCATACCTTGTAATTCTCGCCGGCAACAAGCCCTGTCACAGTAAGCGCATTGCTTGCACGCACAGAGCTTGCCTTTACCTCAGTCCATGTGTCGTCTCCCGACCTCTTGTACTTGATGCCGACTTCTCCGATACCGGCGACAGCCTTCTCGTCAACATTCGCTTTTACCGTAAAAGAGCTTTGGCTGATGGCGGTCACAAAGATGTCAGGGGCTTTTTCCGTGAGGAAGACAAGACCGTCTGACGAAATGTATGTCTTGTTGCCGGAGGTATCGGTGATCAGCGCATATACCACATAGCTGCTTGTCGGTGCAAGTGTAAATCCATTTTTAGGATAGTTTATCCATGCATCTGCCCTAAGAGCCTTGACCTGCTCAAGCGTAAGTGCTGATGATGATGCATAATATTGAATGGACGCTACTGCCAGATTATCCTCAGCTTTGATCGTCACATTCTTTGTCATCTTGAACAGCGTATTGAATGTAATCGTATGGAGGAATGTATTCCAGTAATTCGTCTCAATGGTAATCGTACCCGTGGGAGCTACGGTATCAGCTTCCTTTCTCACCTTTACCGTCACACGGTTTGTCTCGATGCCATTTGCTTTCTTGACGACAACCGCATCCGCAAATTCTGTTGTCAGTGTCTGGTCAGGCTCAAGCCATGACCAGCCGCTCGGGAGCGTAATATCGCTTACCGCTGTCTTATCCATCGGAGCGGTGTATTCCCGGCCCGTGTAAGGCGCATCCGCATCCTTTGTCAGGGTGATCGTGGTGCTGCTGCCGCCTACTGCATAAACAGGCGTTGTCATCACGACACCTCCGCAAAGCAGCATTGCCGCAAGGGCAAAGCATAAAAATTTCTTCCTCATCCGGCAGCCTCCTTTCACCGTATGTATCTTACCCCGCTACAATAGTCACCTTGATCGCTGCGCCGTTGAGCTGCGACTGATCCTTCAAGGAATAGCAGTCGTATTTCAGCGTCACGTCAGAATACGTCCCCTTATCAAGCGCCTTGTCCAACTCGATGCTGGTAAACGCCATGCCCGGCTCCAGCAGATCGGACGTCCAGATGGTCGTGCCGTCCGCCAGAATGAGGCTCAGCTTGAAGTAGCAGGTATTCTCCTCCGGATTGTGCAGGGTGATCTGCTGCGTTTTCGCACCGGCCTTGAATGTAAAGGTATCATAGCCCGGCACGGCGATGCTGTCCGCCTCTGTGATATCGCTGTAGTCCTGATCCTCTGCATACCTGCTCGCACTGCCCGCGATCCTCGTCTTGCCCTCGTCCGGCGATGGATCAAAGTAACCGCCTATCGCAAGCCCCACCGCAAAAACCGCCGCGATCGACAGCGCGTAAACCGCCATGCGGACTGCCTTTCTGTTCATATCCGTTGCCCTCGTTTCATTGATTCATATAACAAATTCAGACGGCAGTCTATACCGTCTGAATTTGTTTCTTTCATTTTACCAATTTGTCGTAATCCATATGTTCTCAGCCCGAGCTTTATATCGCAGCTTCGCGTCGGAACAACTTATCCGATTGGGTTATCTCTCGACCGTAACAATCACACTGACCGCAGCACCATAAAAATTGCCTGTAAAAGCTACTTCTTTTGCTGCCGTTCCCGACCAAGTCGCAGCAGCTGCACTATCAGTTTTAGTTGCTGTCCAACCGGCACCCGTGGCATTAGCGGCACAACCCCCCTCACCACTCTTAGTCGTTGTTATGACAATCTTTGTGATGACTCCGGAATCCGTCTTAAATGTTCCATCCACAAATCCTGTACTACCATAATCATCGTAACTTCCATAGGTATAAGTAACACCATCCTTTGTATAAGAACTGCCGGCAAACTGAGTATTCCAGTTACCACCGCCGGCTCCGCTGCACAAGGTCACATCCGTAGTGGTTGTTTTCTTCACCTCTGCGGTCCAGGTAATCGTATCACTGTAACTACCGGCTGCCGCACTGGAATAATCAGATACATTCACGCCGCAGGCAACGGTTTCTCCAGTCGTCGCAGCCATTGCCGCCTTATCGGTGAAGGAATATGTAGTCTTCTCTGTATCCTGCGCATCGTTTGCTGCCAGCGTATAGGATACTGCATTATTGCTGGAATCCTTTAAGTTCCAGCCATTTGCGCTCGCCGCAGTGACGTCAATAGATGTAACGCTCTCTCCATTTTTGAGATTCTTGACCGTTACTCCATCGCTGAATGCATTGTAGCCGCTGTTTTTCACATCAAGTGTTGCCGGGACCACCAGATCATAGGTCGTCTCTGCTACTGCAAGATTAACTGTCGTTGTGCCGCTGTTCCCCGTTGCATAAGCCGGTACGGCCGCGGCAAGCATCATCGCACCCGCCATTGCAAGTGCCAAAAATTTGTTCCTGTTCATGTGTTTGACCTCCACTGATTTTTTCAAAATATCTATCGGTATCGTGCTTGCTGTTCAGCTTTTCCGCCTGCGCAGCGGTCAAGCAAAAGCCGGCAAAAAAAGCTTGCAAGATAAATATCCGTGCTAGTATACCCCCCCCCCGAATATTTTGTCAAGGGGAAAACTTCTCAAAAAATGTTTGCCAAAAACGAAATTTTCTGTAAATCGGCATATTTGCCGTCAAAGTCGGCAGGAACGACCCAGTAGCACACCACAAAGATGTAATAGGGGCATAAATAAAAAACTCCCACCGATTTCTCGATGGGAGTTCACTCATATTGACTTGTAGATACTTGCAGAGATTTGCACAATTTCAAAATCGCCTTTGGCGTAAGTCCGGCTTAAATTGGCGTAAGTTTCGGGGTAAATCCTCTCTATAACGCTCTGCAAGCAGGGATATAAGAAGCTATCTCAACTTATTTGTCCAACGGCTTCATTGTCGGGAACAAAATCACATCCCGGATGGAGTCCGCGCCGCACAGCAGCATGGCGCAGCGGTCGATGCCGAAGCCGAGGCCGCCGGTGGGCGGCATCCCGTACTCCAGGGCCATGACGAAATCCTCGTCCATCATGTCGGCCTCCTCGTCGCCGTTGGCGCGCTTCTCGGCCTGCGCCTTGAAGCGCTCATACTGGTCGATGGGGTCGTTCAGCTCGCTGAAGGCATTGCCCATCTCGCAGCCGCAGATGAACGCCTCGTACCGCTCCGTCAGTGCCGGCTGGGTCGGACTGCGCTTGGCCAGCGGGCTGACCTCCACGGGGTACATGGTGATGAACGTGGGCTGCACGAGCGTCTCCTCGACCTTTTGGTCGAACGTCTCATAGAGCGCGTTGCCCCACGTATGCGGCACGCCGTCCATATCCACGCCGACGCTCTTGGCCAGCGCCACGCCCTTGTCGCTGTCGCCGAGGCAGGCCATGAAGTCCGCACCCGTGACGTGCTTCACCGCGTCGGCCATCGTTACGCGCGGCCAGCCGGGCGTGAGGTCAATGTCATGCCCCAGCCACTGCACCTGATAGCCGCCGTGGATCTCCTTGCACGCGCCGGAGAGGATCCCCTCCAGAACGTCCATCATGCCGTCCAAGTTGGTGTACGCCTGATACAGCTCGCAGGTCGTGAACTCCGGGTTGTGCTTGGTGTCCATGCCCTCGTTGCGGAAAATGCGCCCGACCTCGTACACGCGCTCCAAGCCGCCGACGATGAGCCGCTTGAGGTGCAGCTCGGTAGCGATGCGCATATACATATCAATATCCTGCGCGTTGTGGTGCGTGATGAACGGGCGCGCGTTCGCGCCGCCCGCAATGGGGCTGAGCACGGGCGTCTCGACCTCCATGAAGCCAAGACCGTCCAAATAGCGGCGCAGGTAGGCCACGAACTTGCTGCGGATCTCGAAATTCCGCTTGCTCTCCGGGTTCATGATGAGATCCACGTACCGCTGACGGTAGCGAATTTCCTTGTCGGTCAGCCCGTGGAACTTCTCCGGCAGGGGACGCAGGGACTTAGAAAGCAGCGTGATCTCGTGGGCGCGGACGGACATCTCGCCCCGCTGGGTGCGGAACGCCTCGCCCTTGACGCCGACAATGTCGCCGATGTCGTACTTCTTGAAGCGGTCGTAGCTGTCCGCATCCATCTCGTCCTTGCGGGCGTAGAGCTGAATGCGCCCGGTCTTATCCTGCAAGTCGCAGAAGGACACCTTGCCCATGCCGCGCTTGCTCATCAATCGACCCGCCACGGAGACGGGCTGACCCTCCAGCGCGTCGAAATTGTCCTTGATGTCCTGCGTATGGTGCGTCACGTCGAACTTCGTGATGGTGAACGGGTCGCGCCCCTCGTCCTGCAGCGCCTTGAGCTTCTCGCGGCGGATGCGCAGCAGCTCGCCCAAGTCCTGTGTCTGTTCGCTGTTGGTAGTATTTGCTGTATTCTGATCTGCCATAACGGCCTCCTTATCTTCTCATCGTTCAATACTGTCCACACGGTAGTGGATGACGCTCTTGGGCGCCTCCACGATGACCTCGTCGCCCGCCTTGTGGCCCATCAGGGCTTTGCCGAAGGGGGAATCCTCGCTGATGGCCCGACTCATCACGTCGGCCTCCTGAGAGCCGACGATCTTATAGGCGGGCAGCTGCTTTCGCGTGTCCATATTGGTGACGACAACCTTGCAGCCGATGGAGATCTTGTCGGAGTCCATCTCGCTCTCGTCCACGATGACGGCGTGGAGAATGATGTCCTCCAGCTCGGCAATGCGGGAGTACAGCTTGCCCTGCTCGTTCTTCGCCTCGTCGTATTCACTGTTCTCGCTCAGATCGCCGAAGCCGCGCGCCTCCTTGATCAGCTCCGCCACCTCATCGGCGCGGGTGGTCTTGCTGTAATCCAGCTCCTGCTTCAGCTCGTCATAGCGAGCCTGACTCATTTTGAATTCCTTAGCCATGCTGCACATCCCTTTCTATTGTAAGATGCCCCTCAGGACACAATATATCACGTTGCATTATAGTAACTTTCCCGCCGTCTGTCAAGCGAGGATGTGACGGAAATCACACGAATTTCCGCCGCTCGGCATTTTCCCGCCTCTACGAGCGCCGCCAGCAGCGGCTCCGGGAGGTCGGGCGGGTCGTAGGCCACCCGCTGCAGGCGCTCACAGTCGTCCGTGAGGCAGAGTGCCGCGCCGCCGATCGTCGGGGCGGTGTGCCCGGTGCAGACCGTCAGCGAGACAGGCCGCCCGCCGCTGCCGGGAGAAACGCCCCACCCGCGCAGCAGAAACGAGGTCAGCGCGGCGCGGTCGCCGCCTTCAAGGCAGAGGTAGCGGGCGCGGTGTACCAGCATCGCTGCCGCGCAGCGGGCGGTTTCCTCACCGCCCTCTCCGCAGTGAAGACAAACCGCACCGTGTCGGAGATTTTCGACGGCCAGTGTGTCCAGCAGTTTGTCCAGCAGCGCCAGCCGCAGCGGCAGCACTGAGAGAGGGTGTATGCCCTGCCGCGCCGCCGTCGCGGCGAGAGCCGCGTCGGCGAAAATACCGCGCCGAACGCCGGAAGCGTACAGGCGGCGCAGATACCCCGCCGCGCGTCGCCGCGCGAAGCACCCGCTTCCCACCGTGAGACGCCACAACGGCAGCCCGCGCAGCATCACGGGCGCAAGGGCGGTCTTCGCCCCGGGGAGTATGTAAACAAGCATAGCGCGTCCTTTCTCAGCAGGCAGCGTTGTACGTTTGCGGGACGGGGCGTCGAGGACACCGCTCCTGCGAAGGCTCAATCCCCCATCCCGCCGCAAAAAAGCGCTGCCCCAGTATATGGGACAGCGCTTTTGAATATGCGTTCAGGCGCTTACCACGCCTTGATGTACCCCGACAGGTAATCCAGCGGGTTCTGATACACGCCGTTGATACGCACCTCGTAGTGCAGGTGCGGCCCGGTGGATGCGCCCGTGTTCCCGGTGATTCCGATGACCGTTCCCTGCGAAACGGTCTGCCCCTCGGACACGGAGACGGAACTCATGTGCGCATACAGTGTCGTCAGTCCGCCGCCGTGGTCGATGACGACGTAGTTGCCGTAGCCGCCGCCCCAGCCGCTCGTGTTCGTCAGAATGACCTTGCCGCTCTTGACGGCGAAGACGGAGCTGGTATACCCCACGTTGCAGATATCCACGCCCTTGTGGTTCGTGCTGCCGATTCCGCCGGGGGAGACGCGCCCGCCGATAGGTGAGCTGATCTTCTTGCTCGTGTTGACGGGCCAGATGAAGCCCTCGTTGCTGGGAACGACGTCGGACTCGGCGATCAGGCGGTCGATCTCGCTGGCAATCTCCTTGGCCGCCTTTTCCTCGGCGGCGTAAATTTCCTCAAGTGCCTTTTGGTCGGCGGCATATTCCTCCATCAGTGCCGTCGTCTCGTCCAGCTTGACCTCCAAATCGCTCTGCTGGGCGTCGAGCTGCTTTTCGTGTTCCTCCATGGCCTCCTTCTCGGCCTGAATGTTGGCGCGTGTCTCCTGAATGGAGGCGATGAGGGCCTTGTCGTACTCCGCCACCTCGTTGACGAACTCAAGGCGGTTGAGCAGGTCGGCCATGCTCGTGGCCTTGAACAGCACCGACAGATAGCTCAGGCTGCCGCGCTCCTCCTCGCTGCGTACCTGCTGGCAGAACAGCTCGTACTGCTGCGCCTCCAGCTCCTCGTAGCGAGCAATTTCATCCGCCGCATCTGCGATTTGGTTCTGCGTGTCGCCGATCTGCTCGATGAGGAGGTTGTTGCGCTCGTCAAGGAGGTTTTTCGTCACCATGACGTCCTCTTTTTTCTTCTTGGCGTCCGCAATCTGCGTTTCCAGCTCCGCTAATTTCGCGGCCTGTTCCTTTTTCTTCTGCTCCAGCGCGGCGATCTCCGCCTCGCGCTGCGCCTGCTCCTCCTCCGTGTTCGTGGCGTAGGCCATCGTGGCGCGCCCCGCAAGCAGCAGGGACATCGTCAGCGACAGGGCGAGAACGGTACAGAGAATGCGTTTTGCGTGCTTCATGGGGAAGCTCCTTTCTGACGTTATACGCGCAGGAAGCGGCGGATGGCGGTCAGGCTGCCGCCCACACCCACCAGCACGCCCGCGCCGAGGAAGACGAGAGCGACGACCTGCCAGATCTGCTCAAAGGGGACGATGCTCAAAAGCTGCAGGCTGTCGGAGGACGCGATCCCCTGCGACACCGCCACGTACAGCAGCCATTGCAGGCCGAACGCCACAACGGCGCTGAGCGTACCGAGCAGCAGCCCCTCGTAGACGAACGGCCAGCGGATAAACCCATTCGTCGCGCCGACCATCTTCATGATGGTGATCTCGTCGCGGCGGTCAAAGGTGGTGAGCTTGATGGTGTTGGAGATGATGAACGCCGACACGAGCAGCAAAATAGCAATCAGTGCGATGGAGATGACGCTGGCCACGTTGCGAACGGTGACGAAGCCGTTGGCCACGGCTTCGTCGGCGCGTGTCTTGGCAATGCCGGAGACGTTGTCGATGGCCGACTTCGTCTCCATGATGCGGTCGGGGTCGGTGACGTGAATGACGAAGCGGTGGCGGAAGACCTCCGGCATCAGATCGCCGTAGAGGCCGTCCTCGTCGTATTTTGTTACGTAGGCGTCACGCGCCTCGGTGCGGCTGACGAACGAGCAGTCGGCCACGTTGTCCACACGCTCTATCTTCTCCTGTATGGCGCGCGCCTCGCTCTCGTCCAGCGTCTCGTCCACGAAGGCGACAATGGCGTTCTCCTGCTGGAGATCGGCCAAATTCTCGTTGGCGTTGTAGGCCACGAGCGTGAATGTCCCCATGATGAGCAAACACGCCACGGTCACGCCGATGGCGGCGAAGGACATGAAACCGTGGGAGAACATATTGCCCGCGCCTTCCTTAATAAAAAACTTAAAATCGTGCTTCATTCGTCATACCTCGTAGCTGCCCAGACCGTCGCCGACAACGCGGCCCTCGTTGAGCAGGATGATACGCTTGTTGAAATGGTTGACAAGTCCCCGCTCGTGGGTCACGACGATGACCGTTGTGCCGAGGGCGTTGATACGCTCCAAGAGCGTCATGATCTCCAACGAACGCGCCGGGTCGAGGTTGCCTGTCGGCTCGTCGGCCACAATGGTGCTGGGGTTGTTCACCAGCGCACGGGCGATGGCCACGCGCTGCTGCTCGCCGCCGGACAGCTCATCGGGGTAGCGGCTCTCCTTGTCCGCCAGCCCCACCAACGCCAGCACGTAAGGGATACGCGCCTTCAGCTCGCGCGGCTGCGCGCCCACTGCCCGCATAGCGAGGGCGAGGTTGTCGTAGACCGTCTTGCCGGCAATGAGGCGGAAGTCCTGAAAGATCACGCCGATGGTACGGCGCATATAGGGGATCTGCCGCTCGTTGATACGGCTCATGGAAAAGCCGTTGACCATGACGCGCCCCGCCGTGGGGACGATCTCACCCGTGAGCAGCTTGATGATGGTGGATTTGCCGGAGCCGGACGGCCCGACGAGGAAGGCGAACTCGCCGTCCTCCACGGTAAAGGAGACGCCGTTGAGGGCGTGCGTCCCGTTTTCGTATACTTTTTCCGCGTCTATCAAACGGATCATAGCAATGCTCCTGTTCGTTAAAATACAACATGATGTGTCAAAATAATGCCACATCTACCATTATATATAAATGGTTACAAAATGGCAACAGGAAAGATATGAAAAAAGCAAAAACTTTACATTTGCTCGGTCTGTCGTTTTTGTGACGGCGGTAAAAGGAAATTTGTTCCATCCAAGTGCAGAAAAATGCCCCGCACGCGGCGCATGGTGCGCGCTGACGTGCAGGGCTTGGTCATTTTTGCTCGTTTTTGCTTGCGTTTGTTCGCCTCTGCGTCACGGCTCAATAGCCGAAGAGCATGGAGCGCTTGATGTCGCTGAGCTTGTGTGCGCCGCACATGGTCATCGTGTCGGCCAGCTCACTTTGCAGCTTGTCCACGTAGACGCGCACGCCCTCCGCGCCGCCGCCGTAGACCATGTTCACGAACGGCCGCCCGATCAGCACCGCGTCCGCGCCCAAGGCAAGTGCCTTGAAGACGTCCATGCCCGTGCGGATGCCGCCGTCTACCAAAACGGTCATTTTGCCGCCCACCGCGTCTGCGATGGCGGGCAGCACCTCCGCCGTGGCGGGACACTGGTCCAGCACGCGCCCTCCGTGGTTGCTCACGACAATGCCGCTCGCCCCGGCCTCCAGCGCTTTTTTTGCGCCGCCCACGGTCATAATGCCCTTGAGGATGAACGGCTTGCCCGCCGCCTCGGCGATCTCGCGCAGCTCGGCGACCGTCTTGCTCCCGGCGGGCGGCGTGAGGTTTTTCAAAAACGGCAGCCCCGCCGCGTCGATGTCCATGGCGACGGCGATGGGGTCGGCGGCCTTGACGAGTGCCAGCTTCTCACGGATCAGCGCCATGTTCCACGGCTTGACGGTGGGAACGCCGCAGCCGCGGTTTTTCTTCAGCGCCTCCGCCGCACCCTCGACGACGGCGGGGTTCGTGCCGTCCCCGGTGAAGGCGGCGATGCCCGCCTCGGCGCAGGCCGTCACGAGAATGTCGTTGTAGGTCAGATCGTCGTACTTATCGCCGTAGTGGAGCTGCATGGCACCCACGGGCGCGGCGAAGACGGGCAGCGCGACGTGCTTGCCGAAGAAGTCATACCCGGTATCCGCCGGGATGCTCTCGCAGATGGTGTCCATATTGACACACAGCTCCTGCCACTTCTGATAGTTGCGGATAAAGCCCGTACCCAGCCCCTTGGCACCCGGGCCGGGGACGGTGTTTTTACACGCTGCGCCGTTGCACACCGGGCAGGATTTGCAGTACGGCCCCATGCACGTGCGCGCGTTGGCCAAAATTTCCTGATATGTCATAAAATGCCTCCGTTTTTGCGTTTATTGTACCGTTTCGCCGCACTCGGCGGCGGTTGCTTCGGTTTTCTCGGCTTTTTCGGTCTCCTCGGGCATCGCGGGTGCTTCACGCTCGGCAGGCACCTCCGCCGCCGCAGTCTCTGCGACGGCCTCCTGCGCACGCCGTTGGTTTTCCTCACGTGCGGCAGCCTTCTCCATCCGCCGCGCGTCGGCGGCGGCGAGGAAGGCGCGCACCGCCGTCAGCACCGTGATGACGGCGGCGACGGCAAGGCCGATCCACCCGGCGGTGCGGATGACGAAGAAGTCACGAATGGTGAAATACTCCTTATAGATACCGAAAAAGTACAGCGCGACGCCGCCTGCAACGCACAGAAGGCACCCCATCAGGCAGAAGAACGAGCACACTTTTTTGCGCCGCCGTCCGGCGAGGAATTTCAGCAGCAGCAGCACCGACAGCAGAAAAAGCCCCGGCGACTGGCAGCAGAGCAGATAACCCAACGTCTTGTCCAGCATCGTTCACAACCTCCGTCTCAAAGTCGGCACTTGCCGCGCACCAGATATTTCCCCTCCGCGCCGGCCAGCACCGTGCCGCAGGAGACGGCGGGCTTGCCGCGCAGCCACACCTGACGAATGGAGCCCTTTGTGACCACGCCCTCGTAGGGGGTGTAGTCCGCCGCGCCCACCATATCCTCCGCGCGGAGGACGTGGTCGGCCTCCGGGTCGTAGACGACGATGTCCGCGTCCGCGCCGGGTGCAAGCACGCCCTTGCGGGGATAGAGACCGTAGAGCTTTGCCGGGTTCTCCGAGAGGACGCGGCACATATCCCGCAGGCTGATTTTATGCTGTGCCACACCGAACGTGTAGAGCAGCTCACCGCGTGTCTCCACGCCGGGAATGCCGCCGGGGATGGCGGTGAAGCTGTCGCGCCCGGCGAGCTTCTGCTGCGTGGTGAAGCTGCAATGGTCGGTGGACACCGTCTGCACCTCGCCGCGGCGGATCGCCCGCCACAGCGCCTCCCGGTCCGCCGTCTTGCGGATGGGCGGGGAGCAGACGTACTTTGCCGCCTGCAGCCAGTCCTCGTTGTAATACACGCTGTCATCCAGCACGAGGTACTGCGGACACGTCTCGACGAAGACCTTCTGCCCTCGCTTACGTGCCGCGGCGACTTCCTGCAGGGCTTGACGGTTGGTGGTGTGGACGATGACGACGGGAATATCCACCGCCTCGGCAATGCGTAAAAGGCGGCTGACGGCCTCGGCTTCGAGGTAATCCGGGCGTGTCTCGGGGTGACAGTAGACGCCGTTTTCGCCGCGCGCCTTCTTCTCGGCGATCAGCGCATCGATGACCCCGGCGTTCTCGCAGTGGACGCCGCAGATACCGCCCTTCTCCTTCAGCTTTTTCAGGGCCTTATACATCAGCTCGTCGCCGAGCATCATCGCCGGGTACGTCATATACATCTTAAAGGAGGAGATGCCCTCGGCGTACATATCGTCGATCTCGCGCTCGATCGTCTCGTTCCAGTCGTCGATGGTCATGTGGAAGCCGTAGTCGCAGGCGCACTTACCGTCCGCCTTCTCGTGCCAGAGCTTCAGACCGTCGTGCAGCGTCTCGCCCTTGTTGGGGCAGGCGAAGTCGATGACCGTCGTCGTGCCGCCGCGCAGGGCCGCGCGCGACCCGCTGGCGAAATCGTCCGCCGTGGTGGTATTGCACACGTCCAGATCGAAGTGCGTGTGTGCGTCGATGAAGCCGGGGAAAAGGAGCATTCCGCGCACATCCACCACCTGTGCGCCGATGGGCGGAATGCCGCGGCATACGTCTAAAATTTTCTCGCCCTCGACCAGTATGTCGGCGCGGCGGACGCCCTGCCCGGTCACGACCGAGCCGCCCTGAAACAGTAATCTCATCGAAATGACCTCCTTATTCATGTTGCTCTGTGGATAGGTGCTTCTCCGGCTGTGCCATGTCCCGCGCGAGCTGCTTGGCGTAGCGCTCCTCCTCGCTGAACACGCACCCGCAGTATTTTTGCATATAGAGTCCCAGTTCCCGCGCCTCCTGCTGCCCGCAGCGAAAGCCGGGGCGGAAGTCGCGGTAGAGAAACGTCACGCCGTACCGCGCGGCCATCGTCTCCGCGACGGTGCGCAGCAGCTCGTGGTTTTGGTAGGGGCTGACGAAGAGCGTGCTGGAAAAGCACTCGAAGCCGTGGTCGGCGGCGTAGCGCGCCGTCTCCTCAAGGCGCATGGCGTAGCACTTCCCACAGCGGTGGTCGATGTCCTCCGCGACCTCGCGGCAGAAGCGGCGCAGGCCGTATTCCTCACGCACGATCAGCTCCAGCCCGATGGACGGCGCATAGGCCATCAGCGTGTCGCGCCGCGCCTTGTACTCCTGATAGGGGTGGATGTTCGGGTTGTACCAAAACGAGACGGGCTCAATGCCCTCGCCGCGCAGCTGTTGGATACACGCCACGGAGCAGGGCGCACAGCAGGTGTGCAGCAGCGTTTTTGTCATTGATGACCCCTCTTTCCGAGGCCGCGCAGCGCGGCCAGCAGGGATTTCAGGGGCTTGTCCTCCGATTGGCGGCGCGGCTGCATGGCGGAGAGAAAGCGGTTGCAGACCTGCCGGAACGGCTCTTGTGACAAGGCTTCGAAAAACCGCGCCCGCTCCGGGGGGATCGGCGGCGGCATACGCAAGGCGGCATCCGCCTCTACTGCGTCCTGCAGGCGGAAGCTCCGGCGGTGCAGCGGCAGCTTGTCAAAGGCCTGTGCGCCCTTGGGGCTGTTGATGAGCAGCAGTGACACACCCTGCCGCCGTTCCTCCTGCGTCAGCGCCGCGCCCTTGACGATGCCGAGCGTCACGTCGCCCACACGGTCGATGGAGGTGTAGGGGCAGGTGTGGCAGGCCGGGCGCAGGAGCAGTCCCCGTGCAATGCCGCGCCCCAGCTCGGACTTGGCCAGCGGCGCGTCATAGTGGCCGCCGCCCTCGAATTCCACGCGGAAGCGGTGCTGGCACTCGCCCGCCAGCTTGCCGCTGAACGTGACGCGCAGCGGGCGGTGCTGCTTGACGTAGGCCATCGAGGCGACCAGCTTTTCCCACACGCCGGGGCTGGACACGCCGCCGCACACCACGTCGCACGTCAAGAGCCGCTCGGGATGCTCGCCGAGGTAGTGGTACAGCCCGTCCACCTGACACGGTGTGCCGGAGAAAAGCACGTGACGCCCGTGGTCGAGGTAGAGCCGCGCCTGCTGGTAGGCTTCGCCGATGTCGCTCTGCACGGGCTTCGCGCCGAGAAGCTGCGGCAGGTCGTGCAGGTTCTTCACGGCGGTGTGTCGCACGCGCAGTGTCTCATCCAGCGACGCGCCGAAGACCACGCCGCCGCCCTCCAGCACGTAGCGCGCCATCTCGCCGAACGCGCCGCCGCCTGTGGAGAGGCTTCGCAGCTCGTCGTCCTCGCTCCACACGGCGAAGCAGGCGGGTTCGCCGCGCAGCTCACGCTGCTTCAGCACGGGGCAGATGTGTGCGCAGTGGCCGCACTGCACGCAGCCCTCCGTCAAGCGCGGGTAGAGAAAGCCCTCACTGTCCGCTTCCATGCGGATTGCGCCCTTGGGGCAGCCGTTTCGGCAAGCGGCACACCCGGTGCAGCTCGCGTGGGGTGCCAGTTTCGGAACGCTCGCCTCTGTCATATGCCCACCTCCTGTGTCAGCCGCAATTTTTCCATGTATGCGGTTATTGTAGCACAGACCTTGAAAAAGTACAAGAGCGTTGATAGCACTGAATGTACGCACACCGCCGCCGATGCGAAAAAGGCCGCGGCCTTGCCTTTTTCCGGGAAATGTGCTATGATACAGCTCACTTGTTTCGGAGGTGTCGCATGAAGAGAGAGAAGATCCACATCCTCAGTCTGCTGGCGGCGTTGGTCGCCTCGGTGATTTTCGGCATGAGCTTTATGTTCTCCAAGCTCGCGCTGGCGGTGGCGCAGCCCTCGGTGCTGCTGGCCTTCCGCTTCACCGTCGCCGTCGCGGCCATGTCGCTCGTGCTGGCGGTCAACGCACTCGTCGGCGGTCTGCGCGGGAGGAAGCTCTTTGCGTTCAGCCTCCGGCATAAGCCCGTCGGCAGTCTTGTGCTGCTGGGGCTGGTGCAGCCGGTGGCGTATTTCATCTTCGAAAACTACGGGATCCTCTACACCTCCTCCGCCGTGGCGGGGACGATCATCGCCGCCGTCCCGGTCTGCTGCATTCTGATGGATGTGCTGGTGCTGCACGAGCGCGTCACGGCGCGGCAGGTCCTATGCGCACTGGGCGCGGTGGGCGGCGTCGCGCTGATCTCCGCGGGCGGCGCGGTGATGATCTCCGCGCTGGGACTGCTGTTCCTGCTTTTGACGATGCTCAGCGACACGGTCTACTACGGTATCAGCCACAGCGCGGCGAAGTCGTTTACGCCGTTTGAGATGACCTACGTCATGTTCGTGGTCGGGATGATCGTCTTCGTCCCGACGGCGCTGGTGCAGGCGGGCGGTTTTTCCGGTGCGCTGATCCTTGAGCCGATGCAAAGCGGCCGATTTCGGCTGGCGGTGCTGTACCTCGGTGTTGTGTCCTCCGGCGTGGCCTACGGACTGCTGAACTTCGCCAACAGCCACCTGACCGTCACGGAGACGTCGCTTTTTTCCAACGTGACCACCGTGGTGTCGGTGCTGGCGGGCGTGGTGCTGCTGCGCGAGCCGTTCTCGCTGTGGCAGGCCCTCGGCGTGGTGCTGATATTGATCTGCGTCTTTATCGCCAACGTCGCGGGGAAGCGGGCGTGAACGAGTTACTATGTGTAATGGAATAAAAACTTCTGCAAAATGTAGAACAAATGTTGCAATCCGTGTTCGAGTGTGGTATACTGTCCTTGAAAACCGTTTGGAAAGGGGTATGGCTATGGCGCGGATGACGAAAATGCAGCAGCGCATCTATGACTATATCGCCGAGACGATACGGCAGCAGGGCTACCCGCCCTCCGTCCGTGAGATCGGCGAGGCGGTGGGGCTGAAGTCGCCCTCGACCGTCCACTTCCACCTCAAGCACATGGAGGAGCTGGGCGTGCTGAGCAAGGGCGCAGGCAAGGGGCGCGCCCTGACGCTCGCGCAGACGAATGCGCCGACACCCGCTCCGGCGCAGGAGGTCGAGCCTCCGGCGGATCGCGTCCCCATCGTGGGGAACGTGGCGGCGGGCAGCCCGATTTTGGCGCAGGAGTGCATCGAGGACTACCTGACGTTCGACACCGGAGGGCGCGAGGGGGAGTACTTTGCCCTGCGCGTCCGGGGCGAGTCCATGCTCAACGCGGGCATTCTGCCGGGGGATTTCGTGGTCGTCCACCAACAGCCTACGGCCTACAACGGCGAGATCGTCGTGGCGCTGCTGGGCGAGGAGGCGACCGTGAAGCGTCTCAGCCGCCGCAACGGCGAGGTGTGGCTGCTCCCGGAGAACGAGCATTACCAGCCCATCGACGGCCGCGAGGCCACACTGCTCGGCAAGGTCACGGCCGTCGTTCGGCAGTATAGTTGAGGCGTGACTATGCCTGAAATCGTGCTGGATCATCGGCAGGTCATGGAGATACTGCCCCACCGAGCGCCGATGCTGCTGATCGACGAGGTAATTTCGCTTGAGCCTATGCGGCGCATCGAGGCGAGGCTTGTCCTCCGCCCCGAGTGGGAGGTGTTTAAGGGACATTTTCCCGGCAGCCCGATTTTTCCCGGTGTGCTGTCCGTGGAGTGCATGGCACAGGCGGCGGATATCATGATCATGACAGGGGAGAGGTACGCGGGACTGACGCCGCTGTTTGTCGCCATCGACCACGTTAGATTTCTCAAGGGCCTCCTGCCCGGTGACGTGGTGACGGCGCGCGCCGAGGTGGCGGAGGTCAACGAGGCTAAGGCGAAGATTGTCGCGCGTGCCGAGCTTTGCAGGGAAGATGGCGAGATAGCCGCCACGGCGGAGATCACGGTCGCCATGCGGTAAGGTATAAGGTGAATTTTTGGCAAAAAGCGAACGGCTTGGCCGCTCTCTTTTTGTATTCCGCACCGTTGGAGCGGCGGGGTGAGGACGCCCCGCCGCTCCAACCGTTCATCGGAAGTACGGCGTGCAGGCAGGCCACTTTACGAACGTTCACCGGGAGTGTGGAGGTGCGTCAACTATTTTCAGAGAATGTAGGTTTGTCAAACATATTGGACAGTGAACTCATTGGGAGAAAGCCCCTTTCGCCGGAGATAGGACAGTGATTCGCTGACTGCCTTTAAGCCTTTGGAAGTCCCCCGGTTCTGCCCAGCCCTCGTCCAGTCCTTCCGTTCTTCCTTTCGTATCTCCATATATTTCATCAGAAGATTGGGAAGAAGCGTCGCTTCCTCCGCCTCCTTTTGTGCAAGCAGTTCCTTCCGTTTTTCTCCCAGCTCGGTAATCCAGCCTTTGAGGTTGTGGATGAGCTGCCGGATGGACTGCATTAAGCTGTTGGCGGCTCTGATTTCCCGGTTCAGGTTGCCGATGTTCGTCTGAATTCCCCGCTTTTCCATCTGCTGGACAGCCGCCCCCTCATGGACAGCGGGGACAATATCAAGCCCCTGTCTGGCATAGGAACGCAAGTCCACACGCTCCGGGCGGTCATTGGCTTCCAGATAATGGGGCCTGACAACGTTGTTGCCTCTTTTAAGCCTGGAAACTTGAAGCCCTATGACTGGGATTTTATAAGAATTATAATAGTATAATTCACCTTGATACGATAAAATCCCAAGGGCTTCGGCCCTTGGGATTTTGGCTTGTTAAGAAAACAGCTCTTGTCATGCCCACATCGCACCCGATAAACGTCCGCAGGGGCGGTCTGCCCTCACCCTCCCTACGAGGGCCTAGCGAAAATCAAAAAAGAAATCTCCCGAGGCGCTTGCCGACCCTCGGGAGTTACGGCGCGATGAGTACGACCTCCACTCCGTGGCGCCGGGCGTAGTCCACCGTGTTCTTCGTGCCGCCCTCCTGCCCGTCGAACACGGCGATAAGGCGCGCGCTGTGATCCACCATGTAGCGGTTGCGCCGCTGCATACAGCCCGGCGCGTAGCCTTGCTGCACCACCGTCTCAAAGTCGCACCGCGCCACCAGCGAGTCCCATCGCTCGCGCTCCTCATCCGACCATGCATCGGCCTGTGTCGGGTAAGGGATGGCAGCCTCCAGCGTGAGGCAGGGGTATTCCGCCGCCCGCACGGCCAGCACGGCCTCGCAGGCGAAGAAATCCACACCCCGCGCCATGCCGCAGATGAAGTGTTCATAGCCCGCCTCACAGGCGTCGCAGATCGCCGCGTAGAGCCTCTTTTTCAGCGCAGCGCAGCGCCGGTCGTCCTCGTTCCTGCCCCACGGCAGCTTCTCGGGGCGATACCCGGAAAAGCACGCGGTCTTCTCTCGTTCAGCCATGCTGCTCTCCTCCTCGTCACTCTTTTTGCTGCGCTGCCGCGCCGCCGAGGTCAAAATCATCCGCCACGCTGGCAGTGTCGCGCCGCAGCATCGTCTCCATGACCCGTATATCGCTGTCGATGTCCATCGCGTCGCTGCGGTACAGCTCGTCGAGCTGATGCTCAAAGCCCGCGACGATGCTGCCCATCGTCTTCTCAATCTTCGCCTTCGCCTGTGTCAGATTTTCGCCGCTCACGCCCGCCGCCTCGAATGAGGCGTAGTTTTCCAGCAGCTTCAGCGTGGTGGGCAGGTAGTAGCTCAAAAACTTCCCCGCCGCCGCGCGCTTGCGCTCGTCGTCCTCAATGGCCTTGAAAATGCTGCCCGTGACCTGCTCCAGCCGCTCAATCTTCGCGCTGAGCGCCGCGTCGTCGATGCGCTCGTTCAGCGCACGTATCTGCCGCAGCGCGGAGACGTAGTCGCCCTCCTCGGGCGTGTCCCCGCACACCTCGGCGGCCTCGGCAGCGGCGAAATAGGCCGCAGCCGCCTCCTGCGAGCGAAAGAGCATCCCGCTGCCCCGATCGAGGTAGGCCGCCTCACCCCACAGCCCCTTTTCAAGCATCTCCTCCAAGTCGCGCAGCAGCCGCTTCTCCGATACGTCCGCCGTGCGTGCAAGGTGCGCGATCGGTACGGCCTGCTTCTGCCCCGCCGTGCGCAGGTAGGCGGCGCAGCGGCGCATTCGGCGTTTCGCCGCGCCGCTCCCCAGCAGCAGCACCGCGCCGCTGGCCAGCATACCCGCCGGGTAGAACAGCTCCTGCAGGAGATCCCACCACGCGCCGTTCTGCACGGCGTAGGGCAGCGTATCTCCCAGCACGGAAAAGAATGTCAAAGCGCCCACCGCCGTCAGCACCGCGCCGATGAGCTTCATGACCCTGGCACCTTTGTCGCTGTACGCAGGCGTCTTCGTCACGCGCTGCACGGTCTGCCGCGCCTTGGGCGCGGCGCTGCTCCTCGAGCCCTTTTTCTTTGAGCTGTCGGACAGCTTGGAGATGAGCAGCACAAGCCCCACCGGCCAGACGGCGGCCAGCATCACAATGATGAGCAGCCACGAGCCCCAGTCGCCGTTTTTCTTCGGCGGCGTCGGGTGCAGGCCGCTGTTTTCGTCGTACTCGTAGCTCATGCGTTGCTTTCTCCCTTTTTCGGCAGCTTATGTTTGTTGCCCTGCTCGTCCACGAGGTAGGTGTGCTCCAGCACCTCGCGGGCGTTGCGCATAACGGCGTTGAGGTATTCCTGCCGCAGCGCGTCCCGCTCCGCCGTCTCGGCCTCCGTCAAGCCATCGGCTTTAGCCTTGCGCGCCAGCTCGTTGATACGGGCAATCTTCTTCTCATCCATCGTCTTTCGTCCTTTCTATATGAACCGCCGGATGACCACGGGCAGCCGCCCCTTTTTCGTGGGTGCACCCACGGTGTCCAGCACACATTTTCCAAGTCCCCGGCAGGTGATGACATCCCCCGCCGCGACCGTCTTGTCCGGCTTTTGACACACGGTGTAGTTCACCTGCACCGCGCCCCGCGCCACGGCCTCCGCCGCCCTGCTCCGACTGAGGGAAAAGCCGGAGGCCAGCATGTTGTCCAGCCGCAGGGAGGAGACGGTGTCCCGCACCTCCCGTACCGCCGCCTCCGGGACGGTCAACTCGTCCAGTGCAATCGGCGAGACGGTCAGCCGTTCACGCCCGGCACTCTCCCAGCTCTGCACCAAAAAGTCCAGCGCGGCGGGTTCGACCAGCACCTGACAGCCGCTGCCCACTACCAGTATATCGCCTATTTTCTCGCGGGTCAATCCCAATGCCATCAGACTGCCCAAAAAATCTCGGTGCGTCAGCGCCGCGCCGCTGCGGCACTCCGCCCACAAGGCCGCCACGGCGGCCTTGTCGGGCGTCTCCTGCCACTCCGGCAGGAAAAAGAGCCGCTTGCGCTCCGCGCCGTCGTAGCCGCCCCAGAACGCAGTCCCCTCCCGCTGACCGAGCGCATTCAGGAGACGCTGCGCCGCCGCCTGCTCCTGCGGTGAGAGAAACGCTGTCGCCGTGGGAATGCTCCTGAGGCGGCACTGCTCGCGCTTATCCCACACCCGCCCGAGCAGCAGCCGCTCCTCCTCGGAGCGGGCGGTCTTATCGAGCAGCTCACGCCTGTCCATACGCTTCACCTACGTTCTGTGTGTGATAGAGACGGGCGTACTCGCCGTTTTGCGCCAGCAGCGCCTGATGGCTGCCCTCCTCGGCGATCTGCCCGTCGCGGATGACGAGAATGCGGGACGCACCGCGGATGGTGGACAGTCGGTGGGCGATGATAAGCGTCGTCCGCCCCTCGGAGAGACGGTCGAAAGCCCCCTGAATTTTCGCCTCCGTCACGCTGTCGAGCGCGGAGGTGGCCTCGTCCAAGATGAGAATGGGCGGGTTCTTCAGGAAAATACGCGCAATCGACACGCGCTGCTTCTGCCCGCCGGAGAGCAGCGTGCCGCGCTCGCCGACGTAGGTGTCAAACCCGTCGGGCATGGCCATGATGTCGTCATAGATCTCCGCCTGCCGCGCCGCGTCCTCCACCTCACCGTCACTCGCACCGGGGCGGCCGTAGCGGATGTTCTCGCGGATAGTGTCGGCAAAGAGGAACACGTCCTGCTGCACGATGCCGATGCTGCGGCGCAGAGAGCTTTGTGTGAGGGTGCGGACGTCGTGGCCGTCGATGGCGATCGAGCCGCCGTCCACGTCGTAAAACCTCGGCAAAAGCTGGCATAGCGTACTCTTCTCGCCGCCGGAGGGGCCGACCAATGCCACCGTCTCGCCCGCCGGGATGTGCAGCGTCACGTGGTGCAGCACGTCCGCCTTGTCACCGTAGGCAAACGTCACGTCCTCCACGTCGATGTCGCCGCGCACCGCCGTCAGCTCTGCGGCGTCGGGTGCGTCCTGAATGGTCGGCTCGGTACGCATCAGCTCCACGAAGCGGTGCAGTCCCGCAAAGCCGTTGGAGAACATCTCGGCGAAGTTCGCCAGCTTCCGGATGGGACTGACGAACGCGGTGACGTAGAGGGAGAACGTGATGAGGTCCACGTAGTCCATCTCCCCCCGCATGATGAGCCAGCCGCCCACGGCGATAACGACCACGGGCAAAATCCCCGTGAAGAACTCCATCACCGCGTTGAACCGCCCCATCTCCTTGTGGAAGCCGCGCTTGGCGGTCTTGAACACCTCGTTGGCCTCGTCGAAGCGCTGCTGCTGCTCGCATTCATTGGCGAATGCCTTCGTCGTGCGGACGCCGGAGAGGCCGGACTCGATGGCGGCGTTGATCGTCCCCGTCTTCTGCTTGGCGGCGCGGGAGGCATTGCTCATCTGCCGCCTGCGCCGCAGTGCCGCCCACAGCAAAATCGGCAGCAGCACGAGCAGCACCAACGCCAGCTCCCAGCGCACCGCGAACATCACCGCCAGCGCGCCGACGATCGTCACCACCGAGATGAAGAGATCCTCCGGCCCGTGGTGCGCCAGCTCCGTCAGCTCAAAGAGGTCGCTGGTCAGGCGGCTCATGAGCTGCCCCGTGCGGTTCCGGTCGTAGAAGTCGAAGCCCAACTCCTGCATATGGTGGTAGAGGTCACGCCGGATGTCCGCCTCGACCCGAATGCCGAACGTGTGACCCCAGTACGCCACAATGAAGTACAGCCCCGAGCGCAGCACATACGCCGCCACCACGACGGCCATGACAATGAAAAACACGGTGAAGCGTTTCTCCGGCAGCCATGTATACATCGCCTGCCGCGAGACGAGGGGAAACGCGAGGTCGATGAGTGCGATGAGAAACGCGCACGTCATGTCGAGGATAAAGAGCTTACGGTGCGGCTTAAAGTAGGTCAGGAAGATGCGCAGCGGACTGCGCGTTTGGTAGTCTTTCGTGGTCATGCTCGTGTTCACTCCGTGAAGATGATTTTTGTGTGTATCGTAGCATATCCGGCCGGGAATAACAAGCCATTCTCTGAAAATAGTTGACGTACCTTTGAAGCACAGCAGAGCATCCGTTACACACAGGAAAACGTAGCCGAGAAGCAGTTGGAAGCATCCCTCCAAAAGAAGCCCTCGCTCGGTATGCTACTCGCTGCTAAGCAGGAAACTTCTCGTCTGCTGAGAGAGTATACAGAGGAAGATACTTCCCGCAGTATGATCCGCCTGCGGGAACAGGAAAAGAGAGCTTCAAACCAGCGGCACCTGAAAAGCAGAGAGCGGGAGCAGTAAAATGCTCCCGTTTTACTTTTCTTTTTCCCCTCTTGCAACTGCAAAAAAACATTGGTATAATGTGAACGAAAGAACTGATATGGTCATGTTTATGGAGAAGCTGAAGGGCTGCAGAGATGCGGCTTTTTGAAAACAATAGAGTTAGCGTACTCTAACCGTTGTAAAGGGAGTGCTGATAATGGAAAGCAAGGAACTGAGCACTTACAGGCGGGACGCACTGCTGGGGGTGCTGGGGGCATTTCTGATGCTTGTGGGTGACTTGTGTTTAAGTGTCATTCCTGTAGGCCAAAGCGACAGCGGCTTGTTTACAAGGGAGGCGTATCTGAACGGTTCATGGGAAGCATGGCGACTGCCGCTGCTGATCGCCACAGGATTTTGCGGCATGGCGCTGGAGTTTTTCGCTATGCGCGTGTTTTATCGTCAGATACTGCCGCAATACCGCAAGACCCGAATGGCGGTTCTTGTTGGCGGCGTAATTATCTTGGCCACTGCCGCTGCGCTGCATTTGTTTATCGGCAGCCTTGCCGACTGGACGACTGTGCTTTCCCCACTGCTGGGGCGGGAGGAAACGGCGGCGCTGATACAGGCGCAGTTCGACCGACTGATGCCCTCCATGTATTTGGCATATGCGGGGCTGATGCTGCTGTTTCTCACAAGCGGCATTGCGGTGTTGACGAAAAGGACCGTTCTGCCCCGATGGATGTTCGACTGGCACATAGACTAAGAAGAAAGGAATTGTGAATACATGGATATATCAAGGGATTATATGTGCAGCGAAGGCTCTGATGCGGCGATCATTTTGATGCTCGGCAGCGGCGGGAGCAATGCGCTGACCAAGGGCGTGTCAAAATGGCTCGTCAAGCAGGGCGTGAATGTTTTGAGCCTCG